>JBKCGF010000264.1:0-56129 GCA_046303455.1 Chitinophagaceae bacterium | reverse complement strand
GATCCATCAAATATGCCAATAGTTCCAGTGCCCTTGTCTGTTTTTCTGCAGTCGGATTTTTTTCCTCATTTCTTGATCCATTGATTTCAAAACGTAAAATGGATCTTATAGAAATTTTGCTTGGACTTATGGTTATGTTAGGGGTATACCTCATATTTCATTTTGACCAAGCTTATCGGTGGGGCATTATTTATGGTATTATTTCTTCAATATTAGCTGCTGTTTTTACCATAATCAATAAAAAATATGTAGATAAACACGATGCACAGATCATTACTTTCTATGAGTTAGGAGGAGGTTGGTTATCACTTAATTTTGTTCTTCCTTTTTATTTGCAGTTTGTCGACTTTTCCAGTTATTTTCCAAGCCTATCTGATTTTTTATGGCTATTGGTTTTAAGTCTGTTTTGTACAGTTCTGGCATTCAATCTTTCCATCAAGGCCTTAAAAAAAATATCACCTTTCACTGTTAACTTAAGCTATAACCTCGAGCCTGTTTATGGCATCTTGCTTGCCTTTGTGATTTATAAGGAACACCTTGATCTTCAAATCTCTTTTTATGCCGGTCTTTTTATTATCTTTTTAACAGTAGTTATTCAATCCATCAGGGTATGGAAAACTAGGGGAAATTGAGTCTAATTGTTACTCAATTTTTACATCACAATTCTGTATTTTCAATAAAATCCTTTTCATGAAGCAAATTATTCTCTTTTTGCAATTGCTGGTAATGTCTCTGTCAGCTCTAGCACAAAAAAAAGTATTGGACCACACTGTTTATGATGGCTGGCAATCTATTGGAGAAAGAAAGATTTCGGCTGATGGAGAATGGGTGGCCTATACAATTGACGTTCAAGAGGGAGATGGTCTTCTTGTTGTGCAGCGATCAGACTCATCATTCAAACAAACATTTTCAAGAGGATATAATCTTGCTTTTACAAACGATAACTTATTTCTGGTATTTAAAGTAAAGCCTACCTATCTTGATTCAAGAACTGCCAAGATAAAGAAGAAAAAGCCAGAAGATCAACCTAAAGATTCACTGGTCATTCTGGATTTGACAACTAAAACTACCCAAAGCTTTGCAGATATTGCTTCTTATAAAATACCCAAAAATGCAGCAGGGTATCTTAGTTTTTTGAAAATTAAAAAATCAATGGATTCTGTTATAAAAGCAGCACCTAAGGATTCAATAAAACAAAAGATTGATACAATTAAACAACAAGTCCCCTTGTTAATTGAACACAAACCTGAAAAGAAACAAAAGCGAAAACTAACTGCAAAGGGAGAACAAGATGAAAAAAACTCATATGATGTGGATGAGAATGAAGATGCTGAAGGAGATGACAATGCCAATCAGACTGTACAAGAAGGCTCCGACCTTTTACTCTATAATTTTTCCAACAAAACACAGATTATATTTCCATTTACCAGTGAATATTATTGGAGTGAGAATGGCAAAATTTTGCTGATGGAATCATCTGCAAGTAAGAACAATAAAAATAGGAAACCATTGGTTTCCATATGGAGAACTGTCGAAAATCGTTTGGATACAGTTTTATTGGGTGGAAATGATTTTAAAGGATTTGCAATCGATAAGAATGGATATCAAATTAGTTTTTTAGCTGAACGAGATTCTGCCTTTAAATCCCCCCAAAAGTTCTATAAACTTTGGTACTGGAAAAATGGTGATCAGGAAGCAAGTGTTATAGCAGATAGATTTACCATTGGAATGAAAGTAAACTGGACCATCAACGAAAACTATGTACCTAATTTCAGTAAATCTGGTAACCGTCTTTTTATTGGTACTGCCCCTGTTAGAGCGATTAAAGATACGAGTCTCGTTGAAATGGATTTGGTTAAACTGGATGTGTGGCATTACAATGATGATTATTTACAGCCCTACCAGTTGCGTAATCTTCAGCAAGAGGAAAGAAAGTCTTATTTGGCCATGTATGATTTACAGACAAAATCATTTATTCAATTGGGCGACTTAGATCTTCCACAAGTATTGACTGCTAATGAAGGAGATGGTTCATTTTTTCTTGGTATGTCTGATGTAGGAAAGCGTGTTTCAATGCAATGGGAGGGTGGAACCAAAAAAGATATTTATAATGTTAATCCAACTACTGGATCCAGGACATTGATTACCAAAGATCTTAATGGTATGGCACAGATCTCACCAGAAGGTAAGTATATTGTTTGGTATGACATGGCTAAGAAACATTACTTCACTTACAATGGTACCCAGATTGTAAACACTACAAAATCACTTCCAACAAAACTTTATGATGAAGAATATGATATGCCTTCAGATCCTACTCCTTATGGATTGATGCGTTGGGAAAAGAATGATGCTGCATTTTACATTTATGATCGATTTGATATATGGAAAGTTGATCCTACTGCAAAAGTCTTACCAAAGACAGTGACTGGCGGTTGGGGGAGAAAAACCAATACTTCTTACAGGTACATAAGTCTAGACCCTGAAGAACGTGCTATTGAATCAGCACAACACATTGTTTTAAGAGCGTTTAACGAAAAAAATAAATATGCTGGTTATGCTGTTTTACAATTGGGAATTGATAAACAGCCAAAGATTTTGCAGATGGGAGCCTATGCTCTTGGTAATCCAATAAAAGCGGATAAAGCAAATGCATATGTTTTTACCAAAGAGTCATTTGATCAGTCCCCCAATCTTCACTTTTCAAAAACATTAGTAGATGCCACTAAGCTGAGCAATATTAATCCACAGCAACAAGAGTACAATTGGATGACAGCTGAATTGTTTACCTGGAAAGCATACAATGGTAAGACAGCAACAGGTATCGTATATAAGCCAGAAAATTACGACCCCAAGAAAAAGTATCCAATGATTGCTTATTTCTACGAGACTTTATCTGATGGTTTGTATAACTATTTATCCCCTTCGCCAACACCCAGTCGTTTGAATATTCCATTCTTTGTAAGTCGAGGTTATATAGTTCTTGCGCCTGATATTTATTATGAAAAAGGATATCCTGGTAAAGGTGGATTTGATTATGTTGTGAGCGGTGCAAGAGCACTTGTTAAGAAAGGTTGGGTGGACAGTACTAAAATGGGCATACAAGGACAAAGTTGGGGTGGATACCAGGTTGCTCATATTATCACACGCACCAATTTATTTGCTGCGGCTTGGGCTGGTGCACCTGTTGCAAACATGACCAGTGCTTATGGAGGTATACGTTGGGAAAGTGGCATGAACAGACAATTTCAATACGAAAAAAGTCAGAGTAGAATTGGTGCAAGTCTTTGGCAAAAACCATCCTTGTATATTGAAAATTCACCTTTATTCCATTTAAAGAAAGTAACGACTCCCTTGGTTATAATGGCCAATGATAATGATGGTGCAGTACCTTGGTACCAGGGAATTGAAATGTTTACTGCAATGAGAAGGCTGGATAAAAAAGTATGGATGTTGAACTACAATGGTGAGGCACATAATTTGGTGGAGAGAAAAAACAGAAAAGATATTCAAATCAGGGAGCAACAGTTTTTCGACTGGTTGTTGAAAGGTGAGAAGCCTGCTATTTGGTTAAAGTATGGTGTTCCAGCTATTGAAAAAGGAAAGTCTTGGGGATTAGAAACTTCACTCGACTGAGTGAAGTTTTATTTTCCGAGAAAGTTTTTGAAATTATAAAGCTTTGCTACCATCAAAGCTTTCCAACTGTTTAACAAATTCAGTCAGGAAGCTTGCTCCTAAACCACCATCAATGATTCTGTGGTCATAAGACATAGAAACAAACATCATGTGTCTGATAGCAATGCTGTCGCCTTTTTCAGATTCAATTACTACAGGTTTCTTTTTGATTGCACCTGTGGCAAGAATAGCTACCTGAGGTTGATTGATGATAGGAGTTCCCATCAAACTTCCAAAAGTACCAACGTTGGTGAATGTGAAGGTTCCCTCTTGGGTATCTGAAGGTTGAAGTTTTCCATTTCTCGCACTATTTGCTAATCTATTGACTTGTTTAGCAAGTCCGGTTACATTGAATTGATCAGCACCTTTAATGACTGGAACAATTAGATTTCCATTTGGAAGGGCAGTCGCCATGCCAATATTTATGTCTTTTTTAATGACAATACTATCTCCAACTACACTAGCATTCAGAAGAGGATATTTCTTCAAACATTTGGTGATGGCTTCAACAAAAATGGGCGTGAGTGTCAGTTTTTCCCCTTCTCTTTTTTCGAATTCGTTCTTCACTTTATTTCTCCAAAGAACCAAGTTCGTAACATCAGCTTCTGAAAAACTAGTAACATGAGCACTTGTAGCCTTGCTTCTGGTCATGTGCTCTGAGATCAACTTTCTCATGCGATCCATCTCAATGATCTCGACATTGCCAGAAATATTAACTGGCGGTTGAGGTTGAGAAGATGCCATTTGAGGCGCTTGTTGATATATAGGCGTGGTTGTTTGCTGAATAGGTGGATTTACCGGTTCAGGATTGGGTTTAATAACGGGCGCTTCTGTAATTACTTGTGGTGGTTGGACTGCTTTGGAGAACTGTCTGTTTTCTAAATAGGACAGAATATCCTTTTTGGTCACTCTTCCTTCAATTCCTGTGCCTTGAATTTTTTCCAGTTCCTGAAAAGGGATACCTTCTCTGGAAGCGATATTCATAACAAGAGGAGAGAAAAACCTTGCATTATTTCCTTTTTCAATTGGAGCATATTGAGAAGGCTGGTAGGGGATCATACCCTCAGGTTCTTCAGTTTTTTCAGGTGTTGTATTATTGACCGGAGTGACTGATTGAATGGTATTTTCCGCTACAACCATTTGTTCTGGTTCGTTTGTCCTGATTCTGGCTATAACTGACCCTATTGGTATAATGTCATTTTCTTTACAAAGTATTTCTTCCAGAATACCTTCTGTAGTTGAAGGAACTTCACTGTCAACTTTATCAGTTGCGATGTCTAACAAGGTTTCATCAAGTTTCACAAAATCACCAACCTGTTTATGCCAGCGCAAAACAGTAGCTTCCATGATGCTCTCACCAAGCTTAGGCATTAATATATTGACAAGGGCCATTTTACCAGTTAAGTTTCCAAAAATCCGTTAGTAAAATTACTCTATAAATGGCTTAAATCGACTGAATGGAAGAATAACTTATCCAATACTTTTCCTCAAAAAATCCAGTGCATAAACCGCGGTCAATTCAATATTTCTTTTTCTATCAAATCGAAAACGGAAGCTTGTCGCTTCTGTCTTTTCTGCACTGCTAAAGCCGACACATACAAAGCCAAGAGGTTTTTCTGGAGTATCGCCGGTGGGGCCCATAATCCCCGATACAGCTAAACCATAATCTGCAGCTGTTTTTTCTCTTATGCCTTCAGCCATTTTTTTAACGGTTTCAAGACTAACGGCACCAAATTCTTGCAAAATTGCAGTTGGAACACCCAATAAATCGGATTTTAATTCATTGGTATAACTCACAACACCACCTAAATAGAAAGAACTGCTGCCAGGGATCAAAGTAATTAAATGTGAAATATATCCACCGGTACAACTTTCAGCTAGCGCAAGGCTTTTATGGCTGGATTTTAATTTTTCTGAAATGGCTTCTTGTAAACTGATGTCTTTATCGATAACCAGAAACTCTTTTACGATTTCTTTTAGTTCATTGAAATAGTTATCTAACACTGAGTTATTGTCGAGTGCTTGTGTTGTGCTTAAGCGCAATCTGACCATTCCATAATTAGGCAGGTAAGCAAGTTTTATACCATATGAAAGTGATGCTTCAAAATTGGTTAATAATTCTGCGAGAAATGATTCTCCTATTCCTGCTGTTAGCAATGTGCGATGTTCTATAGGTGTTATTGCAAACTTTTTGAGCAGTTCTGGAATCACATATTCATCCATCATACCCTTCATCTCAAATGGAACACCTGGCATACTGACGAATATTTTTCCATCTTTTTCAAACCACATTCCTGGAGCGGTTCCTCTCAAATTCTGAATGACTGTACAAACATCAGGTACTTCTGCTTGTTTGAGATTTCTTTCAAGGAGTGGACGATTTAATTTTTTTGTAAATATGTCAACCACATTTTGTTTTGCTAATTCATCAACAACCAGTTTTCCTCCAAAATAGGAGCATAGCAGTGGTTTGGTAATATCATCTGAAGTAGGTCCGAGTCCACCAGTGATAAGAATAATATCATTTTTCTTCTCTTCTTCCTTAAGGGCATTCCATATATTATCCCAGTCGTCACCTATCGCTACTCTGCGGTTGATTGAAAATCCAGCTTTATTTAAAACTTGTGCCATCCATGCACTGTTGGTGTCTATGGTTTGTCCAATCAATAATTCATCTCCAATTGTAATGATAGATATGGTTTTTGGGGATTTGAAGCTCATGATTATTGATTAAAAAAAGATTCAAGTTTGGATGTAAGCAGAGCAGGCATTTCTGTTTTTTGAAAAGTGATTTTCTCCATGAAATAGAGCACAACCTTTCCTTTGCAGAGCAATTGTTCTTTTTCGTTATAGACTTCCTGGTGGAATTCTATTTTATGGTCTTTTGGAAGTTGAAGTAAAGATGTTCTGATGGTGAGTAAGTCGTCGTACAATGCTGGTTTGATAAATTTACAATCCAAGCTTACAACTGGCATAATTACACCAGATTGTTCTACATCCTTGTAAGTGATTCCAAGTGATCTCATGGAATCGGTTCTTCCTACTTCAAAGTATTCAATGAATTTAGCATGGTATACAACTTGCATCTGGTCTGTGTCAGCATACCTTACACGCACATGGGTATCGAATGAAAACATGTTATAAATTTATTTACTTGCTATACCGTCAACACTTGCTCTTCCTGGTCCGCACAGTAGTAATGTCAGAAATCCGGCTAAAAATAATGTTGCTTTCTCACCGGTATCAAAAAAATCCATTTTGTGGACACTGAATAAAGCAATCGACATATTAATTAACAAAGGTATTGCCACAAGTCTGGTAAATAAACCAATTGTTATAAACAAAGCACAAAAGAATTCTGCAAAAATGGATAATACAAGAGAGGAAGTTGAGCCGATGCCCATGAAATTATAGAAGGCTGCTTTTCTTTCGTTGAAATGAACAAGTTTATCATATCCATGAGCCATCATCAATAGCCCTAAAGATATTCTCAGCAGTAGCATTGAAGCGTTGAAGGCAAATGCATTGTAGTGGATGCTTAATAGTTTCTTCATGTTCTGCTGATTGGATTATATTCTAAATGTTAGTTAAATGTTACTTCTCAAAGGTACAATATTGTTCCATTCTGCTCATTTAGGAGTTATTTTTGATTGTTAAATTTTTGCTGAAATGACCGGTAGGCCGATTGTTGCATTTTTGTATTCTTTTGTCTTCTTTTTGTTTATTGTCCAATCTGGAAATGGGCAGGTTACGCTTTCTGCCTCCAAGCGAAATTTAGGTATTGAAAAAGCACAATCACTTTTTGAGGCAGGGCAATTTGAACTTGCTAAACTTGAAATTGAAGGATTATTGAAAATCCCTCCAATCAATGGGATTCTTTCAGATAGAGAGGTTGAAAACTTGCAGTACTTGCAAGTTGTTTGCGGCTTGTCTCTTGGAAATTATTCTGCAGCACAAGAAGCTATTCTTTTTTTGAAAAAAGCAGAAACTAAATCATTATCGGCCAAATTAGCCTACTATTTGGGAAACTATTTTTTTGAATTATCAAGATTTGATGAGGCGTTAACATATTTGGAGCTCACAGATGCACTGTTCCTGACCAACGATCAAAGTGAACAAGTTCAATTTGAAAAAGGCGTTTCTTATTTTTCTCAAAGAAAATTCGATAATGCAAGTCCCTATCTAAAAAGTTTGTATCAAATTAAAAATAGCAAATACCACGATGATATTGCTTATTATCTCGGGTTCATATCTTTTGCTGAGAAGAAGTACAAAGATGCTTTGCCAATGTTCTTAAGTATTGCAGATGTAGAAAAGTACAAGAATGTTATCCCTTTTTATCTTTCGTTTATTGAGCACGAATTAGGAAATACCAATCAATCCATTCAATACGGTGAAGCTTACTTACGGGGTGGTGATAAGATTCACCAGACTGAAATGCTTCAATTGCTAGGTTCTATGTATTTTAATACGGGAAATGAAACCAAGGCAGTAGGACTCTACGAGCAATTGCTGGGTAAGGGCATTGTATTGACCAATGTTCAAAAATTTGAGTTGGGTACAGGCTATTTTCAGCAAGCAAATTACACTAAAGCAGTTCAACAGCTTAGTCCTTTATCAACACAAACTGATTCAATTGGATTAAATGCCATGTATGTGCTTGCCCAGAGTTATTTGGGATTAGGACAAAAAGCTAATGCAAGAAGTTCTTTTAGTTATTGTATTTCTGGAAAAATTGCAGAGCCTAAACGCGAGTTATCCATTTTTTATTTTGCGAAATTGTCTTTTGAACTCGGTTTTGAAGACCAGGGATTGAACGGTATTTCCGGATTTGTTTCTACATATCCAGGTTCTAAATTTTTGCAAGAAGCAAATGGTATTTTGTTTGCGCACTATGCCAAGACCAACAATTTTAAAAAAGCAATCGCTTTTATAAAAACCAATGCAATATCTGATTTTTCAGATCCATCTGTTTTAGCGAGGGTTTATTTTGGACGAGGCATGGAATTGATCAATGATCTTGATTATACTCAGGCAGATGCCATGATGTCTGATGCGGCAATGGTAAAAGATAGAATTTATAATGGTCCTGCTTTATTCTGGCGTGGTGAAATTGCTTACCGAAATGAAAAATATGATGCAGCAATAGGCTTTTTTACAAGTTATTTAAATGCTAGTGCTCGACCTTTAGGTGAGGCCAACACATCCAATGCTTTATACAGTCTTGGTTATGCATATTTTGAAAAAGAAGAGTATAAAAAGGCGCAGACTTATTTTGAAAAATTAAGGACGGGTTCACCAGATATCAGCAGTGTTTTAAGAAGAGAGACAATGCTTTTGTCTGCCGACTGTTCATTCATGTTGAAAGAAACTGGGAAAGCAAAGTCGATTTATAATGCGGTCTATCAGGAAGGAGGCAATGGTGCTGACTATGCCTTGTTCCAATTATCTCTTATTGAAGGCATAAAATCTCCGGAGGGTAAAATAAAGCTTTTGAAGGAGGCTGAAAATAAGTTTCCTGCATCTGATTATCGGGCTTTGATTTTTATGGAATTGGCTGATACATATTTGTCAGAAGAAAAGTATGAGTCGGCAATACCATACTTGAAACGAATTCCTCAATTGGTGAATAAGGATGATGATATGATTCCCGACGCATTATTGAAATTAGGAATTGCATATTACAACTTGGATCAGTCAGAAAATGCAATTGATAAGTTCAGAGAATTAATCTCTGAATATCCAAGTACACATCAATCTGCAGAAGCACTAGAAAGCGCAAAGACTTTATATGTCGAACAAGGTAAAATCAATGAGTATGAATCTTTTTTGCAAAGCAGCGGGAAATCTCTTTCTGCTATTCAGAAAGACTCATTGCGCTATCAGTATGTTCAGTCTTCTGTTAGCAGTGCAGATATTCCATTGGCAAGGCGTTCAATGAGTCAATATCTTTCGGAATTTCCTAATGGTTTATTTGCGGTAGAGGTAGAGCATTTGCAGGCTGAACTTTATCTTGATGAAAAGGACTGGGTCAATGCTGCAAAAAGTTTTGCCAATTTAGCAGAAAGAGGAGCCAGTCGATATCAAGAAAAAGCACTCAGACAGGCGGCAAGACTTTATTTTTTCGAAGTAAAATACTATGAAAAAGCGGCTAACCTTTTTCAACAACTTACCAGCAGTAGTTCAAAATCTGAAATAATACTAGAGGCTTTAAGGGGAGAGGTGAGGTCTCGTTATTACTTGAAACAATGGATGGCAGGAATCAGAGCTGCTGAACAATTGCTTTCTAACTCAAAAGCCAATCCAGACGATATATCATTTGCTGCAATTATTCTTGGTTATTTTTCGCAAATGAACAAAGAATATGAAAAGTCTAGTGCTAGTTTTGAAAGAGTTGTGAATGGAAATCAGTCGGGTTTAGCTACTGAAGCGCGTTATCAACTTGCTTGGAATAAAGTTGAGCAGGGTGACTTAATTGAAGGTGAACAATTGTCTTCAAAAGCAATTGAATCATCCGGGTCAAATGAATACTGGATAACAAAGTCTTATATTTTGCTTGGAAGGATATTTCTACAGCAAAAAGACTACTTCAATGCAAAAGCAACACTGAAAAGTGTAATTGAGAATTGTACTATTCCAGATTTGAAAGCAGAAGCTGAAAGATTACTCGAGTCAGCAGTTTCTGCAGAGAAAAACGATAATAAATGAGCTTAAACTTTATTTCAAATAGATCAAAATTTTCAACCCTAAAGGTGGTAAGGATTCTGCTTTTTTCTTTTTTTGTTTTTTTGAGTAAAGAAAATAATGCTCAAGTAAAAAAGAATAGCGTAGAAGAAATCAATATTACATCTAGTTTCAAACCAAGTATTGTCAAAACAGGGAAACTTGAGTTTTTCCCAGAGATTCCTTTAAAAGATACCCATAGTTTCAGGTTTAACTATCCATTTGATGCAGTCAGTTTTAAAACTCCTTTATCTTCTTTTTCATTGAAACCGTTGGCCTATCAAGCGCCTCAACGTGTGGATGAAAAAAACAACGGATTTGTGAAAGTTGGAGGGGGTAATTTGAACACTCCATTTCTCTCAGCAGGTTATCAGTCAAGGTTGAATGACAATATTTTTTCACTTGGTGTAGATCACATTTCTTCAAAAGGGAATCTTCAAAATCAACAGTATTCAAATTCAAAAGTAACCGGACAATTTAAGCGACAGCTTGCAGACAATCAGTCGTTTAATATCAATCTTGGTTATCAAGGAGATGCATATCGCAACTATGGTTATGATACCAGTAAATTTTCATTCAGCGAAGATGAATTGAAGCAGCAGTTTAATCAATTCTCTTTCGGGGCAGGATTTGATCTGGTTGCAGGTAATAACGCATCAATATTTATTAAACCAGATATTCAATTTGATTATTTAAGCACCAGACGAGGTGCAAATGAAATGGATCTTCAGTTTAGAGTGCCTTTAACCTATGTGGTAGATAACAATGTTAAACTGAGTGCAAATCTCGATATCGATTATGTTCAATTGAACAATGAGTCAAGTGTTAAATCTTCAACTATTTTAGTTCAATTGCCTTTAAAAGTTGACTATTTAATTGACGGTCTCTATGCAAGTGGAGGAATTGTACCTGTTTTGAAAAAGAATAAAGTAACTCTTGTGCCAGATGCCAAGCTTGTATATACTTTTAAAGAAGGAACTTCAGTACGACTATTAGGGGGTATTTCAAACGCATTCAATGTGAACTCTCTACAAAAGCTATATGAAATCAATCCCTTTTTGATTACACCTGATCAACTAACTGTTTTTCAACAAACCAATTATTATGCTGGTTTTGATTGGTTAAATGCAAAGGGGCTTCAATTGCAAGCTAAATTAGGGTTTGTCAAATTCAAGAATTTGCCATTATTTATCAATGAAGGGCCAGTTTCTGCAGATCCAAGTGGTAAAGACTTTTACGTTTTGAATGAAACTGCTGCTACTGCATTCTTCATCGAAAGCAATCTGGGCTACATCTTTAGTGATAAACTTGAATTTAATTCTACTTTAAAAGCTTTCTCATTCCAGTCGCAAACACAATACGTAGATCCATATGGAATCCTCCCTCTTGAATTGAATTTAGGGCTACAATGGAAGCCTGTTCAACCTTTGAACATTAAAATGAACGGACAGATTTTTGGTGGAAATATGGCTAAAGAGCCTGGTAAACTTCCATTCAGAACCAAGGGTATTTTTGATTTAGGTCTCGCTGTGGATTATAATTTGAATAAAAAATGGACTTTATGGATTGATTTGAATAATATTGCGAATACCAAGTACCAGAGATGGAATGGCTACACTTCGTTTGGATTTAATTTTTTACTTGGTATAAAATTTAAGTTTAATCAATAGGCACAAAAATATCCATGCAACCACAGCAACTTCCTTCTTTGTTATATAAGTATTTTACCCAAACAGGTTCGGTAAATATACCCAGCATTGGTAATCTGGTGTCTATCAAAACAGATGCTGTAAACGACTTTGTTGTAAAAGAATTAAGACCCGGCTCTATTTCCATAGATTTTAGTGCCGGAGATCAGCAAATGGATATTCGTCAATTTGAATACCTGGTAAAAAGATCTGGTGATCAAGCTGCGGATGTTAAGCATGCGCTGGTTGTTCTTGGCGAGGAGTTACACCAACGTTTGCATTTGGAAAAAAAATTGGAATGGATGGATGTTGGCTCTTTTTTCGTTGACGAAAATGGACGTATTCAATTTCAGCCCAAGGTTAACCATGTTGAACTTCATAAGCCTGTCCATTATCAACATGTGATAAGAAAAGATGCTGTTTATGAAATGCGCGTAGGCGAGGAGCAGAAATCTACTGTGGAAATGGAAAATTACTTCGAGGAACAAAGAAGTTCAGCCGGTAAGAATAAATGGAAGACAGGTGCCTTCGTTCTGGTCGGATTGATTGTTGTTGCTCTGCTTGTTCGTTACAGTAAAGGCAGCTTCAAGGTATTGGATGGACGATACCAAAAAATTACTTTTACAGGTATCCAAAGTACATACAAGGTTTTATAATTCAAAAGTATGATGGTCTCACAACCTTGCTCTATTTGTGGGAGCACTCATTGTTCAAAAAATTTTAGTGTAAAAGATTTTTCCGTTACTCAGGAAGATTTTATGCTAAACAGTTGTAATCAATGTGGTTTCTTGTTCACTGCAGACGCTCCAGGTCAATCAGGTATTAGCAGGTACTACCAATCTGATGTTTATATATCTCATACTGACGGAAACAAAGGATTGATTGAGCAGCTCTATCAACTGGTAAGAAAAAAGACACTTGTTGGAAAAAGAAAACTTGTTTCAGGAATCAGTCGTAAACAAAAAGGAGATGTTTTGGATTACGGGTGTGGTACTGGAGCCTTCCTAAATGAGATGAAAACATCAGGTTGGCAGGTGAGTGGTATTGAGCCAGATAATGGTGCCAGGAAACGGGCAGAACATTTGGTTGGTTCAAAGATTGGTCTTCCAGAGGAATTGTCTGAATTGTCTTCCTGTCAATATGATGTTATTACCATGTGGCATGTGCTTGAGCATGTTCATGAGTTAAATTGGACAATTGAACAGCTTAAGCGTTTACTTAAAGAGAATGGAAAACTCTTTATAGCAGTCCCTAATCACCATTCTTTTGATGCCCGTCATTATGGATCCTTTTGGGCCGCGTATGATGTGCCAAGACATTTATATCATTTTACTCCAAATACAATACGCCTGCTAATGGAAAAACATGGCTTAAACGTTATTTCCAAAAAAGCCATGTGGTTTGATTCTTTTTACGTCTCTATGCTCAGTGAAAAATACAAAAGCGGTAAGATCAATTATTTCAAGGCAGTTTGCATTGGTTTAATTTCCAATTTCCTCACGGTTTTCAATCGTGAAAAGTGCAGCTCATTGATTTATGTTGTTGCTAAATAGTTATTGAGCTATTGATTTTACTGCTTCCTGAAACATATCTTCTTTATTGTTCAAGACATAAAAATAGCCTGTTTCTCCAAATGCAATTCTTGCCATTAGCGCTTTGATCCTGATTTTGGTGAATTCTTTGGCATCATTACTGCTGAGTGAAATTGTTATTTTATTGGACGATGCGAATGCATAGAGTTGTTCAATTATTGTATCATCTACTTTAAATTGTTGATCAAATTCAGTGATACTTTTAAATTGGCTTAACTCATTCTTGTGAGCTATAAAATACCTGTAAGAAAAGTTACCAATGGTGTTTTGCTCGTACAATTGATTGAGTGTAGTATCAAATAAAATAGAATTGATTGTAATCACTTTATCAGGTGTAATTCCGCCTCCTCCAAACAATTTCTTTCCTTTTGCAGTTGTAAATGTTGTTTGTGTTTTTATTGAAGTGTCATTTGTGTTTTTTTCTCCTTGGTGCATCCGTGAGAGCACTTCCATCTGGTATTTGTAATGATCTTTATCGTATGGTTTTTGTATGCTTCTTCCCAAAGGTGTATAGTAGCGAGCTATAGTAAGTCTAAGTGCGGAACCATCAGACAAAGTATATTGTTCCTGAACAAGTCCTTTTCCAAAACTTCTTCTTCCTATAATAGTTGCTCTATCTAAATCTTGTAATGCCCCAGCGATGATTTCACTAGCAGATGCAGAACCCTCATTAATCAATACAGTTATTTTTCCTGTTTCAAAGATTCCTCTGCGTTTTGCTTTGTATTCTTTTTGAGGATGGTTGTTGCCTTTGGTATAAACAATTAACTGGTCGCCTCCAATGAATTCATCTACAATATCAACTGCTTCTTCCAATATGCCACCCCCATTGTCTCTTAAATCGAGGATGAGTGATTCCATCCCCTTGTCTTTTAATCCCTGCATGGCATCCATGAATTCTTGATAAGTATTTCCTGAAAAACGATTGAGACGCAAATAACCTATATTGTTGTTTGTAATGTAGGAGGCATCGATAGATGATAAGGGAATGCTTCCTCTTGTCAGGTTTTTTTGCAAACTTTTGTTTCCTCTGAGTAGCTGCAGTGTAACTGATGATCCGCCCGGACCTTTTACCCATTTTTTAAACAGGTCGCTTGTTATTTTTTTGCCAGTCGCAATACTGTCGTTTACCCTGATGATTTTATCGCCAATTTCAACACCTGCTTTTTGTGCGGGACCATCTTTTACTACTGCAAGAACATGAACGGTATCGTTAAAAATATTAAACTCGATTCCTACGCCAAAAAACTGGCCTTCCATATCTTCGTTTACTTCCATCAGTTCTGTGACAGGTATATAAACGGAGTGTGGGTCTAAGGTCTTGAGCAGATCATTGATGGCCTCAGTTGAGGTAGAATCAATGTCGATTTTATCAACGTATCTTTGTTGTACAAGTTGTAATACTTCTTGAAGTGAATTTGGTGTAACTGAAGAAGTGATGTTACGAGAATTGGGCATGTTGCTGCGTAATTTGTAGCCAATAAACATGCCTATAATTACAGCAATTGAAAATAGAAAGGGGATGAAAGTATTTGATCTTTTATTGTTCATGGTATAGTAAAATAATGCATTGCAAAGTTGCTGAATAAAGCTGATATATGAGAAGGATAAAACTGATAGCTGACGGAGGTGGTACAAAAACGGAGTGGAAAGTTCTTGACGGAACACCAAGCCGCTCTTATTTTACCTCTGGAATTAGTCCCTACTACCTTTCCGCAAACGAAATTCAGCAAACGCTCTTGAAAGAGTTGCCTCCATCCATTTTACGTAAGCAAATTGCTGAGATTTATTACTATGGAACAGGATGCAAAACCAAAGCCAAGGCAAATGTGGTGGCTAAAGCACTTTTATCAATTTTTCCTAAGTCTAAGGTTCATGTTACCCATGATTTGATGGGAGCAGCAGTGGCTTTATGCGGTCAAACAGCAGGTATTGTTAGTATTTTAGGAACTGGGTCTAATTCTTGCGTGTATAATGGAAAGAAAATGGTGAGCAATTCACCGGGACTGGGATATGTTTTAGGAGATGAAGGAAGCGGAGCATATCTAGGTAAGAAAGTATTACAACATTTCCTGTATGGATCCTTTGAAAAAGGACTTCATGCAGCTTTCTTGAAAGAGTACAATATAACCAAAGCTGAAATACTTCATAAGGTATATAAAGAACCGTTCCCGAACAGATATTTGGCCCAATTTGCAAAATTTTTGAGTTTGCACAGAGGGCACTACATGATAGAGAATATCCTTGAAGATGGGTTGAGGGATTTTTTTGATCAGCACTTACAACACTATCCTCAAAAAAATAAACTCACCTTTCATTTTGTGGGAGGAGTTGCTTATCATTTCAAGGATAAAATTGCCGAACTTTGTATAGATTACGGATTCAAATTAGGTAAAGTATTAAAGCAGCCCATACAGGGAATTGCTGTTCATCATGGTAAATAATTTATGTCGTCATTTCAGAAAATAACAGAATCGGAATCAAATTATAAGCATCTTGAAAAGATGTCTGTTGAAACTATTTTGACGAGCATTAATGCTGAAGATGCCAAAGTACATGTGGCTGTTGAAAAAGTAATTCCAGCAATTACTCGACTAGTTGAAGTGATTGTTGATAAGCTTTTATTGGGTGGAAGGTTGTTTTATATTGGTGCAGGTACAAGCGGAAGATTGGCTGTAGTTGATGCATCTGAATGCCCACCTACTTATGGCGTTCCAGAAGGTTTGGTGATCGGCATTATTGCTGGTGGAAATGAAGCCATGTTTCATGCTGTTGAATTTGCAGAAGATAATGAATACCAGGCCTGGAAAGACCTATGCTTGCATGAAATAACAGATAAAGATGTTGTGATAGGAATCGCTGCAAGTGGTACAACGCCATATGTCATAGGAGGATTAAAAGCATGCAGAGCAGAGGGAATCGTAACAGGTTCTATTTGTTGTAATCCTCATGCGCCTTTATCAGATCAATCAGATCACCCAATTGAAGTTGTAGTTGGTCCGGAGTTTGTAACAGGCAGCACCAGGATGAAGAGCGGAACAGCTCAAAAGCTGGTTTTGAACATGATTTCTACTGCAGTCATGATACAATTGGGTAGAGTAGAGGATAATAAGATGGTCAATATGCAACTTACCAATGAAAAGCTATTGGATCGTGGGGTAAAAATGATCATGGCTAAGTTGGATAAAATCAGTTACGACCAAGCAAAATCCTTGCTCTTGCAATTTGGCTCTGTTAAATTAGCAATTCAACAATCAAATTAAGGTTGCATTGCATGAAATAGAACCATATTTTAACTGGCGACATCTTTATATTGCAGATGAAGATGTGAAGTCTCCTTTCTCAGGTAGACAATACTCTGAATTTCAATATACACAAACAGTTTATAATTTCTACATACATCCTCAGTGGGATGATATTGGTTCACAAACCCTTTATATCAAGATATTATTTGTAGACTACGACATGGGTTATGCTATTATTGAAATGATTGGGGAGTGGAATGATGCAATTGAAAATGATATCATGACGCTCAAACGAGATGTTATTGATCAAATGATTGCACATGGTATTTACAAATACATCCTGATTGGAGAAAATATCATGAACTTTCATAGCAGCGATGATTGCTATTATGAAGAATGGTATGAGGATGTTGCTGAGGAGGGTGGTTGGATCACCATGCTGAGTCTTGCAGAGCAATCCAAGTATGATTTTACAAGGGCTGGTATCCATCGTTATATCCAATTGATCGACTTTCCAGACTGGCGTCCTTATACCCCGATGAATTTGTTTACTAAAATTGACAATTCTCAACTCAAAAGATTGAACAAATACTGAGCTTTTTTGCTTTTATATTTTATTGAATTACAGCTTTCTGACGTAAATTTGCACGAATTCTAATTTGAGAAAATTTCAATTATGAACTGGAGTCAATTGTTTAGCTCATCTATCGGGAAAAAAATAGTAATGGCACTTACTGGTATTTTTCTGGTTGTCTTTCTGGTTGTGCATTGTTATGTGAATGCAAATGTGTTTTTCGCGAATGGTGAAGAAAACTTCAATCGTGCAGCTCATTTTATGGGGACCAACCTTTTGATCAGGATTACTGAAGTGGGACTATTCGCAGGATTCATTTTGCATATTGTTCAGGGATACAAGTTGGAATTGCAAAACAGATCAACAAGGAAGTCGCGTTATGCAGTAACCGCCGGTAACAAAACTTCTAAATGGTATTCTCGTTCAATGGCAATTTTAGGTACATTGATTCTTTTGTTTTTAATCATTCACCTGGCACATTTCTGGGTTCCTTCGAGATTTGGTGGGTTAACAGAAGTGGAATACGATGGTCAGTCTTATCACAATCTCTACTTAGAGATGAAGAACATATTTGCTGAGCCAATCGTAGTAGCTGTCTATGTGCTTGGATGCATATCGCTGGCATGGCACCTTTTACATGGTGTGCAAAGTGCAGCACAAACATTGGGATGGACAAGCAAAAATTATTTCCCACTCATTCAATCCATTGGTTGGGCCTTTTCAATAATCATTCCTTTGATTTTTGCTTTGATGCCTATTTTCATGTACTTCGGTTGGGAACTCAATACTGGAGCTTTAACCTTGTTATTCTAACTTATTTATAAATCAACTGCTATGCTTGATTCAAAAATTCCATCCGGACCATTAGATGACAAATGGACAAATTATAAAGGTTCGGTTAAGCTGGTTAATCCTGCTAACAAAAGAAAATTGGAAATTATTGTTGTTGGTACTGGCTTGGCAGGTTCTTCTGCTGCTGCAAGTTTGGGTGAAATGGGTTATAAAGTGAAAGCTTTTTGCTTTCAAGATTCACCAAGACGTGCCCACTCGATTGCCGCACAAGGTGGTATCAATGCTGCCAAGAACTACCAAAACGATGGAGATTCCGTTTACCGTTTATTTTATGATACCATCAAAGGTGGCGATTACAGAGCAAGAGAAGGTAATGTACATAGGCTTGCAGAAGTAAGTACCAACATTATCGATCAGTGTGTTGCTCAAGGTGTGCCTTTTGCAAGAGAATATGGCGGGTTGCTCAGCAACAGATCGTTTGGTGGTACACAGGTACAACGTACGTTTTATGCAGCGGGTCAAACCGGTCAACAATTGTTAATTGGAGCTTATCAAGCTTTGGAACGTCAGGTTGCACTTGGAACAGTCGAAATGCATGCCCGTCACGAAATGGTAGAGCTAGTCATCATTGATGGTAAAGCAAGAGGTATTATCGCTCGTAACTTGGTTACTGGTGAATTAGAAAGACATTTTGGTCACGCGGTACTTTTGTGCACAGGGGGTTATGGTAATGTATTTTATTTGTCTACCAACGCCATGGGTTCAAATGTGACAGCTGCCTGGAAAGCACACAAAAACGGTGCCTATTTTGCTAACCCTTGTTTCACGCAAATTCACCCAACCTGTATTCCAGTTTCAGGTGACCACCAATCTAAGTTAACCCTCATGTCTGAGTCGCTTAGAAATGATGGTCGCATTTGGGTTCCCGCCAAACAAGGTGATAACAGGAAGCCTAATGAAATTCCAGAAAACGAACGTGATTATTACCTAGAGAGAAGATATCCGGCTTTCGGAAATTTAGTTCCTAGAGACGTAGCCTCAAGAGCAGCAAAAGAGCGTTGTGACGCTGGTTATGGTGTAGGTTCATCCAAACAAGCAGTATACCTTGATTATGCAGCTGCAATTCAGCGTTACGGTAAAGCAGAAGTAAGTAAGAAAAATATGGGCAACGTATCTGCAGATGTAGTTACAGCGCTTGGTAAAGAAGTAGTAAAAGAAAAATATGGTAACCTCTTCGCCATGTACGAAAAAATTACTGGTGAAGATCCGTACGAAGTGCCTATGCGTATATATCCTGCGGTTCACTATACAATGGGTGGACTATGGGTTGATTATGAATTGAAGACAACTATTGATGGACTATATGCACTTGGAGAAGCAAACTTCAGTGACAATGGTGCCAACAGATTAGGAGCATCAGCGTTGATGCAAGGTCTTGCTGATGGTTATTTTGTAATTCCTTATACTTTGGGTAATTACTTGGCTGATGACATCAGAACTACTTCGATACCGACTGACCATCCAGCGTTTGTTGATGCCGAAAGAAAAGCTTCAGATAGAATCAATAAATTAATGTCAATCAAAGGAAAGCAAACCGTGGAAAGCTTCCACAAGCGTTTGGGAAAAATCATTTGGGACAAATGTGGTATGGCCAGAAATGCTGAAGGGTTGAAGCAAGCTATTCAAGAGGTAAGGGCTCTTAAAGCTGAGTTCTGGTCAGATGTTAGAATTCCTGGTGAAATCAATGCAATGAATCCAGAACTGGACAAAGCAGGCCGAGTAGCAGACTTCATAGAATTGGGAGAATTGATGTGTATCGATGCTCTTGAGAGAAATGAAAGCTGTGGTGGTCATTTCCGTGAAGAATACCAAACACCAGATGGAGAAGCTTTACGTGATGATGAAAATTACATGTATGTTTCCGCCTGGGAAAACAAAGGAGAAGGTTGGGAGTTGCATAAAGATGCGCTCAACTATGAAATTGTAAAACCAAGTCAGCGTAGTTATAAATAATTCAAAAAACGATAATCTGATATTATGCAGCATTATTCAATGAATCTCACACTAAAAGTTTGGCGCCAAAAGAACAAGGATGCAGAAGGAAATTTTGAAACCTATTCGGTGCAGAATATTTCTTCTGAGATGTCTTTTCTTGAGATGATCGATGTACTCAATGAGCGTTTGATCACTGATGGCGGTGACCCAATAGCATTCGACCATGATTGTAGAGAAGGAATTTGTGGCATGTGCTCTATGGTGATAGACGGAAGGCCGCACGGACCATGGCAAGGTACCACTACCTGCCAATTGCACATGAGGGCATTCAAAGACGGTGACGTTATCACTATTGAGCCTTTCAGAGCCAATTCTTTTCCAGTCGTAAAGGATTTGATGGTCAACAGATCTGCCTTTGACCGAATCATACAGGCTGGTGGATACGTTTCTGTAAACACAGGAAATGCTGTAGATGGTAATGCTATACCTATCGAAAAAGATAAGGCTGACCATTCATTTGCTGCTGCAGCTTGTATAGGATGTGGAGCTTGTGTTGCAGCTTGTAAAAATGCATCAGCAATGCTATTTGTTTCTGCTAAGGTTTCTCACCTGGCTTTGTTGCCTCAGGGTGAACCTGAACGCAAACAGCGTGTAGTGAGTATGATTGCCCAAATGGATAAAGAAGGCTTTGGTAGTTGTACAAATACTTATGCCTGTGAAGCGGAATGTCCTAAGGAAATTTCCGTATTGAACATCGCAAGATTGAACAAGGAGTATCTTAACGCCAGCCTTTCTGGAAGCTAATTACTTCTTCAATTTTAAAATATCAAAATGCGTTCATTTATTTGGACGCATTTTTTTTGTAATCATGTCGCCAAAGTTTTAACTTTAGTAACTATCACACCAATTAAAACGATTGTTATGTCATCTCCAAACAGAAGAAAATTTTTAAGACAGTTAGGTGGAACCGCTGCATTGTTTACCGGGGGGACTATGGGCGTTATGGCCATGGATGAAGAAAAAATTCATGTGTTGCAGCCAGAGAAAAAGTACTTATCAAACGATAAAATTCGAGTTGCAGGAATTGGTATGGGTATTATGGGGTTTGGAGATATGCATGCAGCGCTAAAAATACCGGGTGTTGAAATTGCTGGGGTTTGTGATCTTTATCAAGGCCACCTTGATCGAGCCAAAGAAGTGTGGGGAAAGGATTTGTATACAACCAGAGATTTTCGTGAGTTACTTCAGCGAAAGGATATTGATGCTGTTATTATTGCAACACCTGATCATTGGCATGATCATATTTCAATTGCCGCAATGAAAGCAGGAAAGCATGTGTATTGTGAAAAACCAATGGTACAACACCTTGAAGAGGGCCATGCCGTAATACAAGCACAAAAAGAAACCGGTAAAGTTTTTATAGTCGGTTCTCAAGGGGTGAGTAGCGTAACGCTTGCAGAAGCCAAGAGGCGAATCAAGGCAGGAGACATTGGTGAAATCAATTTGGTGGAAGCGGTAAATGATAGATTCAGTTCGACTGGCGCATGGCAATATGCTATTCCATTGGATGCCAATCCTCAGACTGTCGATTGGGATGCATTTCTAGGAGATGCCCCAAAGCGTCCGTTTGATGCAACACGTTTCTTCAGATGGAGAAATTATAAAGATTATGGTACTGGAGTAGCGGGTGATCTTTTCATTCATTTGATTTCGGCTGTACACCATGCAGTTGATTCATATGGGCCGACTAGGGTTTTCTCAAGCGGTCAACTCAGTTACTGGAAAGATGGAAGGGATGTTCCTGACGTGCTTGCTGCTGTTATGGATTATCCAAAAACTGAGAATCATGGTGCTTTCCAAATGATGCTCAGAGTCAACTTCGCTGATGGATCTGGAGGAAGTAACCGAACTAGAATTGTAGGTTCAGAGGGCGTTATAGAATGGGGCGGTAATAGATTTACTCTAAAAAAGAAAAGACTTCCCAAGGCCGAGTCATTGGGAGGATATGATAGCTATTTGCATTTTGCAGAGCCTCAAAAGAGTGAATACATCAAATGGTACAATGAAAAATATTCTGCTGAAGACAGGAAATCTTTCCCGCCAGAAGAGATTAAATTTGCTGCTCCTGTTGGATATGACGAACGGGTAGACCATTTTGCTAATTTCTTCCAGGCTATCAGAAATAACGGAATGGTGGTTGAAGATGCTTCATTTGGATTGCGTGCTGCTGGCCCTGCTTTAGCAAGTAATTTGAGTTATGAGAAAAAGAAGATCATCAACTGGGATCCAGTCGCGATGAAACTGCTCAAATAACCCGATGTGGCATATGTAAAGGTTCTGTTTATTGTATGTATCTCTTTAGCCTTTACAGGTCTTTCCTATGCTCAGGATCTTTCAAATACAAGAAAGAAAACCATAAGCGTAAGGGAGAATTTTACCCAAATTGATACATTAGTTATTGCGCCTAATAGCTTTATAATTAATGAATTAAGTTCGGATTATTTTCGAGTTGACTATTCTTCTTCAATAATTTTTTGGTTAAAAAAACCTCCAAAGCAAAGCTATGAGGTGAGTTACCGTGTCTTACCTTTTGGTTTGGTAAAAACAGCTCAAAGACTTTCTTTTGACTCTATTTTTTACAGATCAGGAATTGAGGGAAGTAGGCTTACGGGTACAAAAAAGGACGGTAGGCCATTTGACTTTGGAAAGATAAATTCAAATGGAAGCATAGGTAGATCTCTTGCATTTGGTAATCGTCAGGATGCTGTGTTTAATTCAAGCCTTAATCTTCAATTGAGTGGATACATGGGCGACAGCATCTTGCTCAATGCGGCTATATCAGATAATAACATACCGATTCAGCCGGATGGTAATACACAAAATTTGAATGAATTTGACCAGGTATTCATTCAGTTTTCAAAAGATCGATGGAAACTTGCGCTAGGTGATTTGGATATTAGGCAGTCGGACATGTATTTCCTCAACTTTTATAAACGACTTCAAGGGGTATCTTTTCAGACGGAGAACAATTTAACCAAGCAGGTAAATAACAGACTTTTGGCCAGTGGAGCTGTGGCCAAAGGTAAATTCACGAGAAATATTTTCCAGGGCATTGAAGGAAATCAGGGCCCATATCGTTTAAAGGGGGCCAATCAGGAGCTGTTTTTCATTGTACTTGCCGGGACGGAACGTGTTTTTATAGATGGGGAGCTGATGCAAAGAGGAGAAGACCAGGATTATATCATCAATTACAATACTGCCGAGGTAACTTTTATGCCAAGGCAAATGATTACAAAGGACAAGAGAATTCAAATAGAGTTTGAATATGCAGATCGAAATTATTTGAACGCTCAGTTTTATGTCAACAACAGAATAGATATCAATCATAAATTAAAGCTGACCGTAGGTTTTTTTGGTAACAATGATGCAAAAAATTCGCCAATCAATCAGACGCTAACAACAGATCAAAAGCAATTTTTATCTTCGATTGGTAGTGATGTCCAAAACGCATTTTATCCATCTGCCATAGCGGATACTTTTTCTGCCTCTTCAATCTTGTACAGAAAAGTAGATACAATATTTGCGTCGAATAAAAGAGATACAATTTATGTTTATGAAAGAAACAACATTGGGAATTTATACAGTGTTTCCTTTATAGATCTGGGACAAGGAGCAGGAGATTATATTCTGGATAATAGTATTGCTGCTAATGGTAAAGTGTATAAGTGGGTGATGCCCAATTCAGCAACAGGAGAAAAAGCAGGAAGGTATGCGCCTGTTGTATTATTAGTTGCACCCAAAAAACAACAACTTGTTTCAGTTGCTGCAGATTGGGATATTTCTGAAAAATCAAAGATTACTGCAGACTGGGCCTACAGCAAATACGATTTAAATCAATTTTCAAAAAAATCTCTTCAAAATGAAAATGGATTTGCAGGAAGACTTGCTTACAAACAAGATATAGAATTGAATAAAGCAAAAGGGTTGATTTTACAGACCAATCTGGGTGCAGAGTTTGCAACATCCTCGTTTA
The DNA here is from genome assembly GCA_046303455.1 of Chitinophagaceae bacterium. Classification (GTDB taxonomy): domain Bacteria; phylum Bacteroidota; class Bacteroidia; order Chitinophagales; family Chitinophagaceae; genus Pollutibacter. The sequence continues at coordinate 31,812 of JBKCGF010000264.1, read as the reverse complement.
GGCCTGTTGAACGATTGCGTTCAGTAGAGTTTGCTCGTGATTGGGGTTTAGATCTGATTGTTGATCCAGCAGATGAACAACTACTAAACGCTCAGATATTATTGAAGGAAAACACAACTCAGCAAATTGCTTACAAGCTTGGTACTTATAATAGAAATAATCAATACAAGGGTCTGCGTAATACACTGGATCATCAGTATATAAAAAATGGATGGAGGATGAACAATATTTTTGCTATCACCCAATTTGATGATTCTTTTAAAACTGGTTTTTTTCTACGACCATCTATTGATATTGCTAAACTAATTAAACCCTTGAACAATCGTGAGTTTAGTGTTAAGTACACTGTAGAACGAAATCTTTCTGAAATCAAGCAAAATGATTCCGTAACAGCATCCAGCTTTTCATTTTCAACTTTTCAATTGGCAACACTTTCTGATCCTTCAAAGTTGAATAAATGGGGGTTTAAGTATTTTACCCGAGCAGATGCTCAACCAATAGACAATAAACTGAGTCGCACAGACAGAAGTCATAATTACAACCTTAATGGTGAATGGATGTCGAATGATCATCATCAAATAAGATTAAATGCTACATACCGAAAACTGAATGTTGAAGATTCAAGGTTTAACATAAAAGCAGATGAACGAGTATTGGGAAGAATTGAATATTTCTCTGATGTCTGGAAAAATGCAATCACTGGTAATTTTTTATACGAAATGGGAAGTGGCCAGGAGCCAAGAAGAGATTTTACTTATTTTGAGGTCCCAGCAGGACAAGGAGAATATACCTGGATCGATTATAACAATGATGGGGTTCAGCAATTGAATGAGTTTGAAATTGCACGCTTTAGGGATCAAGCTAAATACTTGAGAATATATACACCAACTAGTGATTTTGTAAAAACAGATTTTCTTCAATTTAATTATAATATAGTTTTTAATCCATCTCTTGCCATTGATGAAAACACAAGTAATGAATTCAATAAGTTTTTAAAGAAATTGTATTTTCAATCTTCTCTTCAAACAAGTCAGAAGCAATTGGCATTGGGTGATAGGAACTTAAATCCTTTTGCTCAGATTGTGTCAGATACCAGTTTGATTACTTTTGATCAATTGCAAAGTCATTCTCTTTCCTACAATAAATTCAGTCAGGTTTGGGGCATTGATCTCAACTATATTCGAAATACAAACAGGGCCTTTTTATCTTTTGGAGAGGAAACAAGAAGAACGAGTGAATTATTGCTAAGACTAAGAAGTAACTGGGCAAGGAAAATTACGGTTGATTTAACAGGTAAACTCAATAGGAACGATTTGTCTACTCCAAACTTTAATAACCGAAATTTTGATATCAATGCTTATACAATTGAACCCAGAATAAGTTATACAAAAGGAACGACGTTTAGGGCACAAATGAGTTATAGTTACCAGGAAAAAAGAAATGTTGGTCCGGAAATTGCAAAAATCGGATCAGTTCAAATGGAAGGGAAATACAATGTTGTTTCAAATACTTCTGTGTCGGGTAGATTTATTTTGTCTGATATACAATTTAATGGACTCCCTTCTAGTACACTTGGGTATATAATGATGGAAGGACTCCAGCCTAATAAGAACTATGTTTGGTTTTTAGATCTAACAAAAAGACTTAGTTCGTTTATTGAAATTAGTTTTCAGTATGAGGGAAGAAAATCAGGTTCTTCGGGAATTGTAAATCTTGGCAGGGCTCAATTGCGAGCAATCTTATAAAAAAAGCCACCTGTTGGTGGCTTTTTAATTTTGAAATGTATTTTTTTTTATTTCAAGGTCGCAATCCCTTCACCAATTTTAAATCCATTTTGGTAAACAATTACTGCATAATTACCCTTCATATATTTATCAGTTTGCCTAAGATCGAAGCTGATATTTTTTGCCTCACCTTGCTTGTATTCAACATCGATTTTGGTAGTGAAATCCACTTGGCCATCCTGTCTGGTATTAATGGAACCTGAAGCAAGTGCATCTTCTTTGATTACCTTGCCACTGGGATCTTTTGCTATGATAAAAAGTTGTTTTGGTCCAGATGTTGCAATTCTATTCTCATCTAGATTAAAAGAAATTCTCATTTTATCAGCTCTTTTTGCCGAAGCAGTTGATTTCTCTTTTCCAGAATTTTTTTCATTGATAGGAGTGATCTTGAAAGCGGATGCATGTAATGTAGAACCCACATCAACCTTGTTTTCAGCATCTTTCTTTGCAGCTTCGGTAGAAGTAAGAGTTGTATTGAGGTTTTTATTTTCTGTTGTTAGGTTTTCTTTATCGACTGTCAGCTGTTTATTTTCTGTTTGTAGACGTTCAATTTCTTTAACATACTCATCAATTCTGCCGTTCAATTCGGATACGAGCTTTTTTGCTTCTGCTAAATCAGCCGAAGTTGCATTTTGTTTCCCGACCAATGACTTGAATTTCCCTTTGAGTACATCCATTTCTGTATTGCGTCTCTTAACGAGGCTGTCAAGACCTGCATTTGTCGCAGTCATTTCATCCAATCTAACTAAAGCAGCATCAAATTCAGATTGTACTGCACTCTTTGCCGAATCAAGGCTTGTGTACTCAGCATTTTTTTCAGCAATTACTGCATTAGCTTCGTTTCTTGCATAGAAAAAGTAACCCCAGGAAGCTACAAGAAGAACCGCCAAAAGAATAATGATACTTGACTTGTTGTCTTTGTTGTTTGTACTCATGATTTTGGAATTGATGATCAATATTGATCGGTTATCAATAAATTTGACCTTACAAAGGAACTGAAATTCATTACAAACACTCCTATATAAATGTTAAAATGAAAGTGATTGTATGAAATGATATCATATATAATCTTGATTTAATCGATGAATGCTGAGCAAATTATACAGGATTGGGAAAAGAAAAAACTCAAGCCAGTTTACTGGTTAGAAGGTGAAGAGCCTTATTATATAGATAAGTTAACCAAATATGCTGAAGATCATCTTCTTCCAGAAGATCAGGTTGCCTTTAACCTATCTGTTTATTACGGAAAAGATGCCAAAGTGGAGGAAGTTATCAATGCCTGCAGAAGATATCCTATGTTCCATGATTTGCAAGTTGTATTGCTTAAAGAAGCACAACAATTGAGAGATCTTGATAAATTGGAATCCTATATCAATAATCCCTTGGTATCAACAATTTTTATCGTTGCACATAAAGAAAAGAAAGTAGATGGTCGCAGTAAACTGGCTAAAATCCTCAAAGGGAAAGCGGAGTTGTTGTCTACTAAAAAATTATATGACAATGAATTACCGGAGTGGGCATCCAATATGATTAAATCCAAAGGATTGGATATTCAATCTAAAGCACTACAAATGCTGGTTGTACATATTGGAAATGATTTGCAGCGTATTGAAAATGAAGTTGAAAAATTATCGGTCAACCTCAACGGTAGAAAGCAAATAACCGAAGATGATATTGAGCAATTCATAGGTGTCAGTAAAGAGTTTAATATTTTTGAGCTTCAAGCAGCTGTAGTGAATCGTGATTTGCCAGGAGCATTGAATATCATCAATTATTTTCAATCAAATCCAAAGGCCGCACCCATTCAACTAATACTTCCTACTTTTTATTCTTTTTTCAGTAAGTTATATGTTGCTGCATCCAGTTCTTCAAAAGATGAATACAGTTTATCCGCATTACTTGGTGTAAAAGGATTTTTTGTAAAGCAATATGTACAGGCTTTGCAACGCTATAGTTTTTCTGATATTGAAAAAGCACTTTTGTTGTTGTCGCGTTACAATTTAATGAGTGTGGGTATTGGCAGAGTAAATACTGATGATGCGGGTTTAATGAAAGAGCTGGTTGCCAAGATTATTGCGAAGGATGCTTAATCAAAACATCGCACTTATTTCTTTTTTGTCTTTACCCAATTGTTCTTTTAGCGCTTCAAGTCCTGAAAATTTCATTTCTTTTCTGGTGTAGGCGACAATATTAACAGCAAGAATTTCATTGTAGATATCCTCGTCAAAAGAAAAAATATGCACTTCTATTCTTCTTTCTTTGCCATTTACAGTTGGTCTGTATCCAATATTCATCATGCCGTGGAAGTCTCTTTTTTCACCATTTTTGAGCAAATGAACTTCAACAGCATATACGCCAGATGAAGGAATCAGTTTATCACTATCCAATATGGCAAGATTGGCTGTAGGGTATCCCAATGTTCTTCCCAATTGATCACCCAGAACAACTTTACCGATGAGCTGATAGTGGTAAGTCAGCAATTGGTTTGCCAATTGTATATTTCCATTAAGTAAAGCGTGACGTATATTAGTAGAGCTGACCCTTGATTCATTTAGCACATGTTCTGGAATTTCCATTACCTGGTATCCATATTGAGGTCCCATCTTACTCAAAAGCTGAAAGTCGCCAATACGCTCTTTCCCATACCGATGATCATTTCCAATGATGATCAACTTAGGATGAAATAAAGAGACAATAAATTTTTCTATATAGTCGGTAGCAGACATTTCTGCAAAAGCTGGATCAAATGGTACTACTACCAGGTGATCAATTTCAAGTTGCTGAAAGCGATCTATTCTTTCATTTAAGCTGGTAAGAAGAGCTGGGGCATCTGGATTATTTAAAATTCTTCTGGGGTGGGGGTGAAATGTAATGACAATTGTCTCACCTCCAATAGCTTTTGCTTCTGACTTTAGCTTGTTCAAAATTGCCAAATGACCACTGTGAACGCCATCAAAAGTACCAATAGTAAGTACTGGATTATTGAAAACGGGTAATTGATCTATTTGAAAATGTACCTGCATAAAAAATGCAAAAATAATTGAAAACAAAGAATCAACATGCTGTGAATAAGAATGATTCTAAAAACTTGTCATTTCAATCATCTAAAGTAGATTTGCCAATACCCAATCCAAATCATGAGTTTATACAACAAAAGGGGTGTTTCTGCACAAAAAGAGGAAGTCCACGCAGCAATAAAAGGTCTTGATCAGGGATTATATCCCCAAGCATTTTGTAAAGTTTATCCTGATTTTCTTTCAGGAGATGATGCCTTTATCAATGTAATGCATGCTGATGGAGCAGGTACCAAAAGTATTCTGGCCTATCTCTATTGGAGAGAAACAGGTGATCTTTCTGTTTGGAAAGGCATTGCTCAGGATGCAGTAGTGATGAATCTGGATGATCTGCTTTGTATTGGTGTGTACGACAATATTATTTTCAATTCTACAATTGATAGAAATAAAAATCTTATTCCCGGAGAAGTTTTAAAACAAATTATTGATGGTACCAGTGAGTTGTTTTCTAGCCTTGCAGATATGGGAGTTCATGTTCATTATTTAGGAGGTGAAACGGCTGATGTTGGTGACGTAGTAAGAACGGTTGCTGTGAATGGAACCATGACTGCTAGATGGCCTAAAAACAGGTTGGTGACCAACGATAAAATAACACCAGGTGATGTGATTGTTGGACTAGCAAGTTCAGGAAAAGCCAGTTATGAATCTGACTATAACAGCGGAATTGGAAGCAATGGATTAACCAGTGCCAGGCATGATATGTTTTCTTCCTATTATTCAGCTAAATATCCAGAGTCGCATGATCCATCCTTGCCCTCAGAAGTTGTTTATATTGGTAAACACAAACTGACTGACCCTGTAAATGTTCCGGGATTTAAACATGTGAACGCTGGTAAACTGGTTTTGAGTCCAACGCGAACCTACGCGCCTGTTATCAAGGAAGTTTTGCAAGATCATTTTGAAGCAGTACATGGACTTATCCATTGCAGTGGAGGTGGTCAGACCAAATGCTTGAAATATCTACCTGAACCTATGAAAGTGATAAAGGATAACCTTTTTGATGCACCTCCTGTTTTTCAGTTGATCAAAGAGGCGAGCGGTTCAGATGACAGAGAAATGCTTCAGGTATTCAACATGGGCTGTAGAATGGAAATATATACTGATGAGGTAAGTGCACAGCAAATGATAAAAATTGCAGAAAAGTATGCAGTAGATGCAAAAATCATTGGAAGGGTAGAACCATCAGAAAAGAAATGCCTTGAAATTCAATTTGGTGCAGATAAACATATCTTTGAGTAACAAATCTTTTATATGAGTGATGTTGTTTTGGAAATAAGCAATGCCAATATTTACCAGGGAGATTCTTTGATTTTGAGTGATGTTAACATTCAAGTATCAAGAAGTGAGTTTGTTTATCTCGTAGGTAAAACCGGTACGGGTAAATCCAGTTTATTGAAAACTCTTTATGGAGAGTTGCCATTGAAAAATGGAACTGCAATGGTTGCTGGTTTTGATTTAAAAGACCTTACCTGGAAGACTGTTCCTTTTCTAAGGAGAAATATTGGTATTGTATTCCAGGATTTTCAATTGCTGACCGATAGAAATGTTCACGATAACCTAAAGTTTGTTTTGAACGCTACAGGCTGGAACAATGATAAAGAAATTGAAGATAAAATTGATGAAGTACTGGGGAAAGTGGGACTAAAAACAAAGGGCTTCAAATATCCGTATGAGTTATCTGGAGGTGAGCAACAACGTGTTGATATAGCAAGAGCTTTACTCAACTCTCCAAGATTAATTCTTGCTGATGAACCTACTGGAAATCTTGATCCAGACACTACTGATGAAATCATGAATCTCTTGTTTCAGATCAGTAAAGATTTAGGGACCGCCATTGTAATGGCTACACATGATTACATGGTGATTAACAAATATCCTGCAAGGATGATCAGAACAGAAGATGGTAAGGTTATTGATAATGCTACGATAGCCAGCTAATTATTTTTTCAAGACTTTTTTCATCTTGAAATTTCGCATTCAGTAAATGTTGTCTCGCGTATTTTTCTTCTTCACTGAATGGAGTTTCAAATAAAGTCCTGGTTTTTTCAATGAATTCTTCTGGAGATTGAACCAAATGACAACAGGCTATTGATTGTGTTTTCCTGCTGCTTTTTGGATTGATTAACACATGTTTGCCCAAGGCCATTGCTTGCAGCAGATGGTCGTCTTCTTCATGTTGGATAAAAGCAGGACTTAAAACGACTTGGGCTTTTTTGATTAGATCTTGCATTTCTTTTTCACCGGGATTAGAAACCAAACAGGTATGTTGCCTTACATGCGCTGCGTTTTCTAAATGTGTTGAAGGACGAGATCCAGCAATTACAAAAGGAATTTCAAGTGTATTGAAAACATGCTCTAATAACCAAGAAGCAGCATAGGAAGTTTCTTCATCAGAAAGTCTCCCATAAAACAAGCAAAAATGTCCATTACCCGGTTGATGAAATACAGGGGGCATACCAGTAAAGAGTGCTAAGGAATTAAATTGAGATGTTATATGCGGCTTAATGTTCTGCACTATTGCATCAGAGGAATAAAAAAATGATATCTTTTTTGAAATTAATTTTTTCAAAAACTTTCTCATGCGCCAAGCCTCTATTTGGTAGTGAACTTTTTTCCCCTTCCAAGGTACGAGTGCAGCTAGTTGATGGTAATAGGCAGCCTCGTTTTTATTCAGTCTGACAACAAATTTCCTGTCGCTCCTAAGTTGGTTTCCATACAAAGGGTATGAAGATGATAGTCCAATGAAAATAACTGGGAAGGTATCTTCATTCAATCTATCTATCAGCTTTTGAGATGATCTTGTAGAAACATGATAGGGTAAATCTGCTTTAAAGCTGATATTTGATTTATCACGCTGATAAAATGAAATCGATGAGCATAATTCAGTCAACTGAACTGATGGTTCTTCATTTAAGTGTACAAAACTATGCAGGTGAATATTGATTTTCTGATGAGATAGCGCTTTAATTAAAAAAAAGGCATCAGACAATTGCGGATTATCTACTCCATTAGGAAAATCAGAAGTCACAATGTGTAAATGAATCGCCATACCTTATCTAAAATACATTTAGGTGTTAAATTGTTCTTATTAACTTCGTAAAAATTAAAATAAATGGAAAATTCTGATCATCCATCCCCAATATCCCCATTAAGACCCCGACTTTTAACGATACTTTGCTACCTGACGCTTTTTGCCAGTTCCTATATGTTGCTGTCTGCCATTTCAGGATTGTCCAATCCTGAAGAATTGTCAAAAACGCTGGACAAAAGCATGGAAAGTTGGGATACCGTTTTTAATCAGGCTTTAGAGGCTGATCCAAAGTCTAGAGAGCAGTTTGAACAGGCTATGGAAGATGTTTCCTTTGCGAATACCAGTTCAAATATGCGGGACAACAGCTTTTTCTCTATGATTTCCAACCTTTTAACACTGATTGGTGCAGTTTTGATGTTAAGGTTAAAGAAAAATGGGTTCAGGCTTTATGTCCTGGGATGTATAATTGGGGTAGTAGCACCTGTAATTGTATTTGGATCTGGCAACTTTCTGGGTTTATCATATGCAATGCTTTCGGGTTTTTCAAGCACCCTTTTTATAGCACTTTATGCTTTCAAACTGAAATACATGGATTAAAGTCGTTATTTCATTCATTTTCCCTACCTTTGCACCCAAATTTTGGATGTAAATTTTAGATGAATTTAAAAAAATTGAGATGTCAAGCGTAACAAAAGAAAGAAAGTCGGCTATTGTTGCTGAATATGGTGGCAACGCAAAAAACACAGGTTCAATCGAAGCACAAATTGCTTTGTTGACTGAAGAAATCAATGAGATTTCTAAACACTTGCAAGCGAATAAGAAAGATTTCGGAACCCATAGGGGACTGATGAGAAAGGTAGGACAGCGTAAGCGCCTGCTTATTTATCTAAGCAAGCATAACCTTACTGGTTATCGTGCATTGCTCGAGAAACTCGGTCTAAGAAAATAATTTTACTGAAATGTTTTATTCCCAACACCTGTTGGGAATATTGCTTTTTGGAACCTTCCAAAAAATCATACAATGCTACAACAACCCATACAATCAAGTTTTGACCTTGGTAACGGTCGAATTGTTACCATAGAAACTGGCCGTTTGGCCCGCCAAGCTGATGGTGCAGTTACTGTCAGACAAGGCAACTGTATTTTACTTGCAACTGTTTGTGCTAATAAAGAGCCTCGCGAAGGGCAGGATTTCTTCCCTCTATCTGTGGATTACCAAGAGAAGTTTGCTTCTGCAGGTAGAATCCCAGGGTCTTTTTTCAAGCGTGAAGGTCGCTTGAGTGATTACGAAGTATTGATCAGTCGTTTGATTGACCGTGCTTTGCGTCCTTTGTTCCCAGAAGATTATTTATGTGATGTACAGGTATTGGTAACCTTGGTTTCTTCTGATCCAGAAATCATGCCTGATTCATTGGCTTGCCTTGCTGCTTCTGCAGCTTTGGCTGTTTCAAATATTCCAATCAAAGAAATTATTTCTGAGGTTCGTGTTGCAAGAGTCAACGGTGCATTGGTAGTGAATCCAAGCAGGACTGAACTTGCTTCAGCTGATATGGATTTCATGATTGGTGCTACCAGCAAGAACTTGATGATGGTGGAAGGCGAATCTAAAGAATGCTCAGAAGCAGATGTAGTAAAAGCCTTGGGTGTTGCACATGATGCTATCCGTATACAAATTGCAGCACAGGAAGAATTGAGAACTAAGGTAGGAGTTGAAGGTAAAAGAGATTATCCAAAACCTCCATCTGATGAAGCTATTCAGGAAAAAGTAAATGCATATGCTTCTAAAGTATATGAAATTTCAAAAGCTGCTTCTAGCAAGGCTGATCGTTCTATGGCCTATGATCTATTAAAGAAGGAAGTAATCGCATCTATGGGTGAAGAAGCTAGTTCTGAGCAGCTCAAATTAGCTAAAAAATATTACGAGGATTTGAAGTGGGAGGTTGTCCGCAATATGATTTTAGACGATAAAATCAGACTTGATGGAAGAGCTTTGGATGAAGTTCGTGCATTAAATATGGAAGTCGATGTATTGCCTAGTCCACATGGTTCTGCGTTGTTTACCCGTGGTGAAACTCAATCACTTACAACAATCACCTTCGGTACTCCTTTAGATGAACTTTTGGTTGAAAGTGCTGCAAAATCAGAATACAACAAATTTATACTGCATTATAATTTCCCTGCTTTCTCCACTGGTGAAGTAAAACCAATGAGAGGTCCAGGTAGAACAGAAGTAGGACACGGTAATCTTGCTCTCCGCTCTTTGAAGCAGATGATGCCTGGAAACGATTATGCCTATACGGTGAGAGTTGTTTCTGACATTCTGGAGTCTAATGGTTCTTCATCAATGGCTACGGTTTGTGCAGGTTCATTGGCTTTGATGGATGCAGGTGTACCTGTGCCAAAGCACGTCAGTGGTGTGGCAATGGGCTTGATTACCAGGCCTAGTGATGGTAAAAATGCAATCTTAACAGATATCCTTGGTGATGAAGATCATTTGGGAGACATGGACTTTAAAGTTACTGGAACAAGGGATGGTATTTGTGGTATCCAAATGGACATCAAAATTGATGGTTTAAGTATGGAGACCATGATGGCAGCTCTTGAGCAAGCAAGGAAGGGTCGTCTACATATTTTGGATGCAATGTATGAGGCTATGCCAGCAGCAAGAGCAGAGGTGAAGCCGCATGCTCCAAGGATGCAGAAATTGTTCATTGATAAAGAATTCATTGGTGCCATCATTGGTCCACAAGGAAAAATAATCCAAGAGATTCAGAGGGAAACAGGTACTACCATCAATATTGAAGAAGTTGGTAACCAAGGCGAAGTGAGCGTGTTTAGTCCAGCTAAAGAGGGACTTGACCGAGCAGTAGCCTGGATCAAAGGAATTGTAGCAATGCCAGAAGTGGGTGAGGAATATGAATCAAAAGTGAAGTCCATCATGCCTTATGGTGCCTTTGTTGAGTTCATGCCTGGTAAGCAAGGTTTACTGCACATCAGTGAAGTAAGCTGGAAGAGGCTTGAAAACCTTGATGGTATCCTAAAAGAAGGGGATGTGGTAAAGGTTAAATTGGTAGGAATTGACCACAAAACTGGTAAGTTCAAATTAAGTCGCAAAGCTTTGATCCCGAAGCCTGATTTCAATCAAGCAGACGGAAACAACAATAACCAAAATTAAATGCAAGCCGGCTACATGCCGGCTTTTTTTATGAATTATATACAAGTGTCTTTTGAAGATATAAACCAGGAACAAGTTGATGTGCTAATTGCCATTCTTCCTGATTTTGGATTCCATGGAATGGAAGAAACCTCTGGTGGCGTTAAAGCATATGCCAATGAGGGATTAGTTGATCTTGAATCAATTAAGGCATTAGCATCGTCAATGAATCTTGCTTTAGCTGTCAATTTAATAGAAGAAGAAAATTGGAACCAAACCTGGGAATCTAATTTTGATCCTGTTGTGATACCAGGTAAAATTCAGGTAAGGGCACATTTTCATGAACTTCTTGATACAGTTCAGCACCAGATTCTGATTACTCCCAAGATGAGTTTTGGAACTGGTCATCATCCTACTACAAAAATGATGATGTTGGCCATGCTTGAAATTGATTTTAAGGATAAAAATGTAATCGACTTTGGAACTGGGACGGGAATTCTATCCATTTTAGCTACCCAGTTAGGAGCCCATAAAGTATATGCCATTGATAATGACGATTGGAGTATTGAGAATGTAAAAGAGAATATTCAACTCAACAAAGCTTTAGGGATTGATGTTTTTCACGCCTCTGATCTTGAGCAAATTGAGAAATCAGATATTGTTTTGGCCAATATCAATAAAAATGTTTTGATAGAGCATGTTCAGTCCATTTTCTCAAAAACAACCCGGCCAGGTAATTTAATCATAAGTGGTTTATTAAGAACAGATTATGAAGATATTATGAAAGTATATGAACCTGTTTTTGGATCATCTTTCAAGTCTTTTGAAGAAGGAGATTGGCTTGCAGTTTCTTTTCAATTTTAGCTTTTAACATTCCATCAAGCACCCTTTGTTATTTTTTTATTAACTTTAAAAAATAATTTATCGGCTGATCAGCTTATGAATGAACTTCTTTTAATTATACTGGCTTATTTGATTGGATCTATTCCAACATCCCTTATTGTTAGTCGCTCTCAGTTCAATATCGATATACGCGACTACGGCAGTGGAAATGCTGGGGCAACGAATACCTTCAGAGTGCTTGGCTCAAGGTGGGGTACTTTTGTCATGATTATGGATATGCTCAAAGGACTGATTGCTGTAAAACTTGCTTTGCTTTTACCTTATTATATTGAAAATGAATTTGAAAGGACTAATTTTCAAATTGGACTAGGACTGGCAGCAGTTTTAGGTCATATTTTTCCAATATGGGCAGAGTTCAGAGGGGGTAAGGGAGTCGCAACTTTATTTGGATTAATTATCGCTATATCTCCCTGGACAGCATTGAGTTGTATAGGGGTATTTCTACTGGTACTTTACCTAACCAGGTTTGTCTCTCTTAGCTCAATTTTGGCTAGTTTGGCTTTTCCAGTATTCATTTTGATTGTTTTCAATGTTGACAATATTGCGTACAGAATATTTGCAATTGCAGTTGCATTGCTGGTCATTATGACCCACCAAAAAAACATTGGTCGCTTGCTTTCAGGAAGCGAAAGCAAGGTTCCTATCTTTAAGAACCGCGACAAAAGAAGGACAAAAAGAGGCTAAATTTCCTTTGAGTTTTTTTGGTAAGTTGCCCATACTTCTAATTTCTTTTTAATGTTTTCGCATTTTTTGTGGAAAAAATGTTAATTTTGACATCCCAACAAAAATAACCACGAATGCTTGTGAACATTTTTGAAAGACTTGAATTGAACGATGAAAAAAACCTACTTATTCAAGGGATACCATCCACACTTGAAAAGTATTTTACAAAATTGTCTTTCGCTAAAAATGTTACTCCATTACTAAAAAGTAAAAAAATTGAGTTTGCCTTAGTTTTTGCTCTAAACTATCAGCAGCTTTCTGTTATTTTAAAAGAAGTTATTCCTGCATTAAAAGTCAAAGGAAAACTTTGGATAGCATATCCAAAACCGACCTCTAAAATTGTAAGTGACCTCAATAGAGATTGTAATTGGGATTGTTTATGTACTCGAGGTTTTGGTAAAATTGATGAGGTGGTTATTGATCACGTATGGACTGCCATTCGTTTTTGTACTGTAGCTGCTTCAAAAGACCAGAAACAAATCGATTTGGAAGATTTACATATTGATGCTACGGTTAAAGATGTTGTAGTAAAATCTTCAAGGAAATATTCAGCTGTCAGGACAGCTATCTCTTAATTCTCTCTGCCAATTGTATCTGCTGTTTTTATAAGCGTTTCAAAATTTTTGAATACAGTTGTTTTTGCCGGAATCTCATTGGCGTCTTTAAATCCAGGACCTCCACAGAAAAGTTTACAGTTTTGAGTAATCCTTGATATCGTTTTTATATACACATTAATGTCAAGTTCAGCAAAATTAGTGATCAGGTATGCAAATGCATGTGTAGGTTGTAATTTCTCAATTGTATAGGCTAAGGTTTCAAGCTTTGTGTTTGGACCCAGGTAAATAACTTGTGTTCCTTGTTGTTTGAAAATAAATTGTAAAAATAAAAGTGGTAGCTCGTGGTGTTCATTTTCTGGGCAAAATAAAAGGACTTTTTTTCTTTTGCTGACTGTCTTATAGTTTATACCATCAATACTTTTGATGAGTATTGATCTGATTAAATTGCTTGCAAAATGTTCTTGAACAGGTAATAAATTACCAATCATCCATAAGTTACCAATTCTATACAAAAGAGGGAAAATAATATGTGAAAAAAGATCTTTTTCATCAATAGCTTCCCGGAGTTCTGAAAATAATTTTTTGAATTCTTCTTCATCCATGTCGACAGTGAATTCAATAAATCGGTTGATGAAAACCTCGAAATTTGTTTTCTTTTCCAGATGAAGTGTGTTGATTGCCATTTCATCCAGCGACATTAATGCGATTTTTGAAATCTTATAACCACTGTGATACAATGTTGAAATACGAAGAATTTGTTTTAAATCATTATTATCATACATCCTGTGCTTTCCGGGTGTATTGAGTGGCATTAAAATGCCATATCTTTTCTCCCATGTTCGTAATGTATGGGCCTTTATTCCAGTTAAATTTTCTATGTCACGTATGTTGAAAAACTGCACGTTTTTACTTTTATCATTGAATATAACCAATCATGTTAAAATTTCCTTATTGCAGTAGGGATATTATTAAAATCCTCCTTTTATGTTACATTTGAGATGCAAAAGAATTAAACAATGAGCATAGGTTGGATAATATTTATAGTTGCAACACTTGGTTTTCATATTGGCTTATATGGGATGTTTAAAAAAGCAGGAATAGAATCTTGGAAAGCTTTAATTCCATTTTATAATACTTGGTTGATGGTAAAGAAAATGGAGTTGAAAATTCACTGGTTCTTTTTTCAACTCATTCCAATTGTTGGTCAGTTCATCTCTATTTGGATTTGTATAAAATTTGTAGAGCATTTCGGGCGTTTTTCAATTCTGCACCATGCTGCAACTGTTTTCATTCCCTTCATTTATTTTCCATATTTAGGTTTTTCAGCTAATGAAAGATATGCAGGGATTCCAGTTGTAAAAAACTATCAGAAATCTGGCGCAAGAGAATGGATAGATGCAGCTGTATTTGCAATTGTTGCTGCTACAATCATTCGTACATTTATTTTTGAGGCTTATGTGATTCCAACAGGTTCGATGGAAAAAACTTTGTTGGTTAATGATTTTTTGTTTGTCAGTAAAACAAGTTATGGCCCACGAGTTCCTAATACCCCATTAGCCTTTCCGTTTGTGCATCATACTTTGCCCATTGGGACTGCTCCTTCTTATTTAGAGTGGATCAAATTGCCATATCAAAGATTTTGGGGTAGTGAGGTTCAACGCAATGATGTTGTTGTATTCAATTATCCTGTTGGTGATACCGTAATCAGAGAATATCAATCAGAAGTCAATTATTATGATTATCTGAGAGCCTATGAATCCAGGGGAGGAACAAGAGAAATGTTATTTGCAGAGCGTGATGATATTATTGTTCGACCAGTTGATAAAAGAGAAAATTTCATCAAAAGATGTGTTGGCATAGCAGGGGATACCTTATCTGTTGTTAATGGACAGGTATTTATAAACAGTGCTGTTAATCCTTCTCCTGTAGCATCAGAAATGCCTTATTATGTTACATTGGATGGGAAAGGGTTTTTCTCAGATGAATTCATTAAAAATGAGCTTAATATTGATCCCCAAGATCCTGAACAAAGGGATCTTTTGCAATTGCAGGACAATCCTAATACTTATAGATTGATACTTACTCCAGCTCAAGTTGAGCTGGTAAAGTCTTTCCCATTTGTAAACAAGGGATCAGTTTTGCCAGAATTAAATACCAGTGGTTTTGGGAATACTTTCCCATATGACACAGCAACTTTCAAATGGAGTGAAGATAATTTTGGTCCATTGTGGATTCCTAAGAAAGGTTCTACTATTCAACTTGATTCAAGAAATATTAGTTTGTATAAAAGAGTCATTCAGGTATACGAGCAAAATATTTGGGAGGATAGAGAAGGTAAGGTTTTCATCAATGGAAAGGAAACGACTTCCTATACATTTAAAATGGACTATTTCTGGATGATGGGTGATAACCGCCATAATTCTCAGGATTCAAGATTCTGGGGATTTGTGCCTGAAGATCATATTGTAGGGAAGGCTTCATTCATTTGGTTCAGTTGGCAGAATGGTCCAAGATGGTCAAGGATATTTAAGAAAATCAATTAAAGCATCTTTAATATGGAAGCAGGAAAGATCGAACTGGGGTTTAAGAAATACAGCTCTGTTGATGAATTGCCTGCCGATGATCAGCTTTTGATTAAAAGAGCAAAGGATTTAGCGAAATCAGCCTATGCTCCTTATTCTGGTTTTAGAGTTGCTTCTGTAGCCTTAATGAGTAACGGGACACTCGTAAATGGGACCAATCAGGAAAATGCATCATATCCCATTGGATTATGTGCTGAGCGTGTTTTGTTAGCCGCTGCTTCATCTATTGCGCCAGGTCAGTCTATTATGACTATTGCCATTACATATGAAAGTGAAGTTGTAGATGCTAGTGCACCTGTAGCGCCCTGTGGTATATGTCGTCAATCTCTTTTGGAATTTGAATCTAGATTTGATCATCCCATGCGAGTATTATTAGCAGGAGCTCATCAGGTATATGAATTTGAAAGCGCTTCCTTGTTGCTTCCCTTAGGTTTTAAGCCTCACCATCTTGGAAAATAATTAGAGCAGTTTATTGATCTCTCCAGTAAGA
The DNA here is from genome assembly GCA_046303455.1 of Chitinophagaceae bacterium. Classification (GTDB taxonomy): domain Bacteria; phylum Bacteroidota; class Bacteroidia; order Chitinophagales; family Chitinophagaceae; genus Pollutibacter. The sequence continues at coordinate 15,514 of JBKCGF010000264.1, read as the reverse complement.
AATTGTAAGGTAGTTACAGCAACCTGTGCTCTGAATTGAGCATTAATGAAGCGGGTTTCTGCCTCAATTAAACTCAGTTGGGCTTGTCTGAGTTCAATCGAATTGCTCACAAGCTTTCTGAATCTTTCAGTAGAAATAAAATTATTTTCTTCAGCCAACTTCACATTGGCTTCTTCAATTTCAATAATTTTTATTGCATTTTCATACTCTTGATAAGCAATAAGTAGATCTCTTTGCAGGGTCAATTTTAGTTGTTCTATTTGTAGATTTTGTCTTTTTTCTTGAATGGTATTGGTCTTCAATTGAGTTCGGTTGATGTTACCATTGAAGATGGGGATTGCTAATCCAAGTCCAATATTAGGTCCAAAAGTTTGATTGGTGAGGAAGAAACCAGCTGTTGATCTTTGCTTATTTAAAACCGTATTTGAGTTTACACTCAATATGGGTAATCTTTGTGAGTTGATGATTTTTCTATCGTTCAATATGTTTTGTCTTTCTTGCTGAGCCAGTAAAAGTTGATAATTCTGCTTGTCTAATAAGTTGACCAAACTACCAAAATCAATTTTTATCAACTCGTATTGATCTTCTGCAGCTACAAATGTTTCATCAACTTTTCTTTTCAAAATTGCATTCATGCTGGCAACTGTATTTTCAACCTGGATATTGATGTTTTCCAGGTTAACCTTTTGGGCATTCAAGTCGATTTCTGCCTGAAGCATATCAGTCTTTGCACCACTACCAACATTAAATCTTGTTTCAGCTATTTTATAACGTTCTTCTGAAAGTAAAATGATTGCTTTTGTTGCATTGATTTGTTTGTTTAAACGAATCAGGTTGTGGTAAATGTTTGATACATCAAAAATAATCTGACCAATTTGCTGGTCCAAAGCAATGCTGCCCATCCTTTCAATTACCTCAAATCGCTCTTTCGTTGCTTTGATTCTTTTACCATTATAGACTCTCCAGCTGATGCTTAGGTTGGAGTTGATGCTGCTGTTGGAAACATTATTTCTTTGAATACTACTGCCATTGGCCAGTTTTTGATCAATGTTGGATACTGCTTCAGTATTGGAAACATTCGCATTTATTGTTGGAAGCGCACCGGCATTTCCCCAATTGTTATTGTTCTTTGCAATTTCCAAGTCGGTATTTGCAATTTGGATATCCAAATTCTGTTTGATCGCCATGTCTATGGCTTCCTTCAATGTAAATCTATTTTCTTGCGCTTCTGCAAAACCAATAAAAAGAAAACAAAACAAAGCCAATTTAAATCTCATGAGCCGTTCTTTTTTTTCTGGTAATATATGCGTAGAGTGAAGGGACAACAAACAAAGTAAGAACCAATGAGAACAATAATCCACCTATAATAACAACTCCCAATGGAATTCTACTTTTTCCTGCTGAACCCAGTGCAAGTGCAATTGGAAGTGCACCTAAGGCTGTTGCAAGTGTAGTCATTAAAATTGGTCTTAACCTGGCTACTGATGCTTCAATAACAGATTGAACCTTCTGCATTCCCTGTTCTCTTTTCTGGTTGGCAAATTCTACAATTAGAATCCCATTCTTGGTTACCAGGCCAATCAGCATGATGATACCAATTTGTGAGAATATGTTGAGTGATTGGTCAAAAATATATAAGCTCATCACAGCTCCTGCTAAAGCTAGTGGAACGGTAATCATGATGATGAATGGATCCACAAAACTTTCAAACTGAGCAGCGAGAATGAGGAAGATTAAAACAAGGGCCAACAGGAAAGCACTTTGGGTATTTGAGGAACTTTCTGCAAAATCGCGAGAAGTACCACTCAAACTGGTAGAAAAAGATTCGTCCAATACTTTATCTGAAATTCTTTTCATTTCAGCTATGCCATCACCAATGGTTTTGCCAGGTGCTAAACCTGCTGAAACAACAGCACTTTTTAATCTGTTGTAATGGTAGATGGTAGGAGGGTTAGCTGCTTCTGCAATGGAAACAAGATTGTCCAATTGAATTAATTCTCCATCTCTACTTCTTAGGTAAAATGATTTAAGATCAAGTGGGGCATCCCTGTCCTTTCTGTCAACTTGCCCAATAACCTGGTATTGTTTTCCATTTCTGATGAAATAACCAAATCGTCTTCCACTTAATGCTAGTTGCAAAGTATTAGAAATATCAAGAATTGAAATGCCCAACTCACTGGCCTTTAAACGGTCGATTGTGACCTGAAGTTCAGGTTTATTGAATTTTAGATTGACGTCATTTCCTTGAAAAACAGAGCTTTTTACCACTTCATCCATGAATAGAGGAACCTTCTCTTTTAATTTATCAAAGTTCAGATTTTGTAATACGAACTGAACAGGAAGTGATCCTCTTCCTCCTTGTCCAACGGAAATGGTTTGTTCTTGTATTAACAACACACGAACATTCGTATAATCCTTGAACATTTTATTGAGGCTTTGAGCAATATCATTCTGACTTCTTTTTCTTTCAGAAGCGTCAACCAGTCCCATGCTAATCGTGGCGTTATTACCTCCACCCGCTCCACCAAATCCTGGTGCAAAAGACAATACTACATTTCTTTCTTCTACTGAATCCAACATCGACTGCGTAATGTCGTATACAACTCTGTCCATGTAATCAAAGTCAGTTCCTTCCGGCGCAACTACACTCGCACGCAAGCGATTGCGATCTTCCATGGGGGCTAATTCTGAAGGCAACGCAGAACCTACGAAATAAATGATAGCCATACATCCAGCAACAATCACTAAAGCAATCCATTTTTTTCTCATGAATGCTTCTAATAATCTTTTGTAACCCGACTCTAAACCTCTAAAGAAGGGCTCTGATTTTGTGTAGAACCATGAATGTTTATGAACATCTTTCTTGGTTAGATAAATATTTAAAACCGGTGTCAGTGAAAGCGAGACGAAAGCTGAAATCAATACTGCTCCAGCTACAACTATTCCAAATTCTCTGAAAAGTCGTCCTACAAATCCTTGTAAAAAGATGATCGGTAAGAATACAATTGCCAGCGTTAATGATGTGGAGATGACTGCAAAATATATTTCCTTAGAACCTTCTCTGGCAGCCTGCCATTTGTCCATTCCTTGCTCAATCTTCTTGTAAATGTTTTCTGTTACTACAATTCCATCGTCAACCACAAGACCAGTCGCCAAAACAAGAGAAAGTAAAGTGAGTACATTGATAGAGAAGCCTGCAATGTACATGATAAAAAAGGCACCTACTAGTGCTACGGGTATATCAATTAATGGTCTGAAGGCAATCGACCATTCTCTGAAGAACAAATAAATGATGATGACAACCAATAGAATGGCAATGATTAAAGTTTCTTCTACTTCGGTAATTGCTTTTCTTACAAATAAGGTTTTATCAAATCCTATTTCAAGTATGATGTCTTTTGGAAGGTCCTTTTTGATGATTTCAATACGTTTGTATAATTCATCTGCAATGGCAACCTGGTTGGATCCAGGCTGTGCAACAACTGCAAGATTTACAGAGCGAACATTATTTTTTCTTGTTGAAGACTCTTCGTTTTCCGGACCAAGTATGGCATAGCCAACATCTCTTAGTCTAATGATATTGCCTTCAGTTTGTTTTACAATAAGATTATTGAAATCTTCTTCAGAGGTCAGTTTGCCATAAGCTTTAACCGTCATTTCAGTAGTGTTACCTCTTACCTTACCCCCTGGAAGTTCAATATTTTCACGATCCAACGCTGCTTTTACATCTTGTATGGTAAGGCGGTATGCTGCTAACCTAACTGGATCAAACCAAATCCTCATTGCAGGTCGCTGTCCAAAAACGTTAACACCACTGACTCCTGAAATTGTTTGTAATCTTTCCTGTACAATATTTTCAGCTAAATCAGACAGCTCCAACATTGTTCTTCTGCTGCTCTGCATCTGCATATAAATGATGGGCTCTGAATCAGAATCTTGTTTTGATACTGTAGGAGGGGCATCTATATCTTGGGGCAACTGGCCGGTTACCTGTGATACTTTTTCACGCACGTCATTAGCTGCTTTTTCGAGATCTACACCCAGCTCAAATTCAACATTGATATTTGAACTTCCCTGAGAACTTGAAGAAGTAATATATTTTACTCCTTCAACACCATTCACAGCTTTCTCAAGTGGCTCAGTGATTTGCTGTTCAATAATTTCAGCATTTGCACCTACATAACTTGCCCGAACATTCACTACAGGGGGATCAATAGCAGGATATTCTCTAACTCCCAGAAAACTAAATCCTATAGCACCAAATATGATAATCACGATACTGCATACAACTGCGAATACCGGTCTTTTTATGCTGAGTTCTGAAAGATTCATGCAGATTTAATTTGAGATGACTATTGTACTTTGCTCAGTTTCAATTTGGAATCTTTTCTTATAAAGAGTAATCCCGTTGTTATGACAGTATCACCAACTGACAAACCTGATTTCACCTGTACATTGTCCGCTGTTCGGATTCCTGTAGTGATATCAACAAATTGAGGAGAGCCATTTTTGTAAATCACAACTTGTTTTGATCTTGCACTAGGAATAACAGCTTGAGAAGGAATATTAACAGCAGACTCATTTTTCCCAAGTGTGAGTTTCACTTTGGCAAATGATCCTGGTACAAGGTTGTTTTTTTGATCACCAACTGTTGCTAGAATTCTTAAATTTCTGGTTTGAGATTCAATGATGGTTTCAGAGGCCAATACTGTAGCTGAGTAGGTAGATTCATTTCCTTCAATGGTAAAGTCCACTTTCATTCCAGCTTTTATCTCAGAACTGTATTTCTCAGGAACGCTGAAACTGATTTTTTTAAGATCAACCTGACTGATCGAAGTGATCAAATTTGTTGGAGTAACATATGCTCCTAAGCTTATATTTCTTAATCCTATTCTTCCACTATAGGGTGCTTTGATTTCTGTTTTACCAATATTGACTTTAATTAATTCGATATCAGCTTTAATGTTATTGACTTGTAACAGACTTAAATCGTAGTCTTGCTGACTAATACCACTGATTTTTAATAACTCTTTTTCTCTCTCTTCTGTTTTTTCGGCAATCTGAAGTTGAACTTTCAGTTTGTTCAGTTGGGCTTGAAGATCCTGATCAAATAGCTTGGCCAATAAAGTGTTTTTTTCAACAAATGAGCCCTCTTTGAAGTTTATTGATACAATTCTTCCTGAAATTTCTGGTCTGATTTCTGTAAGTTCAAAAGGAAGAATATTTCCTGCTACCTCAATTACGTCAGAAACTGAAGAAGGTTGAACAACTAGGGCCTCAACACTTAGGGGGCCCATTTTAGAAGCTTCAGTTGTTTTTTGCGACTTTTTTTCTTCCCTACATGCAAAAATGAAAACCAATAATATGGCTGCAACAATAGATTTATTCATATTGGCGAAAATAAATTGAAATTCGGTGAAACGACTCCTTTTTAGATGATTTTAAGTACGAAAACCTTTGTTTGAATGGTATAAATCATCTTTTTTATACCAAAGAACTGGCAATTCTTTTGAGCTCTTGTTCTTTGAGTAAAAATCCGGCTTCTTTTTCACTTTTTGCGATCTCCAATAGCCAGTTTTGGATGAATTGCAATACCGATTCTGCAGAATTGGTGATTGGATAGGGGATATAATCAATTTTCTTTAGATAGTTTTCAATATCCCTGTGGGTATAAACTTGTCCACTAAGGGGGTTCAAAAAGAATAAAATTTGATTTGAAAGGGATGGTTCGAAAGGATTTTCTTCCGATACATAGCACAAAAGGTTCTGTTTTGGAATGTTTACTGGTTTTAAGGCAATTCCAAGCAGTTCAGCGATGATGAGGTATAAAGCAGCTAAACTAAAACTGTTGCCCTTTTTTGCGGAAAGCAAATGGAACAGGTCAAATTCCTGTTTATTGCTGTAATTCGTTTCCAGTCCCCTCAGCTTATTAAAATCAAAAATAGTCCTGTTGAGAATATTTATTTCTTCCAAAGGCGTAAGATAGTCGTTAAGTTCAAGCCAGGCTGTTTTTCTAATTTTTTCAATTTCAAAAACAAAATGTTCCTTATCGCTATCTCGATTAATATAACTAGATAAGAACATTGAGGCGTCCAGTAATGTAAATTCTGTATTTTGTTTCCAATCCTCTAAAGACTTTTCTAAAGTGGACAATTCAATTTTATGAATAATCTGCTCTAGTTTGGATAACTGTATATGGTCTTCGATATGGAGTTTGTGTTCATCTAGAACAGGCAAAACTTCATCTCCAAGTGTCAAAAGTCTTGAAGAAACAGACTGATACACACTTTCATCAGGATCCTCAATCAAATTTAAAAGCGCAGTAAGTTCTCTTGATGTTTGCATGATCAAGTACTTATTTTTTTGCGGGTTTCCTTTTTCCTCTAGAAGGGTTTGCAATAGCGTGTTCAATCATAGCCTGTACTTCTTCAATAGTGAGGGATTCTACCTCTTCCTGTCTTTCTTTTGGAATTGGGAAATTTTTTAATCCCTTTTTGATGTACGGACCATAAGGGCCTTTGAGGAGTTGTATTTTTTCTTTCTCAAATACCTTGATTGTTCTTTCGTCTTTTGCTTTTCTTTTTTCTTCTATAATAGGAATAGCCTCTTCTAATCTGATTTCGTAAGGATCGTATTCCTTGGCAAGAGAATAGAATTTTTTATCATGTGCTATATAGGGGCCAAATCGGCCTATATTCACTTGTACCTGTTCGTTTTCAAAATCACCAAGGATTCTGGGTAGTTTAAACAGTTCCATTGCCTCTGTAAGTTGAATGGTTTCAATACTTTGATCTGTTTTCAACTTGGCAAACTTGGCTTTCTCTTCATCAGTTGTTTCGCCAATTTGAACCATTGGACCATATCGACCCATACGTGCAATAATTCTTTTACCACTAACCGGATCGAAACCAAGTTCTCTTTCTCCGCTGATTCGCTCTGCGGTTTCCATGGTTTCATCTACATCCTTTTTGAATGGGGCATAGAAATCTTTCAACATCTCACTCCAGTTTTCCTGACCATCTGCAATGTGATCAAATTCGCTTTCAATTTTTGCAGTAAAACCATAATCTAAAACCTGAGTAAAATGCTGAATGAGAAAATCTGTTACGACTGTACCTAAGTCCGTTGGAAATAATTTAGATTTCTCTGCTCCTGTATTTTCAATTTCAACTGATTTTGAAACTTTGTCGCTAACTAATTTAATAACCCTATAATCTCTTTTTACACCTTCTTTGTCTCTTTTTTCTACATAGGTTCTTTTAATTATCGTAGAGATAGTAGGCGCATAGGTAGAAGGTCTTCCAATGCCTAACTCCTCAAGTTTCTTTACAAGAGATGCTTCTGTATACCTTGATTGCGGTCTGGTGAAGCGTTCCGTAGCAATCATTTCATTCAACTCGACTTTTTGATTGATTTCAAGTGGAGGTAGCATGCCTTCTGTATTTTCCTCCTCATTTTCATCATCTTCATCTTTCCCCTCATTATAAACTTTTAAAAACCCATCAAATTTTAAAACTTCACCTTCTGCTTTTAAAAGTTCTTGTTGTGTTGAAATTGATATTTCTGCAATTGTTTTTTCCAATTCCGCATCGGCCATTTGAGAAGCCATTGTTCTCTTCCAGATGAGATCATATAGTCTTTGGGCATCTGCATTCTCTACCTTGGTTTTGTCCATATAAGTTGGACGAATTGCTTCATGGGCCTCTTGTGCAGATTCATTTTTATTTTTATACTTTCTCTGTTGATGGTATTGCTTACCATAGCTGTCTGTGATATGTTTTGAGATATCTTGAAGTGCAGTTTCACTTAAGTTTACACTGTCTGTTCTCATGTAAGTGATATGCCCGGCTTCATATAACTTTTGTGCAAGCAACATCGTCTTACTAACACCATATCCTAGCTTTCTGCTGGCTTCCTGTTGAAGTGTTGAGGTTGTAAAGGGAGCAGCAGGTGTTTTTCTTGCAGGTTTTTTCTGTACATCTTTAACTGTGTATTGAGCTCCAATGCATCCTTTTAAAAATTGTTCTGCATATTGTTCATTTCCCTTTTTAGATCCCTCTGCCTTGAAAGTGACCTGCTTGCCATTGATATCTTTGGCCTTAAAAATACCTTCAACTTTAAAACTTGATGTTGCAGTAAAACCATTAATGGCTCTTTCTCTTTCTACTATTATTCTAACCGCTACACTTTGAACTCTTCCTGCACTGAGGTTGTTCTTCATGCTCATTTTCCGCCATAGGATGGGAGATATTTCAAACCCTACTATCCTGTCCAGTATCCTCCTGGCTTGTTGGGCATTTACCAGATTCATGTTGACCGTCCTGGGTTTTTCTACAGCAGATTTTATGGCTGGTTTGGTAATTTCATGAAAAACAATGCGCTTTGTAGTGACCGGATCCAATCCCAAAACCTCACACAAATGCCAGCTGATGGCTTCTCCTTCACGGTCCTCATCCGTTGCTAGCCATACTTCTTCTGATTTTTTGGCGAGTTGTTTTAACTCCTTTACTACCTTTTCTTTGTCCTCTGGAACAATATACCTGGGTTTGAAACCCTTTTTGATATCGATTCCCATTTCTGACTTTTCAAGGTCGCGGATATGGCCATAGCAACTCTTGACTTCAAAGTCTGATCCCAGAATTTTTTCTATGGTTTTTGCCTTTGCAGGCGACTCAACTATAAGTAAATTTTTTGCCATTTTTCACTTGGTCACAGGATAATTATCCTTCCTGATTGTTTTATTTTATCAATTATTTTCTCACTTTCTCTCTATCAAACAGATGCAATAATAAGCCAAAGAGAATGAATTTTCCGAATTCCTGTTGCAATAGAATCCTTTTTCAAGCATAAAAAAATGTGAAATCAGCTTTTTTGGGATGTTTTTAAACGTTCGAAACTTCCATAGCTTCTGATTCGGAGTTCAGAAAACTAACCACCTTTTCAATGACAAGTTCTTCTTTATATATCCGGCTATGACCTAGTCCACTGGTTATCATATATTCAATATGAGGCAGTTGCTTGTCCATCAAAGGTGCCACATCAGACAAAGGTGTTATTTTATCATTTTTATCATGTATCCAAAGCGTTTTATTCGCCAGGTGAGGCAGAATCCGCTTTACTGAATAAAAAGATGTAGGTTTTCCTGATTTTTCAAGAATGAGTTCATCTAGCGTATTTCTTACATTTTCCCCAAGACCAATAATTTTACTAAAAAGATTTATCGCGGTGTCGGTTTCAGTAGCAGGAGCGATCAAAACCAGGTTTGCATTTGGGTTACTGTTTTTTTCAAGGTGCAATGAAACAGCAATTCCACCGAAAGAATGTGCCAGGTAGGCATTGAATTTACCAAAATTTCTTTCGAGTGTTTCAATCATAGCAACATAGTCGGGCAATATGATCTGTTTACCATCGCTTTTACCATGGGCTTTTGCATCCATGGTGGTAATGCCCCATCCCTTATTTAAAAAAGGAGAAATGTACATTTCAAACTTATAGGCCCTGGATTCAAATCCATGTAAAATCAAAAGTTGTTTTTTGGCCTTTGTATTCCAACGGTATCCATTGATATTGTAACCATTTATATTGATATGAAAATTTTCAGCTTTTTTAAAAATTGCAGGCTTGGGTTTTTTTGATTTTCGGTAAGGGGTACTGAACATATCAAAGGCTATTTGAGCAGCCCATTTGACCGATGCAAGTGATGCTAACCTGATTTTTGTCCTAAAAAACGATAGCAAAATTTGCTGTTTTCTTGTCATACTAGGTGAATTGGAATGCAAATATACTTTAGTCCAGTAGCTTGGGGCATAGTATTTGTTATGAATGAATTAACTTTGGAAAGAATCAATCTTATGTCAATTCTCGAAAAATTCAGTCGCATTAAATTATTGGCTTTTGACCTGGATGGCGTATTGACCAATGGTAAATTACTCATCATGCCAGATGGAGAATGGGTAAGGGAAATGGACATAAAAGATGGTTTTGCGCTGCAACATGCAATAAAATCAGGACTCCATATTGCAATAATCACGGGTTCTTCTTCTGAACCCATAGGGAAAAGACTTAATAAATTAGGGATTCAAGAATATTTCCAAAATACAGGTTCAAAAGCAGCAGTTTTACAATCACTGATGCAGAAATTTAACCTGCAGAAAGATGAGGTTTTGTTTATGGGGGATGATATTCCCGATCTGGAAGCATTTGAAGTTTCAGGATGCAAAACTTGTCCAGCTGATGCTGTTACCGAGATTATGGGGATGGCTGATTATATTTCACCCAAAAAGGGTGGGGATGGTTGTGCGCGGGATGTTATTGAGAAAGTGATGAAGTGCAGGGATATCTGGACGAATTCTACAAATACCCAAAGCATTTAGGTGATAATAATACAAAAAATCGGTGCTTTCTTTAGACTGGTCAGGTATCCTAACCTGATTTTCATTGCACTGACACAATCTTTGTTTTATTTTTCAATTCTTTTACCCACTTATAAAACTGCTGAAACTGGTATGCCTTTATTGGAGTATACAGATTTTTTATTACTCTTGTTTTCATCAGTATCGATTGCTGCTGCTGGCTATATAATCAATGATTATTTTGATATGGATATAGATCATATCAACAAGCCCAAAAAAATGGTTATTGGGAAATGGATTAGTCGGCGTTGGGCCATGCTCTGGCATATGCTCCTTTCTTTAATTGGTTTATTTCTTACTGCCATAGTTGCTTTGCACGTCAACAATATGCTGTTGCTGGTATTCAATTTTGCAAGTGTAATCGTCTTGCTTTTTTATTCTACAACTTTCAAAAAGAAACTATTAATTGGAAATGTTTTGATTTCATTACTCACGGCTTGGGTGATAGGAGTATTGTTTGTCGCTGAAATTAATTTAGCAGACCTCTCATATTTAAAGAATCATAAAACAGAATTGGATAAACTGTATAAATATACACTTGTTTATGCTGGTTTCGCTTTTATTGTTTCTCTCATAAGAGAAGTTGTGAAGGATCTTGAAGATATGATAGGCGATAAAAAATTTGGGTGTACTACCATGCCAATTGAGTGGGGTATTAACGTATCAAAAATTTTTATTGCAATTTGGCTCGTTGTTTTAATGGGATTGCTTTTAGCTATCCTTGTTTATGCCTTTATTCATAATTGGTTCTGGCTTCAATTGCTTCTGATTGTTAGTTTACTTTTTTATCTTGTATATATACTGTTCAACGTAAAAAAAGCTAATGCAATCGCTGATTATTCGAAGATCAGTAAACACATCAAGCTTGTGATGTTAATTGGTATCCTATCCATTTTTTTATTCTATTAAGATGAAACAAATTATTCTTGCTTCAGGATCTCCAAGAAGAAAAATGTTGTTGGAATGGGCAGAGGTGAATTTTAAGGTAATGGTTTCTGATATTGATGAAACTTTCTCTGAAGAATTACTACCTGCTGAAGTGGCAATATCAATAGCTAAGAATAAGAATGCTGCCATAGTGGAACAACTCAAAGATGAATTGTTCAATTCGATTGTGATCTCGGCAGACACTATTGTAGTGCTGGATCAGGAAATCATAGGAAAGCCAGCAAATCGTGAAGAGGCAATTGCTATAATTCAAAAATTATCAGGAAAAACCCATCAGGTTATTACAGCAGTTAATCTAAGAGATGCTGAGAAGGATATTTGTTTTTATGACACCACTGAAGTTGTTTTTAACAAGCTGACTTCAACGCAGATTACTCATTATGTAGACCAATACAAACCCTATGATAAAGCAGGTGCTTATGCCATCCAGGAATGGATCGGTGTAGTAGGAATTCATGCTATATATGGAGATTTTTACAATGTCATGGGATTGCCTGTAAGTAAAGTGTTGAAAGTGCTCAAGGAAGATTTCTCTTTTTCAGTCGGGTAAATACAAGTTTAGTCTGTTGTTTTACACTTGTGTTCACTGTTGCTATTTCTCATTTTCGTTAAATGTTTAATGAATTCCAGTTGCAACATTATTGGTTCCACAATGCAACCATTATTGAAGGACTAACTACGATTGATGGTCAATCGCTTAGGGTTATTCATCCTGGTTTGCTCAATTTGGATCAAGGACCGGACTTTACAGATGCCAGAATAAAAATTGGTGAAGTTGTATGGGTAGGTAAAATCGAAGTTCATATTTATACATCAGACTGGGTTAAACATTTTCACCACGTAGACAGTAATTATCAAAGTATCATACTTCATGTAGTTTGGAAGAATGATTTACCTGAATTTGATATTTCTCCGGTAGTAGAATTGTCTCGTTTTTTGGGTAAAGATTTCTTGTTGAATGGACCTGATTTTCCTCAATTATCTGTTTTACATTGTTCTGGAGAAGAATTTATCCGTGTTGATGTTTCAAATTGTGTAGAGCTTTATGGCTTAGGTTTAAAAAGGTTGGGTAGACAAAGGGACTTGGTACTGCAATATTTAAGTGTGTACAAAAATGATTTTTCTGCAACATTATGGCATCTAGTTTTCAGGGCTTTTGGCAGAACAACAAATGCTGATTTTTTCGAAGCTTTGTTTGACTCAATACCAATTCATTATTTACGTTTATATGGTTTTGATCCAAGGAAAATTGAAGCTTTACTATTTGGACAAGCAGGTTTACTTCATGATAAGTTTGAGGATGACTATCCAAAACAACTCAATCAAGAGTTCTTGCTATTAAAAAGCAGACATGACTTGAAACCGGTTTTGGGAACAATAAAGTTTTTAAGAATGCGTCCAAGAAATTTTCCTACCATAAGAATTGCCCAACTATCTGCTTTTTATAACAAACATTTGGCGCTTGTAAAACTGCTATTAACTGTTGAAAACATTGAAGAGGTTTTTGGACTTTTTGAGGTTGTACACCATAGTTATTGGGATAATCATTTTCTATTCGATCGTTTATCTGTTGATCAGTTTAAAGAAATAGGGTATGGCTTAAGGCAACAAACTATTCTGAATGCTTTCATTCCTTTTTTAATGGCTTATGGTGAATACCATGGGCAGAACAATCAGATCAAAAAAGCAATGCATTGGGTCACTAAACTAAAGCCAGAACAAAATAGTATCGTTTCTGAATTTTCAAGATTAGGATTTAGTTCAAGTTCCATTATCGATACACAGTCGTTACTAGAGTTATACAATAGCAAGTGCTTGTATAATCTTTGCAGTGAGTGCACCAGAGGGAAGTTGTTGGCAATGAAGGTTACCAATTAAAATTTACAGATACTTGTATGTCGGGATGAATACTTTCTTTTACCGGACAGGTCCAGGCAATTTCTTCAAGCCTTGTTTTCTCTTCTTGGGAAAATTCAACTCCTTCGTCCCAATGAAAAGTGATATTTATACCGCCCACTCTTCTTCTTGGGACAGCAGTCATTATTTTTTCAGTTTCTGCTTTTGCTCCAACTAGTTTTGTTTCAAGGTCTTTAGCCCGAATGGCCATTGTGGTTATCATACAGGCGGCAAGTGAGGTGCCGACTAAATCAGTTGGAGAAAATCTAGCTCCTTTGCCTTGATTATCTGTAGGAGCATCTGTTTCAAAAGTTGAGCCAGATTGCAAATGGGTTGCTAAAGTTCTCAATTCTCCAGTATAGGTAACAGTAGATGTCATACTTTTTTTATATAAATTTACATAACATCGTCCTTTTATGACAAAGCAGATTTCAATTTTCATTTTTTCTTTTCTCTTCCTGATTCAAGGTTTTGGTCAAAGAACAGCCGATCAGTACGAAAGAAAAAGAGAGGAAAAGCTACAAAAGAAAAATAGAATTAATGAAATCATTAGAAATGAGGAAGAGGGAGTACCTGCATTTGCCAAACATAATATTTTTAGCTTTAAGTTACATCATGATGGTTATGGGTTCGTTTTTGAAAAAGGATGGACGAAAACCCCATATAAATCAACTATTGTTCAATTAGAATTATCCGAAAAAAGGCATCCAAAACAAGAAAAACAGGGTAGTACAAGCGTTTCAAATTCTGGTTTTGTTGTTTTTGGAAGACCCTTTGTGTATGGAAAACAAAATATCTTTTATCAGGCAAAAGCTGGAATTGGAAAACAATTGATGATTGGGGGTAAAACCAATAAAAATGGAGTTGCTGCTTATTTTGTTTTTCTGGGTGGTTTTTCAGCTGGTTTGGAGAGACCCTATTACCTTGAGTTCAATGCAACACCAGTAAATATTAAAATCAAATATACTGAAGCAAATAAGGCTCAATTCTTGAATCCCGATGCAATTATTGGAGGTACTGGTTTACAAAAGGGTTGGAATGAAATAAAGTTTAATCCTGGCGCTTATGCAAAGGCAGGATTGCGATTCGACTGGGCCAGGTTCAATCAGGTCATTTCTGCAATAGAATTTGGATTTGGGGTTGATTATTACAGCAAAGAAGTTGTTCAAATGGTGGATAACCCTGGTAAATCTTTCTTTCCCACAGGTTACGTGGGACTGGTTTTTGGTAACCGCAAGTAATGTAACTTTGCCATCAATTGTTGAATTATGAGTTGTGGCACAAATACAGTCGTCAATGATTTAGAACCTCGTCAGAAAAAGCCCGATTGGTTGAGGGTTCGCCTACCGGTCGGTGAGGGTTACAAACATGTTCGTTCACTCGTAGATACCCATAAATTACATACCATTTGTGAAAGTGGTAATTGTCCGAACATGGGCGAATGCTGGGGTGCGGGAACAGCAACTTTTATGATTCTGGGTAATGTTTGTACCAGAAGCTGTGGTTTCTGTGCTGTTGCAACAGGCAGGCCAGATGCAGTTGATTGGGATGAACCACAGCGTGTTGCAGAAGCAATTCATTTAATGAAAGTGAAACATGCTGTGATTACATCAGTGGATCGTGATGAACTGCCTGATGGGGGTAGTACAATCTGGTACAATACAATACATGCAGTTAAGGCATTAAATCCAGAAACAACATTAGAGACTTTAATACCTGATTTTAAAGGTATAGATGATCAGATACAGCGTATCATTGACGCAGCACCTGAAGTAGTATCGCATAATATTGAAACAGTAGAGCAGCTTACCAGAAAAGTTAGGATACAGGCAAAATACTGGAGAAGTATGGAAGTATTGAGGAAGTTGAAACAAGGGGGTATGCGTACGAAATCTGGTATCATGCTCGGACTTGGTGAGAGCAAGGAGGAAGTAATTCAAACCATGAAGGATCTGGCTGATAATGGCATCGATGTTGTTACAATTGGTCAATACCTTCAGCCAACAAAAAAACATTTGCCTGTTCAACGGTTTGTACATCCTGATGAATTTATGGAGTACAAAGAGGTTGGATATGGCTTGGGTATTGATTATGTAGAATCAGGACCATTGGTAAGGTCATCTTACCACAGTGAAAAGCATGTTATTCCTGGATATGGTAAGGCCCAATGGGAAGCTGAAAAAGCAATGAGGTTGTCCTAAATTATTTTTTCTCCCATACCAAGGCGCTCGCTCCCAAAATTGCAGCATCAGATTCTT
>JBKCGF010000263.1:0-1413 GCA_046303455.1 Chitinophagaceae bacterium | reverse complement strand
TTTTCTTCGCCACATCGAAAGGAACCCGGTACTTTTATTTTTGATTCCTGCTGATAGCAAAGACCATAAAAAAGAATGGGACATCCTCGTAAATGAATTAAAAGAGTATAACCCAGAACTTTTGGATAAAAAATTCATCATCGCCATCAGTAAAAGCGACATGCTCGACGATGAACTAAAAGACGCCATAGAAAAAGAACTACCAAAAAATATACCTCATATTTTTATCTCCTCCGTGGCAGGTAAAGGACTTCAAGATCTGAAGGACCTGCTTTGGAAGGAACTGCAGTAGTCTTATCTTTAGGATATGCAAATCCTAAAGAAAACCCTCCAACAAATTGCCATCATCCTTCAGGTGATTTGGGCATTTATGCCAGGGATAATTTTTATTGGGATTGGCTACCTGTTTTTCACGTATTTCATTCAAGGGAAAGATATTGTTATCACAGCAATGAACTCGCGACAATCAGCGTTGTTCATGTTGATTGGCTTATTTTTTTGGGTAATGATTACCTGGTATACTTCCCGACTAATCGCCTACAACCACGATAGGCTCTTTCACATCGCGAAAGAAGGTCTCTACCATACACCTAGAATTCTGGGCTTTCTCTGTTTCACCGTCATCACCATCGCATTTGCAGTTGCTGATCATCAGCTCAACAACGGAGCAATCCCCTATTGGATTGTATTTTTTAATGCGATTGGATATGCAGTCTTCTATCCGCTCTTTGAAAAAATAAAACGAGATGCAAAACGCTCGCTCTTGCTTCAAATTAGAAACGCACTATGGCTTGCAAGCTTCACAATTGTTATTCTGCTGGTCTACTTCAATCAAAAGATAACCTATCTCACACTTTTACCCATACTTCAAATTTTCTATCTCTACCTGGTCATCACCAGAAGAAAAATCAGTGAAAGCAGTCATGCGCATTACCCTCTGCCCGATCATGAAAAAATCAACTCGATTAGAAATAATTACAAAAGCTTTGTACTCTGGGTCTTTACTGACCCTGATGCAAAAAGATCCCCCATCAATAAAGAAGTGATGATCCAAACTGAAAAAAATATTTTCTTTTGGTTCAGCATCTCTTCAATCTTTGCTATCGCGATTTATATTAGTGCAGTATTCTCGTTAACTTTTTCAAAACACCTTACACCGCTTCCTATCATACTGCTTTCATTTGGTGTACTGCTTGGTGCAGGCAATATCATCACGCTGTTTTCCATCAAACAAAAAATAAATTTTCATTTTCTTTTTTTATTCGCCTTGGTTGCAGTTGGTTTCATCAATGAATCTCACTTTGTGATGCTACAGGAAAAAACAAACGAAGAAGCACTTAACACTAGACCGGCCCTCAGGAAATATTTTGCAGACTGGATCAATGAAAAGAAAATATTGGAATCAGATTCAAT
>JBKCGF010000262.1:0-1573 GCA_046303455.1 Chitinophagaceae bacterium | reverse complement strand
GGATTGCAGCAACCTTCCTATTTGTTTGGCACAATACATATGATTTGCAAAGAAGACTTTCTTCTTTCTGAAACTGTAAAACAAAAGTTCAATTCCAGTCAACAAATCTATCTTGAACTTGATATGGATGACCCGCAGCTTCAGGCTATTATGATGCAGCAGATGCTACTACCGGGTAAGGAGACTTTAAAAAATAAACTTGGAGAAAGCAATTTTAAAAAGCTGGATTCTTTCTTACAAAAAGAAATGAACATGAATCTTGTTATGTTCGACAGGTTCAAACCCATGATGGTAATGAGTTTACTTGCACAACGTTTGTTGTCATGCGCTGGAATGGAATCTTATGAAATGAATTTTGTAAAAATGGCTGGCGGACAAAAAAAAGAATTATTGGGATTAGAAAAAGTAGAAGATCAGTGAGGTGTATTTGATGCCAGTCCAGATTCTTTGGAGATTCGCTCAATTATGAATATGGTCAATGATTTTGAATCCCAGAAAAAAGAATTTAATCGCATGTCTGCACTATACAAGGCTCAGGATGTAGAATCACTTTATCAGTTAATGGCAGAGTCGCCAGAAATGATGGGTAGTCAGGAGTTGCTGCTTGACCGCCGCAATCGAAATTGGATACCCGTTATGGAATCTGTTATGAAAAAATCATATACTTTTTTTGCAGTCGGTGCTGGACACCTGGCTGGAAAGCAGGGTGTACTTGAGCTTCTTAGAAAGCAAGGATATAAATTGAAACCAATTCAACAGTAAATTAATTTATTTTTATTTGATTTTTCCGCATTAAAATCACGAATATGAATCAATTCTTAAACGACTTAAAAGCATTAGTAAAAACACACTGGAAGACAATTTTCATTATCATTTTAGCCATTTACCTATTCATAAGTTATACTGACATTAAATCAGGTATAATGGATGGGTGGAATGGAAAATAACCTTTGGTACTGTGTATAAACCATTTATGTGATAGTAATTGTTAGTTGATAATTGTCTTTCTAATTTTAATTTTAAATCAATTTTATGTATAAGCTATTCATCATTCGCTTAATACTTGTTTTCTTTCCTTTTGCTGCTATGTCGCAAGAGACTAAAATACAATTAACTGAAAAAGTATCTATTAGTTTCCCTGAAAAACCCACTGTACGTGATATGCAGGGCATAAGTATACAGCATACTGTTCGATTGGCAGATAGTACTGCAAACTTTTATGCAGTGGCAATAAATCTTGAGAAAAGCAATGGCATGTCAGCCAGCATGCTGGAAACTGCGCAACAGGATCCATCTTTTTGGGAACAAGCAGAAAAAAGCTTTGTTGCACAACTTGGCAGTGATGCAGAAGTCTCATTTTCAGAAGTAAAAGAAATTGGTGAAAAACAAATATTACACCTCGTTGTTAGTGCTACACGTAATGGGAAAAAATCAGAGATGACGGTGTATGTTTTTGTAGAAGGAGTTCACACAATAAATATAGTACATCAAAAAAGATCTCAGGATGCTTCAGTTGAGTTAAAAAATAAATACTTTGGTTCTCTTCAAATTAATAAATAATTATTGACTATTT
>JBKCGF010000261.1:0-1558 GCA_046303455.1 Chitinophagaceae bacterium | reverse complement strand
CAACACCGAACTCATGAAGACAGCAGACGAAGCTGTCTGGAGATGCCCCAATGATCTTTGCGATGCTCAAGTCGTTGAAAGAATGATTCACTTCACCAGCAAAGACGCAATGGACATTCGTGGTTTAGGTGATGCGAATATTAGAAAATTCCATGCCTTGGGATGGCTGCCTGATATTCCATCGATTTATAATCTACCATACGACCAACTCAAAACCATGGAAGGCTTTGGGGCAAAATCGGTTACCAATCTTCAGGAAGCCATAGAAAAATCAAAAGCACAACCCTTATACCGATTAATCAATGCCTTGGGTATTCGCTTTGTAGGGGAAACGACCGCTAAGACATTGGCTCAAGCTGTCGATCATTTACTCGACCTCAGCAAAAAAGAAAAAGAAGAACTGCAAACAATTGAAGATGTAGGCGTAAAAGTTGCAGAAAGCATCTATCAATATTTCCATCAGGAAAGTAATATCAAAATGCTTCAAGAATTGGAAACACTCGGTCTTCAGCTCAATAGCATCAAACAGGAAAAAATAACCGACGGAAACCTTACAGGAAAAACATTTCTTTTCACTGGAACATTGTTCAAACTCAAACGATCGGAAGCAGAAGCGATGGTGGAAGCCCAAGGTGGAAAATTACTTTCGGGCGTGAGTTCTAAACTTGATTATCTCGTTGTTGGAGAAGACGCCGGATCAAAATTGGAGAAAGCAAAAAAGATTGCTTCGATTAATATATTGAGTGAGGATGAGTTTTTGAAACTGTTGAATTAGGCAACAGGGAACAGGGAACAGATAAAATATTTTTTATAGGGGTTAGCAATTAACTATTCCCTTTACCCTTCTCCCTAATCCCTGTTCCCTATCCCCACTAGCCTATTAATCCCTTCCCAACCAACCACTCCGCAATCTGCACAGCATTGGTTGCTGCACCCTTACGGAGGTTATCGCTGACAATCCACATGTTGAGTGACTTAGGCTGGGTTTCATCTCTTCTAATTCTTCCTACAAAAACTTCATCACGCTCGTGAGCATCTTTTGGCATTGGATATTGTTGTGTGGTTGGATCGTCTACAACAATTACTCCAGGCGCTTCTGACAAAAGCTTTCTAACTTCTGCCAATTCAAATTCTTGATCAAATTCAATGTTCACGCTTTCACTGTGTCCGCCCATTACAGGTATACGAACCGTTGTTGCAGTAACTTTTATAGAATCATCACCCATGATCTTCTTTGTTTCCAATACCATCTTCATCTCTTCTTTAGTGTACCCATTCTCAAGAAACACATCAATCTGAGGAATGACGTTTAAGTCGATTGGATATTTATATGCCATTTCACCTTCAATTCCATTGCGTTCGTTCATCAACTGGTTCACTGCCTTTACGCCAGTGCCTGTTACGCTTTGGTATGTACTAACAACAATACGCTTGATTCCATAACGCTTGTGTATGGGCGCTAATGCAACAACCATTTGAATGGTAGAACAATTGGGATTGGCAATAATCTTATCATTTGCAGTCAGCTCGGAAGCATTGATTTCCGGCACCACCAATT
>JBKCGF010000260.1:0-2136 GCA_046303455.1 Chitinophagaceae bacterium | reverse complement strand
GCCTGTTATACAAACATTACATCCTAAGGCGGATACTAGTGTAGTGAGTAAAATTAAATACTGATCTACTATACTTCCTCCTTGTAATAAAAACAAGACTACTATGCTGACTGTCGATCCAATGATGGTATGCGGTCGACTGAATTTCCAAAGTGTGTGTAAGGTCATAGTCAAATTGGTTGTGCGATAATGATAATAAGGTTTCCTTGTAACTGTTGTATTCTTTTTATTTCAATTGAATATTGTTGATCTGTAAACTCAGCAAGTAATATTTTATACTGTTTTACTGTTTTACTTTTCAACACAGAAAGCCATCCATCCCATGCAACAGTTATGAGTTGTATTGGGATAAGATAGGTGGTGATAATTCTTTCGATGCTGAATGGTTTAATAGCCCATGCTGTCAGTGGTTGAACTATGAATGCTGCTAGCGTGACTTGTAAGAAACAGATCCAAGTAGGTTCAAGTACTTCTGCAATGATACAGCTGGCTTTTGCCTCTTTCATTTTATTGATGAGCTGCTTTTGTTGCTCGGATGTAAAATGATGAAAGGCATTGAAAATACTATATTGTTTTTCTGATTCAGGTTGAAATTCCATTAGATTCAGTGGTTCAAGCGCGACTTCCACTTGCTTTTTTACTTCGTTTGAAACAGAATCAGGATATAAATCACTCAATGTATAATGAACTTGGTGTGAAGCGTTTTTTTGGAGATAAAAAGCAGGCCATCCACTTCCACTTGCGAGGTCAGTCCAATTTTTATGTGGGAATTTTTTCATTTCATCCAAAACTGGTCGATACAATTTTAACTGAACGCTGATCCATCCCACAAATTCTAGTTGCATTTTTCGCAAATAGGAGGGAAACCAGGGATAATCTTCCAGTTCTTTCAGAAACATTTGGTTAAATTACGCAATATCTATTTGCATGTCGTCATTCGTTCTTTTTTCTTTAGCAGGAGCGTCTATTTTGGTTGTTACCATACTTATAGAGTTTGCAATAAGAAAAAATTGGCTAGAATATTTTTTGGGTAGAAAACTGTTACATGTTATTGCAATAGCAACAACTGCGTGGATCATTGATAAAGGTTTAGAGTCCTATAACCTTGGTATGATCTTAGTTGCAATAGGAATCCTTTTGATTGGGATACTTATAAAATACAAATGGGGATTACAGCAAGAATCTTCTTATGGAATTGCATTGTTTCCTATTTCACTGGGAGGTTTATTGATGTTGGGAGCTCCTACAGCTTGGGTTGCCACTGCAGCTTGGGTTTTAGCAATAAGTGATGCTAGTGCTGGATGGGTGGGTAGAAAATGGGGGTCACCTAAATACACTTTTTTATCAGAAAGTAAATCTTACCAAGGTGCATTTGCATTTTTCATTTCTGCGCTTATTTGTATGGGGATTCGTTTTCCAGATTTACATGTTGGATGGTGGATATTATTTTCTTTCATACCAACATTAACTGAACTGTTTTCATGGAGAGGAAGTGATAACTTTTTTATACCCATTTTTACGGTCGCGTGGATTCAATTGGTGCTTAACACACCTCATTTAGGATCTTGGATTTGGATCTTGGTTGTCGCGGTATTTTTAATCTTCCTTGCATGGCTTGTTCTTCAAAAAAAATGGTTGGATCAAACAGGATGGTGGGCAGCAGTATGGATGGCAGCAATATTATGGATGAGTGGGGGATGGAAGGCATTGTCCGCACCCATTTTTCTTTTGGTAGCAGGGTCTATAGCTGGACGACTATTTCATGCAAAACATAGTTCTGATAAAAGAACAGCGCAACAAGTATTTTCAAATGGATGGATTGGCGTGGTCTTGTATATGCTGTATGGATTGACCGATCAGTTTCATTGGCAGTTGTTGGCTTGGTGTTCTTTTGCTATCAGTATTTGTGATACGATAAGCAGTGAAGTAGGGACTGCCATTGGAGGGAAGACATTTAATATTGCCAATTTTCGTGTAATGAAACCGGGTTTATCAGGCGGTATTTCTGTTGCAGGAACACTAGGTGGTTTTTTTGCCTTGCTGTTATTGGCAGCTATGTTATATTTTATTTTACCAGTTACAACAATTCAATTGTTGTGGGTGGTTGCGACAGGCATGATAGGAATGCTGGTTGAT
>JBKCGF010000259.1:0-1139 GCA_046303455.1 Chitinophagaceae bacterium | reverse complement strand
TCAGAAAGTTTTCTGCGAAGCAGTGAAATTTTCTCTCTAACAATACGACGGTCGGTTTCGATTTCAGATTCACCAGGACCTCTTGTTCCGATACCACCACCCAAACGTTCAAGGTGTTTCCACATACCACGAAGACGTGGTAAGATGTATTGGTACTGCGCCAATTCTACTTGTGCTTTTGCTTGTGCTGTTTTAGCGCGACGAGCAAATATGTCCAAGATTAAATCACTGCGATCAATGGTCTTGATGTTGGTGGCCTTTTCAATATTGGAAATCTGCGCACCAGTTAGCTCATCATCAAAAATCAATACACTGATGTTCTTACCAGCAGCATAGTTTTTGATTTCTTCCAATTTACCCTTTCCTATATAGGTTTTGGAATCAGGGTGTTGAAGTTTTTGTATGAATGTTTTTGCTGTTACAGCACCTGCGGTTGTAGCCAGAAAAGCTAGTTCGTCGAGGTATTCATTGACCTGATGATCTTTTTGATCTTTTAATGCAACCCCTACAAGAATTGCATTTTCAGATGACTGGAAAAGATTTGATTTGTCTAACAAATAAATATGATTTTAAAGTCCACTTATTGCAAGACCAACTGAGAATGGCCTAACAACCGGACCTTGTCCCTCTTTGAAAAAGTCTGTAAGCGTATAAGATCCAAATACACTGATATTTCCTAAACCAATTCTACCAGTTAATGCAAACCTTGTTGTATTCAAGTAGCGTTTGTCTTTTTCTTTGGTAAAATATCCTCCAGTTCCAGTCGCATCCAGATCAATTTTTGATTTCACTTTCGCATCAATCATGGTCCCTACTTTCACACCCAAGGCAAACTTCCATCCCTTATTCATGTTATCTGGACGAGTAGAATAACGCAATTCAACTGGCGCCTCAACATATCCAGTCGCAAGCTTGTGTTTTTTATATTGAACAATTGTATCTCTTGTAAAAGTTGCACCGTTTCGGTTATTGAGATCTACAGTCAGGTCCTTAAAATAGATATTATCTGTTCCAACAACCGGACCAACAGCTACGCTTAAACGTGGGTTAGTTTTAAAAGGGAAGTCGAATAGAAAATACGCGTTGAAAGTCCTATTGAAGACCTGCGTTGTAATATTTGCTGGTTTCCCTGCCCATCC
>JBKCGF010000258.1:0-2777 GCA_046303455.1 Chitinophagaceae bacterium | reverse complement strand
AAACAATTCTTTGTTTCAAACTAAACAATAACTGTATTCTGCATGATTTATTAAAAATTAACATGGTGAAATTGAACTTTAAAGAGAGATAGCGGTTTATGTAAAAAAACAAACATGAAACTCAAATCTTTATTTCTTTCTTCGATTGCTTTATTTGCCTTCTCTTTCGGATTTGCTCAAAAGACCGTTGTTGATATAGCTGTTGGATCTCCTGCACACACTACCTTGGTTGCTGCAGTAAAAGCAGGTGGTTTGGTTGAAGTACTACAAGGTGCTGGACCATTCACAGTATTTGCTCCAACAAACGATGCGTTTGGTAAACTTCCTGCTGGAACAGTTGAAGCATTGGTGAAGCCAGAGGCTAAAGCTACTTTGGTAAAAATTCTTACTTACCACGTTGTTGCTGGTAATCTTGATGCTGCTGCAGTTGTTAAAGCAATTGAAGCTGGTAAAGGTTCAGCACAAGTAAAAACCGTTAGTGGTGGTACACTTACTGCATCTCTAAAAGATGGTAAAGTGATATTGACAGACGAAAACGGAAACACATCTACAGTTGTTGCTGCTGATTTGAAAGCAGGTAATGGTGTAGTACACGTAATTGACTCAGTCGTTCTTCCTAAATAAGACCCAAATGGGTCGGTACACCAGGTGGTGTGCACAAAGGGATCTCAGGTGAGATCCCTTTTTTAATTTGTGTAATGTAAGCAAATGCCCAAACAATTATTAGCATCTAACAAGAGAGAAATGCTTAAATTGATTTAACTAATTCAACCAACATGAAACAAATTTTTCTTATTGCGTTTTCCCTTCTCTCTATAGTTAGTCAAGCGCAAGAAGAATTTTATAAAAATTTCAATACCCCACCCGCAGCCGCAAAACCACGTGTATGGTGGCATTGGATGAATGGCAATATCACCAAAGAAGGAATTCAAAAGGACATGGAATGGATGGATCGTTCAGGCATAGGCGGATTGATGAATTTCGACGCCAATCTATTTACACCAGTTGTTGTAAAGCAAAAGCTTGCTTACATGACTCCTGAATGGAAGGATGCTTTCAAATTCACTACTGAACTGGCAAAACAGAAAAAATTGGAATTGGCAATAGCTGGTTCTCCAGGATGGAGTGTTACTGGCGGACCATGGGTGGAATCAAAAGATGGGATGAAAAAATATGTATGGTCGACTACCACCGTAATGGGCGGAACAACATTCAATGGTAAACTTTCAGCAGCTCCTGGTTCGACTGGTAAAATTCAAGATGCAAAACTAACCGCTGGAGGATTCGGTGCCTCTTCAAAAAAGATACCCGACTTCTATGCAGACGCAGCTGTCATCGCTTTCAAACAACCGGTATATGAAAAAACAATTCAGGAATTTAATCCGATGGTAAGTTCCAGTGGTGGCAAATTTAATCTCTCTGAATTAACTGATGGAAGCATTACTAAGTCTTCGCAAATTCCATTCAAAAGTTATGAAGAAGATTTATGGATCCAATACAGTTTCAATGACCCCATAACGTTCAAAGCATTTACGGTATCAGGTGCACAACATCTTCCACAAGAAGATTTTTATGGAGGACCCAAAAACAGATCTTTACAAGTCAGCAACGACGGTATCAATTTTAAAACGATTGCTCAAGTAAGCGGTAGTGTTGTTCCACACAACACTGTTGCATTTGAACCTACAACAGCCAAATACTGGAGACTTACTTTCAAGCCTTTCAAACAAGAAGTGGATCCGATGTTGGCAATGTTTGGTATGGGTGCAAGCAAACCACAAAATGCGGATGTTGCGGAATTTGTTTTATACAACACAGATCGCATTGATCAATTTGAGGACAAAGCTGGATTTGATCCATGGAGAGAACTTCCAACAATGGCTGCTGGTAATTCTGATGCAATTGCACAAAGAGATATTATCGATCTAACCAACAAAATGGATGCTGAAGGAAATCTGCAATGGGATGTGCCTCCAGGAAAATGGACGATCATCAGGTTGGGTTATTCACTAACTGGAAGAGAGAATCATCCTGCTTCTCCTGAAGCCACTGGTTTGGAAGTCGATAAGTTGGATAAAGAAGCAGTCAAGCGTTACATCAATACCTATCTGGATATGTATAAAGATGCGACTGCCGGTGCAATGGGCACAGAAGGGCTAACTCATATGATGCTGGATAGTTATGAAGCAGGACATATGACATGGACAGCTTCACTTCCAACTGAATTCAAAAAAAGAAAAGGATACGATATATACACTTGGATCCCTGTGTTGACAGGGCGCGTAGTGAAGAGCAGGTTCGAAAGTGAAAAGTTTTTGTGGGACTTCCGCAAAACCATTGGAGAACTGATAGCAGAAAGTCATTATGAAATAATAGGCGATGAACTGCACAAGCGTGGTATGAAACGCTACACCGAATCGCATGAAAACATGCGCATCTATTTGGCCGATGGAATGGATGTAAAAAGAAAATCAGACATTCCTATGTCTGCCATGTGGCAACCGGGTGCATTGGCTGAAGGACCTGATGAAGAAATTCGTTCGCGTGCAGACATCCGTGAATCGGCATCTGTTGCTCACATCTACGGACAAAATATTGTTGCCGGTGAATCCATGACAACCATAGGGAATTCATTTAGTCCACACCCTGCTGTTTTAAAACGCACAGCCGATGTGGAAATGGCTTCTGGCTTAAACCGTTTTGTGGTGCATACTTCCGTTCACCAACCACTGGATAGTTTGTTCCCAGGATTTTCATTAGGACCATTCGGACAATGG
>JBKCGF010000257.1:0-2301 GCA_046303455.1 Chitinophagaceae bacterium | reverse complement strand
AAACGAATAAGTAAATTGGCACCCAAATGATGATAAGAATAGTTAAGAGCGACAGTTTGAATTTGCAAATCATTTACTTTACCACCTTCAAATGCTGTTTGAAGTGCAACACGTGCGGCCCCTTTCTTGAAAGGCTCCAGTTGCTTTGATTGTCGGCTAAACCCTTCAGGAAAAATCAATAAAAGTTTTCCTTGTTCCAACAATTTACGTCCTCTATCGAAAGTTCTTTTATTGTTTGCTAAGTTATTTACACCATGCTCTCTACTAAAAATAGGAATCATGTGCAACATGGTTAAAACCTTGTAAGCAAGCGGATGAGCAAAAATATCACCCCTCACGTAAAAATGAATAGACCGTCTCAGGAAAACAGCCAGCACCATGGCATCAAGAAATGAAGCAGGATGATTGGCAATGATGATTGCAGGTTTGCCCGATTTTAACTTATCAAGACCCACCAAGTCAATCCTCCTGAAAAAGATCTTAAAGGTGACCCACATCATAACCCAGGCAAAACGATACAACATAGATACAAGATAGTAAAAAATATATGCTAAAAATTGCGTATCTTCGTATGTTAATCCAATAGGAACGCAATGCAGCCTTCAATGTACAAATGGGTATTCTCGATTTTTTTACTTGTTCTTTCAATTGTTGGAAGAACCCAAGACGGCATGAAGTTTCAGGAAAAGTATCAGGTAAAAATCAGCAAATCGAAATCCCCTATCAAGATAGATGGAATACTGGATGAAGAAGGTTGGTTGAATGCAGAAGAAGCAAAGGATTTTCACATGAAGTGGCCAAATGATATTGGGAGACCCACACGAAATACCTTTGTCAAAATAACACACGACGATCATTTTCTTTATTTCGGTATTAAAGCAATAGATACCAATTATTACATTGCACAAACACTCAAAAGAGATCAGGGCATTTATGAAAGTGATGCTATATCCATCGCTATTGATCCTGTTAACCAAAGAACAAATGGATTCTTATTTTCGATTACTCCCTATAATGTACAAACTGAAGAGCTTGTTAATGTTGGTGCGCCAAGTGAAGAACTAAGTTTTAGTTGGGATAATAAATGGTATTCTGCAACCAGCAGACATCCTACTTATTGGATTGCAGAAATTGCCATTCCGTTTCACACATTAAGATTCAAAGAAGGACATGATACATGGGGTTTGAATATTTTGCGATCCGATTTGAAAACAAATGAATATTCGTCGTGGACGGATATGCCATTGAATTTTGATTTTTATGACTTTGGTTATTCAGGAGCAATTCTATGGGACAAACCTCCTGTTTCACCAGGGACAAATGCATCCATCATACCTTATATAACCAGTTCAATAAATTCTAACCAAGAATCAGGTGACCCAAGCAAATCAAAATTCAATGGAGGATTTGATGCAAAGCTGTCGCTCACCCCATCGTTAAATTTAGACCTCACCGTCAACCCTGATTTCTCACAAGTGGAAGTCGATAGACAGGTAACCAACCTCACCAGATTTGATATCTTTTTCCCAGAAAGAAGAACATTCTTTTTAGAAAACAGCGATCTGTTTTCTAGTTATGGCATCCCTCCTATTCGCCCCTTTTATTCCAGAACAATTGGATTGGATAAAAACGCAAATCCAATTCCCATCTTAGCTGGAGCAAGAGTAAGTGGAAACCTGACAAAGAAGACCAGAGTTGGCTTCATGAATATGCAAACCAAATCAACCGATGATTTTGATGCACAAAACTACACTGCCGTTTCGTTCAACCAACAAGTACAAGCAAGATCTAGTGTGAAAGGCTATTTTTTAAATAGACAAAGCGTTGCAGATAAAAATTCCACTCTTAAAGATCCTAGTGATAATTATGGTAGAAATGCCGGGATGGAATATAATTTCATTGACAAGGCAGGAAAATGGAATGCATGGACTGGATTTCACAGATCCTTTAAACCTAACATCAATACTCCAGAGTACTATGGAAATATTGGTGGAGGTTATGCAAGCAAGACATTGAATGTGATAGTCGATGCAGGAAAAATAACGGACAAATATTACGCGGATATGGGTTTTGTCAACCGTGTTGACAATTATGATGCATTGCTTGATACAGTATACAGACGAGGGTTTTTTCTATTGTATAATCAATCCAGCTACACCTTCTTCCCAAAGAAGGGACCATTTAATCAATTCATGATCAGTCTTGAAAATTTTGTCATCTTGAACCTTGATGGAAGTCAGAATGAAAGGAACCACGACCTAGAATTTCGGTTCTTCATGAAGAATACTTCAAACCTTGTTG
>JBKCGF010000256.1:0-3061 GCA_046303455.1 Chitinophagaceae bacterium | reverse complement strand
AAATGTCTTCATTTGGCAGATGTTCTTGCTAGCGGATATTAAAATTCAACATATGGCATACTGGTTGATTAAATCTGAACCATTCAAATATTCCTGGGATCAATTTGTAAAAGATGGATCAACATTCTGGGATGGTGTGAGGAATTATTTAGCCAGAAACAATCTTAGATCGATGAAAAAAGGTGATCTGGCCTTTTTTTACCACAGCAATGAAGGTTTGGCCATTGTTGGAATTGCAAAAGTCATCAAGGAGTCTTATCAGGATCCAACCACTGAAGAAACTGCATGGCTTGCTGTCGATTTTAAGCCACATAAAAAATTAAAGAACCCAGTTACCTTAGCAGATATCAAAACCAACAAAAAATTAGCCAATATGGCCTTAATGAGATTGGGCCGTTTATCTGTTCAACCTGTCTTGGAAGAGGAGTGGAAAATTATATTGGAAATGGCTGGAGAGAAAGTCTAAAGAACGACTGTTTTTTCTGAAAGAAAGACTTATTCACATTCCTCAAGTTTATTCAGTAAAATCAAGGGATTTATCACCTTTTTTTCGATTAAAAAAGTGGATAAAACATGCTCAATATATTGATTAGAATGCGCCCGAAAAAGAGTAAATTTGTAGACATTAAATTCTATTAAGAACTCCTCTTTTTTTTATCAATAATGGACGAACAAAAACTTCCCGAGCAAACCAATGATACCAACCGTATCATTCCCATCAATATAGAAGAACAAATGAAAGCTGCCTACATTGATTACTCAATGAGTGTCATCGTAGGAAGAGCATTACCAGATGTTAGAGATGGTTTAAAACCAGTACACCGTAGGATTTTATTTGCGATGAATGAGTTGGGAATGGACTACAACAAACCCACACGTAAGTGCGCGAGAATAGTCGGTGAGGTTTTGGGTAAATACCATCCCCATGGTGATACAGCCGTTTATGACGCATTGGTGAGAATGGGTCAAGAATGGAATACAAGATATCCTACAATTGACAAACAAGGAAACTTTGGTTCTCCAGATGGTGAAGGTCCGGCTGCCATGCGTTATACAGAAGCAAGGCTTCAGCGTTTGGCAGGATTCATGATGGAGGATATTGACAAAGAGACAGTTGATTTTCAATTCAACTTTGACGACTCTTTAGAAGAGCCAACAGTGCTTCCTACCAAAATTCCACATCTCCTGATCAATGGTAGCAGTGGTATTGCTGTAGGTATGGCCACGAACATGCTGCCACACAATCTTACCGAAGTAATTGATGGTTGCATTGCGTTCGTTGATAACAGAGAAATTACTATTGATGAATTGATGCAACATGTAAAGGCTCCTGATTTTCCTGGAGGTGGTATTATCTATGGAATGGAGGGTGTTAAAACTGCTATGCACACAGGTAGAGGAAGGGTAGTATTGAGAGGTAAGGTGAGCATTGAAACCAAAGCCAATGGACGTGAACAAATCATCATCACTGAAGTTCCATACCAGGTGAGTCGAGATGTACTTACAGAACGCATTGGACAACTGGTGAACGATAAAATTTTAGATGGCATCACACATGTCAACAATGAATCATCTGAAAATGATGGTACACGTATTGTAATTGATCTGAGAAAAGATGCAGTTGCAAACGTGATTGTGAACCAGATGTATAAATTCACAGATCTGCAAACTTCTTATGGCATCAACAATGTTGCCATCGTAAAAGGCAGACCAAAAATTCTAAACCTTAAAGATCTAATTTCTTCTTTCATCGAATTTAGACATGAAGTTGTTCAAAGAAGAGCAATTTTCCAATTGAAAGAAGCAGAGAAAAAGGCTCATATTTTACAAGGCTATTTGATTGCGCTTGATCATTTGGATGAAGTCATCAAGTTGATCAGAAATGCAGCGAATCCAGAAATTGCCCGTGAAGGCTTGATGTCTCAATTCGGCATGAGTGAGATTCAGGCAAAAGCTGTATTGGAATTGAGGCTCCAGCGTTTAACTGGAATGGAGATCAACAAGATCCGTGAAGAGTATGAAGAGATCATGAAATTCATCAACTATTTGAAGGACTTGTTGGCCGATGAAGGCAAGCGTTATGATTTAATCAAAACAGAACTTCTTGAGGTTAAAGAAAGATTTGGAGATCAACGCAGAACAGAAATTACTTACCTCGACAATGAAGTAAGTATCGAAGACCTGATCAAAGAGGAGGATGTTGTTATCACTGTTTCACATTTGGGATATATTAAGCGTACTCCAGCAGATGAATACAGAGCTCAGAAGAGAGGAGGAAGAGGTTCAATTGGTGGCAAGACCAGACAAGAAGATTATATCGAACATTTGTTTGTCGCTTCCACCCATCATACCCTGATGTTTTTTACAGAAAAGGGAAGATGTTATTGGTTGAAGGTGTATGAAATACCAGATGGTGACAAACAAGGAAAGGGTAGAGCTATTCAGAATTTAATGCAATTGCCTCCGGATGATAAAATAAGAACCATTCTGGATGTAAAGAACTTAAAAGATGAGGCCTTTGTAAACAGTCACTATATCGTGTTATGTACTAAGCAAGGTATCATCAAGAAGACTGAATTATCTGATTTCAGTAGACCAAGAGCAAATGGTGTAAATGCAATTACCATCAATGAAGGCGATGAATTACTAGAAGAGCGCATGACAGATGGTGCTTCAGAAATTATGTTGGCTTTAAAATCTGGTCGTGCTATCAGGTTCGAAGAAGTTAAAGTGCGTGCTACCGGTCGTGGTGCCATTGGTGTAACTGGTATCGAAGTAGACGACGAAAAAGACGAAGTAGTTGGTATGATTTGTGTGAACAAAGAAGATGCTACCCGCACTATATTAGTTGTAAGTGAAAAAGGATATGGTAAGCGTACACAAATAGATGAATACCGAATTACCAATAGAGGTGGTAAGGGTGTAAAAACAATTAATGTTACCGATAAAACCGGTAGCCTAGTTGGTATCTTATATGTTACAGAAAAGGAAGACTTAATCATTACTTGTAAATCTGGTGTAACCATTCGTACCGGTATTCAAGATATCAGAGAGGCGGGAA
>JBKCGF010000255.1:0-2162 GCA_046303455.1 Chitinophagaceae bacterium | reverse complement strand
AATAATAGAAGTATAGGCTGGTCCCGCTGAACGGTTCATCATGAACTCATGGTAAATCTCTGCCTCAATTTCATTTTCCCAAACACCTGGTTTAATAAACTTCAATAATCTTCTAAAGGTCTTTTCGGTGATGTCAATCGCATGTTGCAAAACTGCTACTTCAAGTGGTGATTTAATCGCCCGAAGATCACGCATGATTTTTGCAGCACGTTTGTAATTGTGCAACGGATAGCGCGCCTTCATTTCTTGCGCATAGCGATAATCTCTCACTGCAAGCAGATTGGCTTTGCGATCATTCTCATTTGTATTCAGGTAAATAGTATCTGCAAGGTGTATCATCGGCTGGAGTAATCCATCCAATACATCAAGCCAAACAATAGTATGAATACCTGATAAAGCAGTCGCTTCGTTTGCGCGATGTCTTTTGCCATCCCATTTTTCTTTTAATTCATTGGGTCTTACCAACACCAATACTTCTCTGTATTTTTTATCAGGATGATCGGGGAATAAAACAAGCATGGTGTCTTCTTGTCTGATGCCAGTCAGCCAATACAAATCTGTATTTTGCTTATAGGGATAAAGCGCATCGCCATTGGATGGAATCTCGTCATTGCTGTTGAAAATAGCAATACTTTTCTTTTCCATTGCAGCTGTAAATCTTTTTCTATTCTCGATAAAAATCTGCGGATTGATGTGTTCGCTATGCATAGTTTTGATTGTTATTTTGATAAGTATTTAGATGGTCTAAATTAAATCAAAATATTTGCATTGCCACAAGAAGACAGCTGCTCTAGATCATGCCTTGTTCTCACATCATTCCGTCATCTGCAAAACTGAAATAACCTTCGGTGCTGACTATAATGTGGTCCAAAACCTGAATATCAAAAAACTTTGCAGCATTTCTAATTTTAAATGTGATTTCTTCATCGGCCTTCGAAGGCTTTAAATTTCCTGAAGGATGGTTGTGGCATAGAATAATACTAACGGCCTCTTCTTCCAATGCTTTTTTTAAGATAATTCTAGGATCAGCAATCGTGCCCGTCATCCCACCTGAACTGATGATTTCAAAATGTTTGATTTTATGTGCACGGTTCAAAAATAGAACAGCAAAGACCTCGTGGGAGAGGTCCATTAGCTTTGCCTGAAGAAAGCGAGCAACCGCAGTGCTGCTGGTGATGGTTTCTGATTGCAGGTGCTCAGCAGCCTGACGTCTTCTGCCCAGTTCTAAGGCAGATTGAATGGTGACCGCTTTTGCCATCCCAATACCATGTGTTTTCATCAATTCTCTGGTTGATAACCTGGCCAAGGCACCCAGGTGATGGCTGCAGCGTTCGAGCAATTGTTTGGCCAGTTCCATGGCCGATAGGTTCTTTGTGCCATTCTGTATCAAGATGGCCAGGAGCTCGCTATCTGTCATTTGCAAAGGACCCTTTGCCCTCAGTTTTTCCCTGGGTCGATCGTCGGGATTCCAGTTTTTTATCTGTGTCTTGTTCATTTTTCAACAGTTTTTTAAAAGATGTTCATCACTTATCAACGTCCAATTCCTTGAACACAACTTTCATTATCTTCGTCACACATTTTTTTTATATGCAACGCGTAGGCCCATCATGTAAGATCTTCTCTGGTACCAGTTCACAGTACCTGGCAGAAAAGATTGCCGCCGCTTATGGCGGAACTCTCGGAAAAATTAGCATTCAAAAGTTCAGCGACGGCGAAATCCAGCCAATTTTCCTCGAAAGTATTCGAGGAGATTATGTTTTCCTTGTGCAAAGCACGTTTGCACCAGGGGATAATCTCTTGGAATTGCTGTTAATGATCGATGCAGCCAAAAGGGCTTCTGCCTATAAGATTATTGCGGTAATGCCCTATTACGGATATGCCCGCCAGGACAGAAAAGACAAGCCAAGGGTGGCAATAGGGTCCAAAATGGTGGCGAACATCCTGACTGCCGCCGGTGCAGATAGGGTAATAACCATGGATTTACATGCCCCTCAGATCCAGGGGTACTTTGATATCCCGGTGGATCACCTCGACAGCTCGGCAATTTTTATCCCTTACATACGCGATCTTCAGCTGGAAAACCTTACCTTTGCGGCCCCCGACGTGGGAAGTGCGAACAGAATCCGTGAAGTTGCCAGCTATTTCAACGTTGAAATGGTGAT
>JBKCGF010000254.1:0-2118 GCA_046303455.1 Chitinophagaceae bacterium | reverse complement strand
ACCACATAACCACCAATTGCATGTACTTTCTCAATGAAAGATTTTGGATCTTTTACGGCACCAAGATTATCAGGATACTGAACAAGTGCACCAAAATAGCTGCTATCCAGTTCAGCTGTTTCAATCTTGCCCTTGATGATTTCTATTCCTATTGGAAGTGCTCGGGTAACAAGCAAATCCAATGTTTGGGGAAAGCAATGTTCATCCACAAAGAAACGAGGACGATCAATATTATCTTGTTTATTGAGTGCATTAAAGAACATGGTCATGGCTTCAGCTGCAGCAGTTGCTTCATCAAGCAATGATGCATTGGCAATGGGTAAGCCTGTCAGATCAGTTACCATGGTCTGGAAATTCAAGAGACTCTCCAATCTTCCTTGGGCGATTTCTGCCTGATAAGGAGTGTATTGGGTATACCAACCTGGGTTCTCAAAAATATTTCTAAGGATTACACTTGGTGTATGTGTGCCGTAGTATCCCTGACCAATAAAATTTTTGGCAACTATATTGTGTTCTCCAATCTTTTTGATGTGATTTAAATAAGCTGCTTCGCTCATTGCAGGAGGCGTATCAAGCTCATGCTGCATTCTGATATTACCCGGGACAGTCTTATCAATTAAAGCTGCCAAGCTGGGCTCGCCAATAACATTTAGCATCTGGGATTCTTCTGCTGGAGAAGGTCCTATATGTCTGCTTCTAAATTCATTGTCCTGCTGCTCAAAAAGGTTCATGGCTCAAATATTATTAGTGATTGAATTTCTTTCCTGTTGGGAGTGCAAATTTAATCAGATCAATGCACTATTTGTATACTTTGTATACCCTGGAAGTCAATTGTGGATTAAATGGTGAAACAGGGGTATAATAATGGTTTTCCTTTATTTTTGGGGCATGGCAAATGAGCTATTGAACAATTGGGAGAAAAAATCGGCCGAGCACGAAAAGTCCTATAAAAACTATTTAAAGAAAGTCGATAAAAACAAGGTCTTAAAGCAGTTGCCAGACCTTCATGAGGAGGCTTTTGAAAAAGTCGATTGCTTGACTTGTGCCAATTGTTGCAAGAATTACTCACCTCGCTTCAAAACTCCAGATATCAAAAGAATCAGCAAGGTGCTCGGTTTGAAAGAAAGTATTTTTATTGATACCTATCTGGATATTGATACAGAAGGTGATTATGTGCTGAAGACCAAGCCCTGTCCTTTTTTAGGTAGTGATAATTTTTGTTCAATTTATGAGGAAAGGCCTTCTGATTGCAGGCGTTTTCCTTACACAGATGAAGATGTATTTTATAAGCGACCTGCAATTACACTCAAGAACACCTCGTTTTGTCCCGCTGCCTATTATGTTATTGAAAAGTTACTTGAGGCTGAAAAATAGCATTTAATAGCTCAGTTTCTTGATGGTGGGGTTCTTGATCCAATTATAAGCAACGATTCCTACTGTCATTACACCACCAAAAACAACTGCAGGCACAACTCCCATCAGCCTTGATGCGAACCCACTTTCAAATGCTCCCAGTTCATTGGAAGAAATAATGAAAATGCTGTTTAATGAGGAAACTCTTCCTTTCATGGCCTCAGGTGTTTTGAGTTGGAGGACAGTCGATCTGACAATGACACTAATGCCGTCTAATATACCCGACAATAAAAGAGCAGCAAATGAGAGCCAAAAGATGGTAGATAATCCAAAGACTATCATCAGCAGCCCAAATCCCGCTACACTGAATAGCATTATTCTGCCTTGTTGCCTCTTTAAAGGAATAAAATTGATGATCAGCATGACCAGAATCGCTCCAATGCCAGGAGCCGATCTTAATATCCCTAAACCTTCTGCACCTGTTTTCAAAATCTGATCAGAAAAATAGGGAAGAAGCGCAGTTGCGCCGCCAAAAAAAACAGCAAATAGGTCAAGGCTAAGTACTCCAAGAATCTCTTTTGATTGCCAAACAAACCTAAAGCCTTCCTGAATGCTTTTCAACATAGGTTCTTTGTTTAATACGACCAAAGGGGGCTTGGGTTTGATAAAGAACATCACCAGAACTGCAAACGACAACATGATGATCATGATGACGAAGGCAAAAGTAATTCCCTTTTCCCCATATAAAAGTCCACCTACAGCGGG
>JBKCGF010000253.1:0-1333 GCA_046303455.1 Chitinophagaceae bacterium | reverse complement strand
CACATCAATCTGAGGAATTACATTTAAGTCGATTGGATACTTATATGCCATTTCACCTTCAATACCGTTACGCTCGTTCATCAATTGGTTCACTGCCTTTACACCAGTCCCGGTTACACTTTGGTAAGTGCTGACAACTATACGTTTAATTCCGTAACGCTTGTGTAAGGGCGCTAATGCAACAACCATCTGGATGGTAGAGCAATTAGGGTTGGCAATAATCTTATCATTTGCAGTCAGCTCAGAAGCATTGATTTCTGGCACCACCAATTTCTTGGCTGGATCCATTCTCCATGCAGAAGAATTATCGATAACTGTTATTCCCGCTGCTGCAAATGCAGGCGCCCACTCGAGGGAAGTACTACCTCCCGCAGAAAACAAAGCTACAGCTGGTTTCATGTCGATAGCAGTCTGCATACCCACCACCTTATACTGTTTCCCTTTGAACTCCACTTCTTTGCCTACAGATTTTTCAGAAGCGACGGGAATCAATTCGGTGACAGGAAAATTTCTTTCTGCCAAAACTTGTAACATTTTGGTGCCGACTAAACCAGTTGCACCTACGACTGCGACTTTCATGTTTTCTTTTTTGTCCCTTACGGGATGATTAAAAAAAAGCCTCCCAATTTTGGAAGGCTGTTACATATTTGAATCATACAAATTGGAACTAACCTTCCCTGTGGGATTGTTTACCGTTCTGTTTTGTATGTTTTATCATTTTCATGTTGGTTGCAAAACTAATCACGAAAGAATTTTCTACCAAATATTTGTTGTTTCTACCTTCTAGGCAAGAAGGCACAGCGCTAGCTTCACTCCATGAAAAACAAATTGCTTCTTCTTTCTTTGGCCTTCATACAACTGCTGCAAGCACAGACCGAACGCTATGCAGTCGTGATCCATGAAATCATGGCCGACCCAACACCAGTAATCGGATTACCCAATGCAGAATTCATCGAACTGCGCAACACATCAAAACAAACCATTAATCTCTTCAGATGGAAAATTGATAATGGAACAACCACTTCAACTATTAATGTACCCTACCTTCTAGAACCTGATAGTCTGGTCCTGCTTTGCTCCAGAACACAACTCGCATTTTTCAACAACTCAAAAAATACAATTGGATTAACCTCTTTCCCGTCCCTTGCCAACGAAGGGGATTTAATCACTTTAAAAAATGCAGAAGGCAAAACAATTCATGCTGTAGCATTTGAAACATCTTGGTATAATTCTTCTGTTAAAGCCAATGGTGGATGGAGCCTGGAAATGATTGACCCTACTCAACCATGTGCAATGTTCAATTGGAGTGGATCGACAAACATCAGCGGTGGTA
>JBKCGF010000252.1:0-15384 GCA_046303455.1 Chitinophagaceae bacterium | reverse complement strand
GGCAGGGTTAAATTGCCTGTTGAAGTATGGCAAAGTACTGGGACTATTAAGACAAGATTGCCCGTACAGGAAGAGTTAAAGATGGTAACAATTGATCCAGATAAGGTTTTCCCCGACTACAACGGAGAAAACAATACTTGGACGGCAGGTAAATAGTTGGAGATTTTAAGGAAAAAATTCCCTAATTATCCACATTTTTCTTAATTTTGCACTCCTTCAGCTTAAAAACTGAAATATTCCCAAATGGTCCCACAAGTACTTCGTCTGTTCGAAGTCACCAGCAGGGGTAACTTAAAAATTGATTTATTATGCCAAAAGTGAAAACCCACTCCAGGGCCAAAAAAACCTTCAAGGTTACTGGAACAGGAAAAATCACCTTTAGAAAGCCTACAAGAGGCCACTTGCTTACCAAAAAGTCCACAAAACGTAAACGCGCACTTCGTGTTACCGGCCAGGTTGGTCATTCCAATCTTGATTTCGTAATGAGGCTTTTGCGTCTCAAATAAGGACTTTAATTAATTAATCTAAACTCATTAGGATATGCCACGTTCAAAAAATGCAGTCGCTTCTAGAGCACGCAGAAAAAGAATACTTAAGCAAGCCAAAGGCTTCTACGGTAAAAGAAAAAATGTATACACAGTAGCGAAAAACGTTCTTGAAAAAGGACTTACTTATAGTTATGTTGGTCGTAAATTGAAGAAAAGAGACTACCGTAGTCTCTGGATCGTTCGTATCAACGCTGCTGTAAGAGAAGAAGGTTTAACTTACTCTGAGTTCATCAACAAACTCAAAGTAAAGGGTATCGATCTAGATCGTAAAGTTCTTGCAGATCTTGCAATGAACAACCCAGCTTCTTTCAAAGAGCTTGTAAACTCTGTAAAATAATTCAGAGCTGAAATATTCATAAAGCCGGATGTATAAAATAACATCCGGTTTTTTATTTTCAAGTATTGAAAAAAATTATTTTTGTTCTTTTATTTTAATCCAAAAACAAGTGAAAGGGAAAATGAGCAATACCTATACCGACCTCGTTAAGCAAACCTTCTATTTCCCACAAGAAGGATTTGAAACCAAGGATGGCAATTTATATTTCAATGGACTAGATTTAAAAGCCATAATCGAGAAATATGGTACACCACTAAAACTCACCTACCTTCCAAAAATTGGGTCGCAAATCAATAAAGCAAAATCTCTATTTCAGCAAGCATTCAAAAAACACAAATACGAGGGAAAGTACCATTATTGCTATTGCACCAAAAGTTCGCATTTTTCTTTTGTTGTAGAAGAGGCACTTCAACATGATATTCATCTGGAGACTTCTTTTGCTTATGATATTGAAATCATCAATAATCTTTACAAAAGAAGAAAAATCAATAAAGACACTTACATTATTTGTAATGGCTTCAAACAAAAGATCTACACCTCTCGTATTGCTCGCTTAATCAATACTGGGTTTAAAAATGTTATTCCGGTACTTGACAATAAAGAAGAACTAGAACGATACAAGCGTGCTGTAAAAGAACCTTTCAAATTAGGTATCCGTGTTGCTGCTGAAGAAGAACCTAACTTTCCTTTTTATACATCACGTTTAGGTATTCGTGCAAAAGATATTTTGGAGTTCTATGTCGACCAGATTGAAGGATACGAAGAGAAATTTCAATTGAAGATGTTGCACATCTTCCTCAATAAAGGTATCAAAGATGATATCTATTACTGGAGTGAGTTGAATAAAGTAATCAACTTGTATTGTCAGCTCAAGAAAATTTGTCCGGAACTCGATTCCATCAATATTGGAGGTGGATTCCCCATCAAACATTCTCTTGGGTTTGAATACAACTATGCATTCATGATCAATGAGATTGTGGGCACTATCAAAAAAGCTTGTAAAAAAGCTAAAGTGCCAATGCCCAATATCTTTACTGAATTTGGAAGTTTCACTGTAGGAGAGAGCATGGCACATGTCTATTCTGTTTTGGCAGAAAAAATCCAAAACGATAGAGAAATCTGGTACATGATTGATTCTTCTTTTATTACCACTTTGCCAGACACCTGGGGGATTGGTGAGAAGTTCCTTTTGTTACCTATCAATAAATGGGACAATGAATACCAGCGTGTGGTGTTGGGTGGATTAACTTGTGATAGCCACGACTATTATGATTCAGAAGAACATGTAAACGAAGTGTTCCTCCCCAAAACGAATGGAGAAAATAAAGAACCTCTCTATCTGGGCTTCTTCCATACGGGTGCTTACCAAGATCAAATCAGTGGATATGGTGGAATTAAACACTGCATGATCCCTTCTCCTAAGCATATTATCATTGGATATGATAAAAATGGCAAACTCCATGATTGGGTTTATGCAAAGGAACAATCAGCACAAAGCATGCTTAAAATACTTGGATATCTCTAACAAATGAAAAATTATTTATTTATTCTGGCGTTTGCAATAACAAACAATTGTTTTGCCCAGTCTGACGAACAAAAAGTAACAGAAAGAGTCCAACAACTTTTTACAGCGATGTTCAACGGAGATTCAATAGGAGCAAGGTCATGCTTTACTGAAAAAGCCATCATGCAAACTATTGGCATGGATAAAGCAGGTAATTCAGTTGTACAAACTGGTAGCATAGATGCTTTTACATCTTTTGTGGGCAAGCAAGTAAAAGGTGCAGCAGATGAGAGAATAAAAATTAATGGCATTAAGATTGATGGCGATATGGCAATGGTCTGGACTCCTTATGAATTTTACTATCAACAAAAATTTAGCCACTGTGGCGTGAATTCATTCATGTTATTCAGACATAAAGGTGAGTGGAGAATCAACTACATTATCGATACAAGAAGGAAAGAAAATTGCAACTAATTATTGTACTTTAAGCTTGTATTTCTTGTTTACTTTCGGGTTATTGAAATAAGCATCAGCATCTTTTTCAGAATATCGAGGATCAAATTCTACTAAGGGTAAATCAACCAACTGTAACTGAGATTGTTTCAATTCATCTCTAAGCTTTTTGGATTTTGAGAGAATTTCTGGATCACGATCTCCAACCAGCATGTTTTCCGTCATTATGTAATCTAAGCGCTTGATTGTACCTCTTATTTGTGAAGCTGTATTTTGTTCCTGTACTTTATTTGGAGAAACGGCCTCTTTTACCGGCACTAATGTTAAACCAACAGATGGCAGTATTTTACCCAAACTTTGTGATGTACTGGAAGAACCTGAAGTTGAAATAATTGTTCCCAACATGGCTGTAGACGAGCCTGTAATATCAAGTGTAGTTCTTGTATTCTTATTGGTTTTGATGTTCTTGCTCACCATGTAAAAAGTTAATTTCAGATTGGTGACATATTTTTTGATCTCATTGACAACCTGCAGATGTTCAAGATTTTTTTGAGGATAATTAACCCCGGTTTTAATGAAAAGTCTTATAGTGGCTGTATCTGCATTTCTGAATTTATCGGTTCCAATAAATTGTAAAACCAGAATTTTTTGGCGACTGGTATCGTTATCCCTAATGAAATCGTAAGGAACCATCCATTTGAATTCATCATCACATTTGTTCACTGCTTTAAAATCACTGATGGGATAATTAGAATTGATGTTGATTTGTTCTATAGGAAAACTTCCTTCCTCACATTGTACCCTAAATTGAAGTGAATCTCCTTCTTCTAACTGGATAGTACTTCCAATAGTAGGTTTGAGCCTAGAAACGATTACTTCAGTATTGTAAAACATTAAGGTAAAACTAGACTCTGATCTGTCTTTTGCATCTCTAAGGTTTTGTATACCAACCTCAACTTTATAAGGGATGTCGTATTTTAATTTTCCACTCTTAAAGAAGCTTTTGTCTGCCTTGAAAAAGAGTACACCGGTGTTTTTATCAATTTTTAAGCCGATAGGGGCATTTTTGAGGAACCAGAAATAATGCTGCGGTGGTTTATTGATTTCTAAGTCATAAACAAAAACAGAATCAACCTGGAGTGTAAAAAATGGATTCAGGTTGGTTATCCTTAAAACAGAATCTGCAGGGTTGACCTCCGGTTCAGCAGCAGGAATGGTATCGGTTACAGTAATAATTGTATCCTTTTGGGCCTCCTGGCTAAAAACGATATTGGAGAACAGTAGCGATAAAACAAAAAGTAGGAGTCTCAATTCAAACTTTGTTTGAGCTAAATTAACTCAAAACGTTCAAATGCGTAACTTTGCAATAAATCTTTAACATATGTATCCAGCACAGATAGTAATTCCGATGAAGGAAGAATTAACAGAGAATGGCTTTGAAGAATTGCTTACCCCCAATCAGGTTGATGAACAATTGGCAAAGTCAGGCACAACTTTAGTAGTGGTAAACTCAGTTTGTGGTTGTTCTGCAGGCAGTGCAAGACCAGGCGTATTGATGTCGGTTCATAACTCACAAAAACGTCCGGATTTCTTAACAACTACTTTCGCTGGTTTCGACATTGACGCAGTTAGAAAATTAAGAGAGCATTTATTACCTTATCCTCCATCTTCACCAGCAGTTGCCTTGTTCAAAGACGGCAAGTTGGTTCACATGATTGAGCGTCATCAAATTGAAGGCCGACCAGCACAAATGATCGCCCAAAACCTTATGGCAGCTTACGAAGAATACTGTAACTAAACGCTATGTATCCAAATCTCTACTTTTTCTTAAAAGATGTATTTGGTATAACTCCTCCCGGCTTTACTCTGTATATTAATTCTTTTGGATTTTTAGTCGCGATAGCTTTTGTAGTCGCGGCCATGTTCCTGAGAAATGAATTAAGGCGAAAAGAACAGGAGGGGTTATTATTTTCATTCGAAGAAAAAATCATCGTCGGTAAACCAGCTAGCATTACTGAACTTCTTGCCAATTTTGGCTTTGGCTTCCTGGTTGGTTATAAAATACTGGGTGTTTTTCTAAATGATAGTCAGGTTAACCCTCAAGAATATATTTTTTCAAGTCAGGGTTCAATTTTAGGTGGACTCTTCCTTGGTGGATTGTTTTCCGGATTAAAATACTTCGAAAAGAAAAAGCAAGCTCTTCCTAAAGCAGAAGAAAGGAAAATAAAAATCTGGCCTCATGAAAGAGTAGGAGATATTACTGTTTATGCAGCGATAGCAGGCTTTCTGGGTGCAAAAGTTTTTGATAATCTAGAGAATTGGGACAGATTTATTCAAGATCCTATAGGTAATTTATTGTCGCCAAGTGGTCTTACTTTTTATGGTGGACTAATTGTTGCATCAATAACTATTATCATATTTGCCCGTGGCAAAAAAATTGGTATCAGACATCTGATAGATTCTGCTGCACCTGCATTGATGATTGCTTATGCCATTGGCAGATTGGGTTGTCATGTTTCTGGAGATGGCGATTGGGGTGTTTTCAACAGCGCCTACAAGGTTAATGCAGAAAATAAAATAGTTGAAGCAGCTGATTGGGAATTTCACCAAACGTTAATGGACAATCAAGAGTTCACAAGTGTTTTGGTAAGGGAATATGGTAATATGGACAGTATTCCTCATATCGCTTTCAAAGGACCATCTTTTCTTCCTAATTGGTTCTGGGCATACAACTATCCTCACAACGTAAATGAAGTTGGAAATAAAATCAAAGATTGTGAAGGTGCTTATTGTTATCAATTGACACCTCCGGTTTTTCCAACTCCACTTTATGAGATCCTGGCATGTACTTTCCTTTTTGGAATACTTTGGTATTTCAGGAAAAAGATAAAGGCACCTGGTGCTTTGTTTGGGCTCTATTTAATATTCAATGGACTTGAGAGGTTCATGATTGAAAAAATTCGTGTGAATACCACCTATGATATTTTTGGATTTC
The DNA here is from genome assembly GCA_046303455.1 of Chitinophagaceae bacterium. Taxonomy (GTDB): domain Bacteria; phylum Bacteroidota; class Bacteroidia; order Chitinophagales; family Chitinophagaceae; genus Pollutibacter. The sequence continues at coordinate 9,547 of JBKCGF010000252.1, read as the reverse complement.
ATCCTACACAGGCAGAATTGATTTCTTCCATGCTCATGCTTATTGGTGCATGGATGTGGATCGATGCTAGTAAACGTCATAATTTGTCGCTTAAAAAATAAATACAATGGCCTCATTTGACATTTTAAGTAAAGTAGACGCTCAGGCATTGGACAATGCCATCAACGTTACCAAAAAAGAAATCACCAACCGATTTGATTTCAAAGACTCGGTAGTGAATATCGATTTGAACAAAAAGGACATGAAAATCCAGTTGGAGACTTCAGACGATATGAAAATGAAACAGCTGGTAGAAGTACTTATTAATCGTGCCAACAAACAAGGTATTTCACCTCATGCCTTTGATACTTCAAAATCATCTTACCCAAGCGGTAAAACCATCAAACAAGAAGTGATTGTGAAAAATGGCCTCAAACAGGAAGATGCCAAGAAGATTACAAAACTGATAAAGGAAAAAGGCTTAAAAGTGCAGACCCAGATCATGGACGACATCATCAGGGTTACTGGGAAGAAAATCGATGATTTACAGGAAGTTATTCAACTCTGCAGGACTGCTGAACTAGAACTGCCACTTCAGTTTGAAAATATGAAGAGCTAAAAGCGAAAAAGTTGAAAAATAGGGGATAAATCCCTACATTTGCAATCTTAATAAAATTCATGGCACAATCCATGAAGCCTAAAAATCAATAAAAATGAAAAAAGGGATCCATCCAGAAAATTACAAGTTCGTGGTTTTCAAAGACATGAGTAACGGTACAACATTCCTTACCCGTTCTGGTCACACTTCAAAAGAGACCATCAAATGGGAAGACGGTAATGAATACCCAGTAGTTAAACTTGAGATCTCCAATACATCTCATCCGTTCTTCACAGGTCAGAATATCCTGGTAGATACGGCAGGTAGAATCGACAAGTTCAAAAAGAAATACGCAAAGAAGTAATTTCAAAACCCTCCAAACGGAGGGTTTTTCTTTTCCTATTCTCGTCGTAGCTTTGAACCACTTGAAAAGCTATTCCTTATACCTCGAAGAAGCGCATCTCCAGCAGGATTTTTATCCGCTTACACTTAACAGAACTTTTTCTGATTTAAGAACAGGTATATTTTCCATTCGAGAAAGATGGGATATGCTGGCAAAAAAACAAGCCATTAAAATCAATTTTACTTACGACCAATCTGCTGAATTATCTATATCAGCCCATCTTATTCCGAAACATAACCTAGATCTTGAAGCACTGTTTACAAATCAGTTAGTTGATGAAAATAACTTTTTCAAAATCAATCACCTCTGGGAACTAACGACTTCAAATATTGAGATCCTGTTAAGCGATTTCTCTTTAATAGACAACAATCAATTTTTATCAGATCCTCCAAATAAACTAATGCTGACAGGGAAAAATCCTGTTTTTGTACATGCAAGTGCTCAACTTGATCATTGTTTTATCAATACCGAAAACGGTCCAGTTCTAATTGATGCAAATGCTCAAATCATGAGTGGGGCAATGTTAAGAGGGCCTGTTTATATTGGAGAGCATGCAGTAGTTAAAATGGGGACTACCTTATATGAAGGGTCAAATATTGGTCACCATTGTGTAGTAGGAGGTGAAATCAAAAACAGTATTTTTCATGCCAATGCCAATAAGTCGCATCACGGTTATATTGGCGACAGCTATATCGGAGAATGGTGTAATCTAGGTGCAGGTACTTCCTGTTCTAACCTTAAAAATACAGCTGGTAAAATCAAAATCTGGGATATGCATAAAAAAGCATACCGACTGGCAAATGAAAAGGCTGGAGTATTCATGGGGGATTTCGTGAGGACAGCCATTAATACCACAATCAATAGCGGATCTATTTTTGGGGCATTCGCGAATGTTTTTAGTCAGACCGCTTTAACTCCAAAATTCATTCCTCCATTTTCTTGGAGCAGTGAATCCAATCACAAATACGAAATCGAAAAGCTATTATTGGAACTTGAAAAATGGATGAAAATGAAGGGACAAGCTCCATCTGAAGAATTAAAATCAAAAATTACCAACCTTTATAATCAATTCTAAAATGAGAAAACAAATCGCAGCTGCCAACTGGAAAATGAACAAGAGACTGGATGAAGGCAAAATCTTGCTAGAAAACATACTCAATGGTGTAAGTTCCGTAAATGCCAATCAGGAAGTAGTGTTTGCTGTCCCTTTTCCTTATTTGTTACCCTTACAATCTTTGATTGAGGGAAAACAGAATATTTCATTATCTGCTCAAAACTGTCACCATAAAACCTCTGGTGCTTATACAGGTGAAGTATCAATTGACATGCTGGATTCCATCAACATCAACTATTGTATCGTTGGTCACTCTGAACGCAGAGAATACTTTGCAGAATCGAATGAAGTACTCGCCGAAAAAGTAAATCTTTGTCTCTCTAAGAACATTACACCCATTTTTTGTTGTGGTGAACCCTTAAATATCAGAGAAGCAGAAACACAGAATCATTTTGTTGAACTGCAATTGCAGGAATCACTTTTCCATTTGGATGAAGTTGCCATCAAAAAAGTAGTCATTGCTTATGAACCTATTTGGGCAATTGGGACAGGAAAAACGGCATCTTCTGCACAAGCTCAAGAAATGCATGCTCACTTGAGATCAGTCTTGGCTGGAAAATATGGAACAGAGATAGCTGCTGAAATTTCAATCCTTTACGGAGGTAGTGTTAAAGGAGCAAATGCTGTGGAACTATTCTCTCAACCAGATGTGGATGGGGGATTGGTAGGAGGTGCTTCTTTGATTGCAGATGAATTCGTGCAAATCATAAAAGCACTTAAAGCTTAGGATTTAAGTTTATCAACCAATTCAATATAAGCTGTCATGGCTTCCTCAGGAGTTTTACCCTTGAGGGATGCCCATGCTTCATACTTTGCTTTACCTACAAAATCAAATGGATTTTCTGGTGGATCTTTATGGTTATCACCTTCAGTAGATTGCTTATAAAGTGAATATAACTGAAGCAAAGTTTCATTGCTTGGCCTATCTCTTAACAATTCTACGTCTTTAACCGCCTGTTCAAATAAATCCTTCATTTTTTACGTTTCTGCCCAACGAAATTACAAGATTTAGCGAGAATAAAATGATTAACTTTGCAACTCGTTTTATTCCCATTTATAAATATATTTTTTCTCAACGAGATTGATGAAACAGATTAGAAATTTTTGCATAATCGCGCATATTGACCATGGAAAATCAACCCTAGCTGATCGATTGCTCCAATCCACCAATACTATTAGTGACAGAGACATGATGGATCAGGTACTGGATGACATGGATCTTGAAAGAGAAAAGGGTATTACCATCAAAAGCCATGCCATCCAAATCAATTACAAGCATACGGATGGACAGGAATATATTTTAAACTTAATCGACACTCCGGGCCACGTTGATTTTAGCTATGAAGTGAGTAGGGCACTGGCAGCTTGTGAAGGAGCCTTGTTGCTTGTTGATGCAACACAAGGAATCCAGGCACAAACTATTTCAAATCTTTATCTCGCTGTAGAAAATAACCTTGAAATCATTCCAGTCATCAATAAAATCGACATGGATGGCGCTATGATTGAGGAAGTTAAAGATCAAATCATTGATTTAATTGGTTGTAAACCAGATGATATTTTATTGGCCAGTGGTAGAACGGGAATTGGTATTGAAGGAATTTTAGATGCAATTGTCAATAGAATCCCTTCTCCAAAAGGTGACCCAACGGCACCATTACAAGCATTGGTTTTTGATAGTGTATTCAATTCTTTCAGAGGAATTATTGTTTACTATCGTATTCTCAATGGTAGTATCAATAAAGGTGATAAAATCAAATTTGTATCTACAGATATTGAATATGGTGCCGATGAAGTGGGTATTTTAAAACTCACCATGCAGGAACAGAAATCTGTTAAATGTGGTGACGTAGGATATCTTATTACAGGTATCAAAAATGCGAAAGAAGTCAAGGTAGGAGATACCATCATCAATGCAGCTAATCCAGCACCTGCTATTAAAGGCTTTGAGGATGTTAAACCTATGGTATTCGCGGGCATCTTTCCTGTAGTGACAGATGATTTTGAGGAATTGAGAGATTGCATGGATAAATTGCAATTGAATGATGCTTCACTTACGTTTGAACTAGAAACTTCACAAGCGCTTGGCTTTGGTTTCCGTTGCGGATTCTTAGGACTCCTGCACATGGAAATTATTCAGGAAAGACTGGAACGTGAGTTCAATCAAACTGTTATCACGACAGTCCCGAACGTTAGCTTTATTGCCTACGATACAAGAGGGAAAGAAATTAGGGTGAACAACCCAAGTGAAATGCCTGATCCAACACAAATGGATAGGATTGAAGAACCTTTCATCAGGGCACAAATCATCACCAAACCAGATTATATCGGTAACATCATGACCCTTTGCCTTGGTAAAAGAGGGATGTTGATTAACCAGAGCTATCTTACTCAAACCAGGGTAGAGCTCATTTTTGAAATGCCACTTACTGAAATCGTATTTGATTTCTACGATAAACTGAAGAGCCAGACCAGAGGTTATGCATCATTTGATTATAGTCCAATTGGCTATAGAGACAGCGACATCGTAAAGATGGATATTCTATTGAACAACGAAAAAGTAGATGCACTTTCTGCTTTGATCCACAGAAGTCGAGCACAAGAGTTTGGACGTAAGCTTTGCGAAAAACTAAAAGAACTTTTACCACGTCAGCAATTCCAAATTGCCATTCAAGCTGCAATTGGTGCAAAGGTTGTTGCTAGAGAGAATATCTCTGCAATGAGAAAAGACGTAACTGCCAAATGTTATGGTGGTGATATCAGTCGTAAACGTAAACTACTTGAAAAGCAGAAAGAGGGTAAGAAAAGAATGCGTCAAATTGGTAACGTAGAAGTTCCACAGGAAGCCTTCTTAGCAGTACTAAAACTGGATGATTAACCGCCTTTTTTAACTGGTAGTTTTTTCTCGGTAACTGGCTTAACCATTGGCGCCTGGCCGTCTTCCAATTTTTGGTTGAAGACCTTTTCTATGTGTTGCCACTTGCCATTTACCCATTTAAAACCTTCGTAATCTCCATCAGGGATATAGGTGTATTTTTTTGCGGGTTCATTGCTTTCTGAAATCAAATGATCATAGATAAGCATATCTAACTCATCATCATATACTATCCGTGCATTACCATTTTTCTTGTATTCAATATTGAACCTCGACTGAACGGTTTTTTTGATGGTATCCTGATTGAATGTAAAAAATTGACCCCCAAATACTGGATTTCCTTTTGCATCGAAACTCAATACCTCAATTCTTTTTTTGGTACTTCTTATTGAGTTTTCATCGTAACCCAATAGCGTATAGTAGTTTTTATTGTTGTATTTCTTCACTATAATCTTGTAATAAATAGCACCAATCCACCATTCATGATTGGTGACAGTATCTTCCTGGTTTTGGATAATGATGCTCCGGTCGATTAATGGAAACAATTTCAATGAACCATCAGCCGTTTTCATTTGAATGGCTCCATGTCTTCTGTGAAGATCTGCATCGCGACTCACCTGCCAGGTAAATATCCTGAATGCACTATCTGGCGCATATAATCTTGAAATAGTTACAAGTGAATCAAATTGATAATAAAATGAATTAGGTACTCTTAAAGATCGCACTAGAATACGTGTAAATTGGCTATCCGCTCTAAACCGAACAGCTGCATCTTCAGGTTCCACAATTTGTCTACCTAATTGAGCAAGACTATCTTCTTTCTTTTTCAAATATGATAAAGTAGTTCTTTCAAATTGAACTTGAGCATGAATTGATACTGAACAGAGCAGTAAGAAAAAAATGAGAATATGAGTTTTTGATTTTAACATGCTTCATCAAAGTTGAGCAATTATTTGACTTAATGAAGTCGATCAAAAAAATTAACTAAACCTTTTACCATAACTGACCAGGAAAACTTTGATTTCTCATTCCTCAGTGCTTCAACAAAAGAGGATTTTCCTCTATTAAAATATTCACTGATTCCTTCAGCAATCGAAAGAGAATTAATTTCAACTACCAATCCAGTCACTTTATCTACAACCATCTCTTTGAGTCCACCAGCATTGGTGACAATCATAGGTAAATCAAAATGCATGGCCAATGGTGTAACCCCACTTTGTGTAGCATGGCGATAGGGTTGAATCAATACATCTGCTGCACTCATGAGTAAGGCTACTTTTTCATCAGGTATGAATTCATTCAGAAAAATGATATTTTCTTTTATACCCAATTCTTTGACCAAATCAAAATAGGTTGATTCTTCTTCATAAAATTCGCCAGCAATGATGAGTTTTAGACCTAATTGTTTAACACGCTCTTCAGCCATTGCTTTCAAGAGCAAATCAACCCCTTTGTAATGTCTGATGAATCCGAAGAACAAAAGGACTTTATCTTCAGCTTTTAATCCTAAAGTTTGCTTGGCTTGTTGCTGATCAATTTTTTCGCCAAAATGATCAAATAAAGGATGGGAGAGTAAGATTCGCGGCTTATCGATATTTAGTTTCCTCAGATCATTCATTACTTGTTCGCTCATAGCGACAAACCCGTCAACTGATGATTGAAAGTATTGGGTTAATACTGCATCACCAAGACGTTTCTCATGTGGAATTATATTATCTGCAATACAGATGACTTTGGTTTTTCTATTGCGTTTGGCCAACCTTAAAATGCTACCAAAAGCGGGTGCCATGAAGGGCAACCAGTAACGAACTATAATCAAATCTGGAGCAAGACGATTTAACTCATTACCAACTTTCAACCAATTCAAAGGATTGATAGAATTAACTGCTTGTTGAATTTCCAGACCATAACGCTCTGGTTCTGTTGCGTACTGTGTTTTACCCGGAAACAGAAAATTAGGATACTGTAATGAAAATGTATAGACAATCGATTGCCAGTCGTGTTGATTGAACTCATGCGCCAGTCTGTTGGAAAAAGAAGCAATACCACCGCGATATGGATGAGCGGGTCCGAGAAAAACGACCAAAGGTTTATCGGACTTCCTCATATTGATTATAATCCTTTTTTGGCGTCAATATTATAACTGTTCCTATCATTTGCATTTCGTGAAACCAACTCTCCAATAAATCCTGCGAGAAAGAGTTGTGTACCAATTACCATGATGGTAAGTGCTATATAGAAAAGTGGTCTATTGGTAATTGCGAAATCAACATCTAATATTTTAGAAACAATAAGATATAGACTGATTAAAAAACCAATCATAAAGGAAAGTGTACCTAATAATCCAAAGAATTGCATAGGCTTTTTACCAAACTTTCCAATGAACATGATAGTGGTGAGATCCAGAAAACCATTCACAAATCTTTCCCAGCCAAATTTAGATGTCCCGTATTTTCTTGCACGGTGTTCCACCTCTTTTTCACCAATCTTAGAGAACCCAGCCCATTTTGCAAGAACTGGAATATACCTGTGCATTTCACCATAGACTTCTATATTCTTGATCACATCATTGGTATAAGCTTTCAAGCCACAGTTAAAATCATTGAGTTGTATGCCCGACATTTTTCGAGTTACCGCATTGAAAAACTTAGAAGGTATATTCTTTGTAAGAACATTATCAAAACGCTTTTTCTTCCAGCCACTCACTAAATCAAATCCTTCGTGCATTACTTTGCGGTAGAGTGAAGGAATTTCATCTGGACTATCTTGAAGATCAGCATCCATGGTGATGACCACATCTCCTTTGGCTTCTCTGAAACCTACATTCAAAGCAGCGGATTTACCATAATTGCGTTTGAATTTAATGCCTTTGAAACGATCATCAGCAGCATGAATTTCAGAAATCACTTTCCATGAATCATCACGGCTTCCATCATCAATTAAGATGACTTCATAGCTATACGCATTAGCCTCCATCACTTTCTTGATACACGAAGTGAGTTCTGGCAGTGATTCTGCCTCATCTTTCAATGGTATGATGACGGATATATTCATGAAGTAAAATTAAAAAGGAGTTTCAGGCTTTTTCTTTTTGATAATTGCAGCAATAATCAAAGCCTCAATAAAATAAACTATACAAACAAAAGCATATGATTTCATGAGACTTCCGAGAGAGAACATATCCTGCTGAATCATACCATCAATTGCTTTGTCAATTTCTGTATCAGGTACATTAAATTTTTGCATGAACTCCATGGTCTTTTCAATACTCAATTGTTTTACGCTTTCGGCAAATGAAACATCAAGTACATTGAATACAAAATAACTGAAAAGGGTAGATATGAAACCTGTAATAACTAAGACACCAAAGCTTATTTTTAAAGCTTCTTTGAATTGCAGATAACCATCACTTTTTTTCTTGGCTACAATTCCTCCCCAAACTGCAAAGACAATTGGCAGCAAATACGATGAAATCCAAACCAATGGACTCATAAAATAGGATGCACCTAAAATATAAATGACAACAAAAATCAGAATAGCAGCAAGTGCTGATAGGAGACCAAACTGAAGTGTCTCTTTGTTATGGAGTTTTGATAAATTTTCCATGTTATGAATTGATGTTGGTTGTATTGTTTAGGATTACCGCTTTGACTGTCCCTTTGGTTGCAAGACCAATATAGGGACAATTTTCGCTTTTTGAGCAAAGCTGTTCTTTTTGGAAAGAGGATGTTGAACCAGATTCAAATAAAGTGAAATCAGCATTAGTTCCTTTTTCAATTACTGATGACAATCCAAAAATCTTCCTTGGGTTATAACAAATCGCATTAAGAATTTCTTCCTCACCTAAGCCAATTGTATTTAATATACCAAAGGCCGCTTCTAGTCCCAATGCACCATAACCAGCATATTCAAATTCACAGATTTTAGCATCTTTGTTTTGCGGAGTATGGTGAGTTGTAACACAATCTATCACACCAGTTTTAACTGACTCAATCAGCGCCAATCTGTTTTTTTCAGAACGAAGTGGGGGATTGACTTTTAGGTTGGTATTGTATCCTTTGAGTAATTCAGTTTCATTGAAAACTAAATTATGTAGAGGAGTAGAACAAGTAATGTTCAGTCCATCTGCTTTGGCCTTTTTGATCAATTCGACTGAAGATGCCAATGTGATACCAGTGATATGCAATTTAGAATTGGTATAACGAAGCAATTCAATATCCCTTGATACTATGATTTCTTCTGCAAGGGCTGGTTTACCTGGTAGTCCGATTTGTGTAGAAACAACGCCCTCATTCATGAGTCCGTGAGGAGCTACAGATTGGTCGTCTGGCAACTGCATAATCACACCATCAAAAGCTTTTACATATTGAAGCGCTTTGATTAGCAGTCCAGCAGATTGAATTGATTTTTTGCCATCACCAAATGCGATTGCACCCGCATTTTTCATATCCACCATTTCCGTCAGCTCTTTACCTTCTGTGTTTTTGGTAACAGCACCAATAGGGTGGAGGGCAACAGCAGAAGCCGTTTTCTTATCTGAGATATACTGGGCAGTCGCCTTGTTCTGCACAACTGGCTGTG
>JBKCGF010000251.1:0-7823 GCA_046303455.1 Chitinophagaceae bacterium | reverse complement strand
TCCCGTAGGAGTCGGGCCCGTGTCTCAGTGCCCGTGTGGCTGATCATGCTCTCACATCAGCTATTGATCGTAGACTTGGTGGGCCGTTACCCCGCCAACTATCTAATCAACCGCACGCCCATCCATTACCGCCGAAGCTTTGATATAAGACTGATGCCAGTCCTATATAATATGGGGTATTAATCCAAGTTTCCCTGGGCTATTCCCCTGTAATGGGTAAGTTGCGTACGTGTTACGCACCCGTTTGCCGGTCGCCAGCATTTGTATTGCTACAAACCTGCTGCCCCACGACTTGCATGTATTAAGCCTGCCGCTAGCGTTCATCCTGAGCCAGGATCAAACTCTCCATTGTAAATAATGTAGAAATTGATTGCTCAATTTAATTTGTAAAATTTGCGTCTTACCTTACCTCTGACCGGTTGTTCACCGATCATTTGAGTGTTACTGCTTTCCAAACTTTCAAAGATCTTTCAGCGTTTTGCGCTGCCCATTTTTTGAATGGGAGTGCAAAGTTAACTGCTTAATTTTATTTGACCAAATAATTTTTCAAAAAGACTTGAAAAATATTCTGATAAATCGTTTTGAAGAACTCCGCTTTTTGTGTGGCGGGGTGCAAATATAGGACGCTTTTCTCATTCGTTCAAAATAAATCGATTCTTTTTTCTACTAATTTCTGAAATACAGTCCCAGCAAGGCTTTCACTGGATAAAGAAATTAAATCAAATACCGTTCTAGATTTTCATCAAAGATTACTCGATCTAAATGTAATCCATGTGCGGGTGCAGAAAAATCTGCGAGTTTACTGTCCATTGCAGATCTTATGTTTTCAAAATCGTTTATATCAATATTCCCTCTTCCCACTTTAACCATCGTTGCCACTAATGCTCTTACCATTCCACGTAAAAACCGATTACCTTCTATCGTAAACATCCAACCCTCAGCATTGTGCTCCCAATAACACTGATCTATCCTGCAAATATGCGTATAGACCTGTGTTCTTTTTTTAGCAAAACTGGTAAAGTCGTGTTCACCTAATATAGATGAAGCTGCTGAATTGAGCTTGGCTTCATCCATTGGAAATGGATAGTACCAAGCCCGGTCATCTTTAAAGGGGTCTTTTTGCTTATAGATATGGTATTTATATCTTCTGGCCACAGCATCAAATCTGGAGTGACTCCCTTCTGGTACTTTATATATTCCCTTTAAAACTATTTCCCGCGGCAAAATTGCATTGACATGGTAAATAAAGTCCTCTCCCAATAACCTTTCCGATTGAAAATGAAAATAATTCAGCATTGCATGCACCCCTGCATCAGTCCTGGAAGAACCAGTCAATGAAATTGGAGATCTGAGATAGACAGAGGCGGCTCTTTCAACTTCGCCCTGTATCGTTTGTGCATTGTCTTGAACCTGAAAACCTGCAAACCTGGTCCCTTTATATCCTAACGCTAAAAAATATGTATGCATAGACAGAGTGCTTTATTGGGACTGCTTTTTCATCATTTCACGAAAGGCTTTTACACTTCCCTCCTGCAAAAAACTTTGCTCAAGCTCTCCATATAAAGCTGGGTCAACTACCCATTTTCTAGCTCTTGTAAAAAAGGTTAAACGGTTTTGTTCATCCCAGAAAGATGTACCCAGTTCTTTTACCTGCTTTGTTGTAAAGCATTTTTCACTCAGTGTTTTGATTGCAATATCTATTTGGGCATCAAATGATGATGCCCTAGATATTCTTCTCTGTAGCTCTCTAATGTCTTTGGGCAATGCAATGGGATTAACACAATCAGCAGAAAGATTTAATTCCGATTCAGCTGCAGCAATAACATTCATTGATTCCTTTTTTTGGGGGGCTGAGTTCACAACTGCTCCATTGTTCAAATCCATTTTCACAGATGGACTTGCTGATGCTTTCTCCAACATCTTCTCAATCTCAACATAAATTGTATCCCAATTATCTTTGGCACCCTTTTCAAAATAAGTAATCCTCAGCGCTAAACTGTCATCTGATTGTATATAGGAGCGGATACTACCTAAACCAGTTGGTTTATTGTTTTGTTTCGGACCAGCTTGACTTTTGGAAACAGAAGAAGAAGTTTTACTCTTGATATTATCTGTTGCTGGTTTTACAGCAGGAACATTAACCAAAGAAGATCTATCCGCCAAAGTTTTATCACCAGTTACATCAACCAAAAGCTCTACAAATCCTATTGTTGAGGGTGCTGTAGTAATGGTTGTTTTTGCAGCTACCATTCCCCCTGAAATCAATTCTGAGCTAGACCTATCTACCAACACCCAACCTTTGTTTTCAGTTTGCTTTAAGAAGAATCCCCGATCCTTGACTAATTCTTTTACCCTAAAGACGACTTCTGGAAAAAGATTGTTTGGAAAGCCAATTATGAATTCTAAATCCTTCGTATTTAATTTTGAAAGAATGACAAATCCTGTTCCGGTCGACGAATATGTTTCGCCATTTTTCTTTAAGTAAAAAGGCTGCTGTCCTTCTGCTTCAATAAAAACATAGTGCTGCGCAAACAAATTTGAAACATGCCCAAACAGTAATACGAATAGGAAAAGGATAGGTTTAATTTTACTTGCACGCATGTTTCAAAATTACCAAAAGAATCTACACAACAAGGTGTTTTTACCATTCATCCAATTAAAAATAATTGAGAGCTGCGTTATGATATCTTTGAAGTCCAAATTTGTAATCATGAAGAAACTACTCCTACTCTTAGTAACAATGGTACTTACAACTGTAACTTTTGGGCAAGAAAAAGCAGCAGAAGATACCAGCTGGAAAAAAACACCTCGCTATACACCAGAAAGAATTAACAATCTAGTACACACCAAACTGGATGTGAAATTTGACTATGATAAATCATATCTATATGGCAAAGCCTGGATTACGCTGACTCCACACTTCTCTCCTACTGCGCGACTAACACTTGATGCAAAAGGTATGGAGATTAAAAAACTCAACCTGGTTAGCAACAACAATAACAGGCCTTTAAAATTCGAATACAACAACGAACAGATAAATATCCAATTGGATAAGACATACAAGAAAGGTGAAAAATATACAGTATATGTTGAATACACTGCTAAACCTGATGAATATGAAAAACAATCCGGAAGAGATCCAATGCTAGGAACAAAAGGACTTTTCTTTATTAACCCAAAAGGAGAGGACAAAAATAAACCCATTCAAATATGGACACAAGGTGAAACTGAATCCAATTCTGTATGGTTCCCTACAATAGACCAAACACAACAAAAAACTACTCAGGAGATTTACATGACTGTCCCAGCCAAATACGTTTCACTGAGCAACGGAAAATTAATCAGCCAGAAATTGAACGCAGATGGCACAAGAACCGACTACTGGAAAATGGACCTTCCTAATTCTCCATATTTGTTTTTCATGGGAGTTGGCAACTACGCTGTGGTGAAGGATAGCTGGAGAGGCAAAGAAGTAAACTATTATGTTGAACCAGAATACGGACCAGTCGCTAAAAAAATATTTGGCAACACACCTGAAATGATGACCTATTTCTCCAAACTGACCGGAGTAGACTACCCATGGATAAAATATAGTCAAATGACCGCAAGAGACTATGTAGCGGGGGCAATGGAAAATACAACAGCAACACTACATCAAGAATTTGCTCAACAAGACGCAAGGGAACTTACCGATGAAAACAGATGGGAAGGCACCATTGCGCATGAGTTGTTTCACCAATGGTTTGGCGACTATGTGACAGCTGAAAGTTGGAGCAACCTCACGGTTAATGAATCATTTGCCGACTATAGCCAAACAATATGGTTTGAATACAAATATGGAAAAGATGCAGGCGATGAAGAGAACTACAATGGCATGAGGGCATACCTTGGCGGAAACAATTCAAAAAAAGATTTAGTAAGATTCTTTTATTCTGACAGAGAAGATATGTTTGATGCCGTCAGCTATTCAAAAGGTGGAAGAATTTTACACATGTTAAGAAACTACCTTGGCGATAGTGCATTCTATAAAGGATTGAACCTCTACCTCACCACCAATAAGTTTAAATCAGCAGAAGCGCATCATCTTCGTCTTGCATTAGAAGAAGTAAGTGGAAAAGATTTGACCTGGTATTTTAATCAATGGTATTTCGGAAGTGGACACCCTAAACTAGACATCAACTACAGTTACCAGGCAGATAAAAAACAGGTAATGGTAGTTGTAAAACAAACTCAGAACACAGGTAAAGTTTTTAGAATACCAACATACATTGATGTATATAATGGCAAATCTAAATCAAGAAATTGGGTTTGGATAGAAACCGCAACTGACACTTTCTACATTGCCAGTGAAACCAAACCAGATCTGATTAATTTAGATGGTGATAAAGTTCTACTCTGCGAGAAAAAAGAAAATAAGAACCTCGATAATTACATACACCAATACTATCAAGCAGGTAATTATATGGACAGAAGAGAGGCGATTGAATTTTGTGGAAGAAAATTGGATGATGCAAAAGCTAGAGCATTAATCCTTGATGCAATTGGAGACCCTTATCATGGCATAAGAGCTTTAGCTTTATCAAAAATAGATTTAAAGAAAGAGATCCAAAAAGAGGCTTTTGAAAAAAAGATTGCAACACTTGTCTCTTCTGAAAAAAATCGCCCAGTTAAAGCAAGCATGCTCACTGCACTTGGAAACACCAACAACAAAGAATACAGCAAAATTTATATTCCCCTGGTGAATGATTCCTCTTACACAGTTTCAGGTGCAGCGTTGATTGCGCTGAGTAAAGTTGATTCACTTAAAGCTCTAGATGAAGCAATTAAGCTGTCTAAAACAGCAACAAAAGGCGATCTGGATGTTGCAGTAAATAAAATATTGATTGCTTCAGGTAATGAAGAGATATTTACAAAACTGACAACCAAATTCTCTTCCCTTGGCTTATCAAATGATAAATTCATGCTGATGCAACAAATTGCAGATATGGCAGGCAGCATGAAAAACAATGATAGAATCAAAACTTCTATCGATTTGATTACTCAATTCAGAGATGAAATTCCTGCATCACTTAAAGAACAGGTAAACCCTTATATCAATGGATTTATTTTGCAAGGCATCATGAGCAAACTAAAAGCTAACGGCAACACTGAAATGGTAAATTACCTTGAAAGTAAATTGAAATAACAGACTTTTTGATTCTATAAACACTACGGGCGGCAGATTCTCTGCCGCCCGTAGTAATTTAAATTAAAGCGCTTTTTTAAAAATTAGTGAACCTATTGTGCTAATTGATACGCCATCACACTGTTTTTGTAAAATGTAGGAACATATACTATTTTCTTTTTCTTATCATAACCTATGTCAGCAGCATTAACTTGTCCACCCCTTGTATCCAACAATAATTTCTTCTCCCCTTTAAGATTTACATGATAGATGGTTCCCGACCAACAAGAAACTAAAAAATTCTCTTCATCGATTTGCTCAATTCCATCTGTGCCTCCTTCCAATCCATCTACAATTAAAATTTTTTCCTTATCCTTTCCTACCTTATAAAACCCTCCCGCATCTACATAGTAAAGCGTACGGTCGACAAATAAAACTCCATTAGGACCTTTTAGTCCGTCCAGATAAAGTGAGACATCAAGTTTCAATCCATCGATGATATGTATCTTTTTAGTCTTGGAATCAGATACATAAATGTTTCCACGTTTGTCGACAGAAAGATCATTTAAAGCCTGGGCGCCCTCGATATAAATTTTTTTAACAATCTGAGCGCGAATGGGTTCAATGATTACAACAGAGTCAATATCTGCGACAATTAAGAAGTCTTGAAACATACCCATCCCCTTTGGAGCATGTAAACCTGTAACCCAATAAGGGCTTAGGATTTTCCCTGATGATGTGATGATAGAGATAGAACCACGACCATCTTTTTCCCATGCACCTTTGCCTTCAATATTTGATACATAGATGCGTTCTGTTTTAGCATCATGATATACAGATTCAGGAACACGCAAAGTAGAATCAGTCGACCATAAAGGAACAAGACTTTGTGCATTTGAGGCAAAAGAGAGTCCCAATAAAAAAGCACCTGCTAAAATAATTTGTTTCATTTTATATGTATTAATTAACGTTCAACATCAAATGCAGATATATCCATGGAAAGTTTTTCACCACGGATAATTTCTTCCACCAACTTACCTGATCCTGCAGCCAATGAAATACCCAACATGGCATGACCACCCGCAATAACAAGATTATCGTATTTAGAATGTCTTCCCAAATAAGGAAGACCATCTGGACTCAACGGACGAAGACCATACCATATCTTATCTTCTGCTGGAAACTCCACAGGTAAATCTGGAAAATAACTTTTTGCTGCTTTGTAGATTGAAGCAACTCTCTTGATTAACATTTTTGATCCTATACCACTTATCTCCATTGTTCCACCCATACGCAAATCTGCTCCCATTGGCGTCATGGCTACCCTATCGTCCACCAATATAGAAGGATAATGCAGGTTCTTACTGATATTCTCAAAGGTCATGCTATACCCCTTACCAGCTTGCAACAAAAGATGAATTCCCAAGTGTTTGAGATGGGACGAGATCCAAGATCCAGTTGCTACAACAATCTCATCTCCTTCGAAAGCTCCTTTGTCGGTCAACACCTTTGTAACTTTTCTTCCCTCTTTTTCAAATCCTGTTATACTTGTATTTAAATGAAACTCCACACCATTTGACAGCAAATGTTCATGTATCGTTTTCATCAAATCACCCGGATGCAAATGCGCATCTATTGGGTATAGCACACCACCTTTTACATCCACCTGCACCTCTGGTTCCATTTCCTGCACCTCTCTTGCAGACAATACACGTGTTTCAATATTAAATCCAGCAGCTTCGTGCGCCATTTCAATTTCGTGTTTTTCTGTTGATGCACTTTTGTACAACATCAAACAACCCATTTCCTTCATATGAAAATGGTTACCCAAATCGTCTCTTATTTCTGAAGTGAGACGTCTGCTCAACTGAAGCATGTTGTTGAGGTGTGGCACATTTCTCTCCATGGTTGATTTACCAGATCTTTTCCAAAAGGTCAATCCCCATTTGATCAAATCCATATCCAATCTCGGTTTGATGTAAAACGGAGAACTGGAACTCATCATCCACTGTAATCCTTGGGCGATAATACCCGGAGAAGCAAGTGGAATAAAGTGACTTGGTGAAATATATCCTGCATTACCAAAAGAGGTACCATGCTTTAAATCACCCTGATCAATCACAACAACTTTATGACCAGCTTTGCTCAAGTAATAAGCCGAGCATAGACCAATTACACCTCCACCTGCGACAATAACTTTTCCCATTAATTATTTTTTAAAAAATCATATTGCATGCACTTGGTAAAAATATCATTTTTTACCAGTTAGACTCTTAATCACGTCAATTTCTTCTTGCTTATATGGCTTGCCGTCCTTTCTAAAGACATCATGAAACCACAATTCCGGCTCACTACCATCTGGAATTGGCTTGCCCCATTGGTAAATGGTATTGCTTTTACCCGCAACCAAGCCCCAGTTAATAGCGGCCACTTTGTATTTTTTGAATACAGGAAGACAGGATTGGAAGGTACTGTTGCGTGTTCTGGCCATATATTCTGTACATACCAATGGTTTACCCAATTTCTGTTTTTCCAGAATTTCCTTTTCCAATTCTTCTGCACTGTTGTAATTGTGAAAACTAATTACATCTGAGTTCGTAAGAACATATTCGTTGTATGTTTGGTTATTGAACCAAGTTCCTGAAGTGAGGGGTTGAAC
>JBKCGF010000250.1:0-16956 GCA_046303455.1 Chitinophagaceae bacterium | reverse complement strand
GAAGGTAATGTGATTGGTGTACCATTCTGCGGATTCAAGATGTTATGAGATGCAATCATCAACAATTGCGCCTCTAGAATTGCAGCATGACTCAATGGAACGTGAACAGCCATCTGATCACCATCGAAGTCAGCGTTAAACGCAGAACATACCAATGGGTGAAGCTGGATTGCCTTTCCTTCCACCAATTTAGGCTGGAAAGCCTGAATGGACAACCTGTGCAATGTTGGGGCACGGTTGAGCATGACTGGATGACCTTTCAAAATATTTTCAAGGATGTCCCATACAATTGCCTCTTTACGATCAACCAATTTACGGGCAGACTTTACAGTCTTTACAATACCTCTTTCAATTAATTTTCTAATGATAAATGGCTTGAACAACTCCGCAGCCATGTCTTTTGGAAGTCCGCACTCATGTAATTTCAATTCCGGACCTACCACAATTACAGAACGACCTGAATAGTCAACACGCTTACCCAACAAATTCTGACGGAAACGTCCCTGCTTTCCTTTCAACACATCACTAAGTGACTTCAACGCTCTTCCACCTTCTGCTTTTACAGCATTTGATTTACGGCTGTTGTCGAACAAAGAATCAATTGCTTCCTGCAACATCCTCTTCTCGTTTCTCAAGATAACTTCAGGAGCCTTGATCTCTAACAAACGCTTCAAACGGTTGTTTCTGATGATCACCCTGCGGTATAAATCGTTCAAATCAGAAGAAGCAAATCGGCCACCATCCAATGGAACCAATGGTCTCAATTCTGGTGGAATAACAGGAATATATTGCATAACCATCCACTCAGGACGGTTATTGATTCTGCTGTTGGCATCACGGAAAGATTCCACTACACTCAAACGCTTCAAGGCATCTGCCTTTCTTTGTTGTGATGTTTCTGTTGCAGCAGCATTTCTCAATGTATAACTCAATGAATCTAATTCGATTCTGAGCAACAAATCATGTACTGCTTCAGCACCCATTTTAGCAATAAACTTATTCGGGTCCTCATCAGGAAGGTATTGATTCTCCTTAGGAAGGGTATCCAACAAGTCTAAATATTCTTCTTCAGTGAGCAAGTCGCCTTGCTTCTTACCTTTTTCTTCAACAATACCTGGCTGTATCACCACGAAACGCTCGTAGTAGATAATGCTTTCCAACTTCTTCGAACTGATTCCCAACAAGTATCCAATTTTATTTGGCAAACTCTTGAAATACCAGATATGCACCACTGGAACCACCAACTTGATGTGGCCCATTCTTTCTCTTCTTACTTTCTTTTCCGTTACTTCTACACCGCATCTGTCGCAGACAATGCCTTTGTAACGAATTCTTTTATACTTTCCGCAAGCACATTCATAATCTTTAACTGGACCAAAAATCTTTTCACAGAACAAACCATCGCGCTCTGGCTTGTAGGTTCTGTAGTTAATGGTCTCTGGTTTCAGCACTTCCCCATAGGATCTATCAAGGATAGAATCTGGAGAGGCAAGGCTGATGGTAATCTTTGAAAATGAAGATTTCGGGCGATTGTCTTTTTTGATAGCCATAATAAGTTATCTGTTTTTACAATTTTCTAGCGCCGCAAATACCTGTCTGTCCGACTCAACCGCCGGATACATGCTATTGAAAATCAATAACTTATATTATAACAGATTTGGAAAAATACGGGCATGCCAAATTTAAGGATGGCAAAGGTAGTCAAAATGGCTGAATTTACAATAAATTTCTTCTTAGAAATGCCAGTACTTCAGCCTTCCGTTTCTTCAGGCATTCTGTTGCGAAAATGAGCGGCGATTATTTCCTGAACCGGAACCCCTTTTATTTTACTTTCCAACCACGAAAGGATGTCCAGGTACATAAAAGACCGGCTCTCAGTTGGATTACCTTCCAGCTTTTTTAACTTCTCAAAAAGTGCCTCAAAGCCAACTCTTATTTCCTTTTTTGAATAGCTGAAAGAGCTTTTGATGAATGTAAAAATTTCATTTTCGACAGTCGTAAGGTTCTTCAGCTTAGACATGAAACGGTAAACAGATCTTACCTGACTTTCCAGAATGGCGTCATTTCCAAGTTCATAATGGGAAATCAGGTGGAGTAACCTCGCGTAACATTGTAAATCAGAACGTAAATCTGCTTTCCAATGGATGATTTTGTTGAGGTAATGGACTGCATTGTCAAAATCTCCACAACCAAAGAAAAGACAAGCAAATTTGTAATAAAAAATTAAAGTCCGGTGTTTATCTAGTTGCATTTCAAAACTGGAAAGTTTTTCTTCAATTTCAGGAATGAGTTTCAAACCTTCGGAAAAACTTCCTTCCAAAAAATGATGATTCAACTTGGCCAAATATAGATACACAAACGACTGTACCTGATTATTGATATTGGTCATCCCCTCTTTAGAAGTATAAAATGCCTCAAAGCGTTCAATGTCTTTCACAAACTTCTTATCGTTCCTTAACATGAAATGAGCATTCAAAAGATTGTGCATCCCTTTGATGAAATGTTGAGGTTCAACTTTGATCATTTGAGGTTCTTTGTCAAACAAATCCACCCAACGTTGACAGTTTCGATAATAAGTAAGGAAGTCCTGTAATATAAACCCATACCAGGCTTGACTTTGATAGTAATACAGTCGTTCGTAAAACCCTGAATAATCCTGGGCTTCTGAAGGCATATTGGCATTGTAAAATTGCTTTAACGCCTTAATTTCTTCCTCATCCCTTACATGCCCGTTTTTTATATACCAACCATACAATTGCAGAGCGAGGTTACTGAGCTTGCCTACCATGGTCAATCGCTCATTAAGTTCATTGACTTCATTTGCGAGTTCTTCTGCTCGGTGTTCAAAACTTCTGGTAATATGAAGCGTTTCAATTTTCTTTTCAAAGAAAAGAGCCTGCACCCAGAAAGTGATTTGGTTGTAAATCTTGGCAAGGTCCTTTGTCCTTTGCAACAGTTTCAGACTTTGGTGATATAGGCCTTTGTTGTAAAGAATTCTGGCATGTTCAAGCTGTTCGTGTAATTGTATGTCGACTGCCTGTTCAGATTTGATGAGGCTAAGGCTGACTAAAATTTGCTTATACAGATGAGCTTTTAAGTTGGATAGCTGCTGTTTTTGGATAGCCAGATTTTTCTTCAGCAAGGCATCTTCATCATACACATCCATTTTATCCAATGCATCAAAAAGCAAGGTAATTTTGAGATCTTCTGCACCTGCATTACGGCTTACATATAGCTTGAAATTGCGTTTTTCCCCTTTTTCAAGAGTTTTTACCAGTTGAAACAATTCATCAGCAGATCTGTTGGGCATCGTAATTATCTTTCTTTAAAAACCGCTACAGCACTGAATTTCATGTAAATATTAAGCGGTTACAAAGCGTAAATTACGACCCATTTTGGGTAAATCCGAAAAAAACATTGGTTTAAATTAGCCTAAGGGTTGTAGGATTTAAGTTTCAATCCTTTAAAAAGTTGTCTATGGCTGAGAACCGAATTTTCATTTTTGATACTACCCTAAGAGATGGCGAACAAGTGCCCGGATGCAAATTGAATACCAAAGAAAAAATTGAATTGGCATTGGCATTGGAAGATTTGGGGGTAGACATTATTGAAGCTGGCTTTCCTATTTCTAGTCCAGGCGACTTTGAATCAGTTGAAGCCATTTCAAAAATTATTAAAACCGCGACTGTCTGCGGATTGAGTCGTGCTGTAGAAAAAGATATTGAAGTTGCTGGCGCAGCACTAAAACATGCAAAAAGAGGAAGAATTCATACAGGAATTGGCACATCAGATTCTCATATCAAAAGTAAATTCAACAGCAACAGAGAAGATATTTTAAAAAGGGCTGTACAGGCTGTAAAGTGGGCGAGAAATTATACGGATGATGTTGAGTTTTATGCAGAAGATGCAGGAAGAACAGACAATGATTATTTAGCCCGTGTAGTAGAAGCAGTCATAGCTGCAGGTGCAACTACAGTCAATATACCTGATACAACTGGCTACTGTCTACCAACACAATATGGTGATAAGATTGCCTTCTTAATGAACCACGTACCAAATATTGATAAGGCTGTTATATCCTGTCACTGTCACAATGATCTTGGTTTAGCAACAGCAAATTCAATTTATGGTGCAATCAATGGTGCAAGACAAATAGAATGTACGATAAATGGCTTAGGTGAAAGAGCTGGTAATACATCTTTAGAGGAAGTAGTTATGGTTTTAAAACAGCATAGCCATCTGGCTTTAACTACAGGCATAGATGCCACTAAACTGAACCCTGTCAGTCAGCTTGTGTCTGATACTATGCGCATGCCTGTCCAACCCAATAAAGCAATTGTTGGCGCTAATGCCTTTTCTCATTCATCTGGCATCCACCAAGATGGATTTTTGAAAGACGCCCAAACTTATGAAATCATAAGACCAGAAGAAGTTGGTGCTGAAACTTCAAAAATTGTACTGACTGCAAGAAGTGGAAGATCTGCGCTGGCCTATCGATTTAAGAATCTCGGATTTACATTCGACAGAAATGATATTGATGTACTATACGACCAATTTTTAAATCTGGCTGATTCTTTAAAAGCAGTGGAAGATGATAACTTAAGTCAATTGGCCAATACCTATCTCAATAAAAAGTCCGCTTAATGATTGTCAATCTCAACATAGCAGTTTTACCAGGTGATGGTATTGGATCAGAAGTGATTCATCAAACAATCCGTGTTTTAGATACCATTGCCAAAAAATATGGTCATGTATTCAATTTTGAATTTGGTGATATTGGAGCTGCAGCAATTGAAAAATATGGTGAGCCACTTACAAAAGATGTACTCAACAATTGCTTGAAGAGTGATGCAATATTATTTGGAGCAGTGGGTGAACCGCAATATGACCAGGATCCCAATGCTGCAATCAGACCAGAACAGGGCTTATTTAAGTTGAGAAAATCACTCGGACTATTCGCCAATGTTCGTCCAGTTAAAGCATACCCCTCTCTACATTATTTATCTCCATTGAAATCAAAAAATCTGGAGAATGTAGACATTATGCTGCTCAGGGAATTAACGGGTGGAATATATTTTGGTAAAAAGGAATTGAGCATTGATAAAAAAGAAGCATCAGATGTTTGCATCTACAATACAGATGAAATCACTCGTGTTACTCATATTGCATTTAAGTATGCTTTACAAAGAAAACGTAAACTCACCTTGGTTGATAAAGCCAATGTGATGGAAACATCAAGGCTCTGGAGAAAAACAGTTGGTGAAATTGGATTGTCTTATCCAGATGTTCAATTAGAATACATGTATATCGACAATGCAGCGATTCAATTGATTACAAATCCAAAGCAATTTGATGTTATTCTTACAGAGAATTTATTTGGCGATATTCTAAGTGATGAATCCAGCGCTCTTGCTGGATCACTCGGATTGCTTCCATCTGCATCTTTTGGTGAAGGCCCTCCACTTTTTGAACCTATTCATGGCTCATACAATGATGCAAAAGGTAAAGATCTTGCCAACCCTATTGGAGCAATACTTTCAGCAGCAATGTTACTATCTCATTTTGGATTAACAGATGAAGCAAATCAAGTTAGAGATGCAATTAACTGGACAATTGAAAATGGGTTTGTGACCAAAGATCTTGATCCTGTCAATTTTTACTTTACTTCAACGATTGGAGAACTCATTTGCGATCATATCATGAATAAAGCAACTGTTTCCATTCACAAAGAAAATATTCAAATAAGAAAATCAACAATAATTTAAAAAATGGAACTGAATAAATATAGTAAAACAATTACCCAAGATCCAACACAACCTGCAGCTCAAGCCATGTTTTATGGTATTGGCTTAACTGATGAGGATTTAAAAAAAGCACAAGTGGGCATAGCCAGTATGGGATGGGATGGTAATACATGCAACATGCACTTAAATGATTTGGCAGCAGTTGTCAAAAAAAGTGTTTGGGAAACTAATTTAGTAGGATTAATATTTAACACCATTGGTGTAAGTGATGGTATGTCTAATGGAACGGATGGCATGCGTTACTCATTGGTGAGCAGGGATGTAATCGCAGATTCAATTGAAACGGTTTGTGGTGCACAATACTATGATGGATTGATAACAGTTCCAGGATGTGATAAAAACATGCCAGGTTCAATCATGGCGATGGCTCGTCTTGACAGACCATCCATCATGGTTTATGGAGGTACGATTGCTCCGGGACATTATAAAGGTGAAGATTTAAATATTGTTTCTGCATTTGAAGCACTTGGACAAAAAATTGCAGGTGCATTAGATGAAGCAGATTTTCAAGGCATAGTAAAACATTCTTGTCCGGGTGCTGGTGCCTGCGGAGGAATGTATACTGCAAATACCATGGCTTCAGCTATTGAAGCATTGGGAATGAGTCTCCCCTATTCTTCATCGAATCCAGCATTGAGTGAAGACAAGAAAAAAGAATGTGTTGAGGCAGGAAAAGCAATAAAAATTTTACTTGAAAAAGATATCAAACCATCTGATATCATGACAAGGAAAGCATTTGATAACGCATTGACCATTATCATGGCATTGGGAGGATCAACCAATGCTGTACTTCATATGATTGCAATGGCTCACAGCATTGGATTAAAATTAACTCAAGATGATGTGCAAACAATCAGTGATAAAGTTCCAGTAATAGCAGACTTCAAACCTTCCGGAAAATACTTAATGGAAGATCTTCACAATATAGGTGGCGTTCCATTGGTGATGAAATATTTGATGAACAAAGGTTTCATTCATGGAGATTGCCTCACAGTAACTGGAAAAACAGTCGCAGAAAATCTTTCAACAGTCGCTGATATAGAATTTGAAAAACAAAGTATCATTAAACCTATAGAACACCCAATAAAAGCAACTGGACATCTTCAAATTCTATACGGTAATATAGCAGAAGGTGGCAGTGTTGCGAAAATCAGCGGTAAGGAAGGAGAGAAATTTTCTGGTCCGGCACGTGTATTCAATGGAGAGAGAGATCTGATCAATGGCATCAGCAGTGGAAGAGTTAAAAAGGGAGATGTGGTAGTGATACGATATGTCGGTCCTAAAGGAGCGCCGGGAATGCCAGAAATGCTAAAGCCAACTTCAGCCATTATTGGAGCTGGATTAGGAAAAGATGTTGCATTGATAACAGATGGAAGATTTAGTGGCGGTACACATGGGTTTGTTGTAGGACATATCACACCAGAGGCATTTGATGGTGGTAATATCGCAATAATTGAAGATGGCGATCCCATTGAGCTAGATGCTGTAAACAACAAAATCAATGTTCTGGTAGATGATGCTACCCTTGCAGCAAGAAAAGAGGCTTGGAAACAGCCTGCCCTATCGGTTACAAAAGGTATTCTCTACAAATACGCAAAACAAGTTACAACAGCTGCGGAAGGTTGTATCACTGATAAATAATTGACCATGCAAACTGAAAAAGTTATTTCAAAAATGGAAAAAGTTGAAGCACCAATCGAAATCACTGGAAGTGAAGCTGTGATGAAAGCCTTGATTGCTGAAGGAGTCGAAACTATATTTGGATACCCTGGTGGAGCCATCATGCCCATATATGATGCCTTATACGATTACAGAGATCAATTGGAACATATTCTGGTTAGACATGAACAAGGTGGAATTCATGCGGGACAAGGCTATGCAAGGACTTCAGGAAAAATTGGGACTGTATTCGCAACGAGTGGTCCAGGTGCAACCAATCTCGTTACAGGGTTGGCTGATGCGTTAATTGATTCTACCCCATTAGTTTGTATTACTGGTCAGGTATTCGCGCATTTATTAGGAACAGATGCCTTCCAGGAAGTTGATGTAATCAACATCACCTCTCCTGTCACCAAATGGAATTACCAGATAACTGATGCAAATGAAATTCCAGCAATACTTGCAAGGGCATTTTATATTGCTGGAAGTGGTCGTCCTGGTCCAGTTTTGATTGACATCACCAAAAATGCCCAGC
This sequence comes from Chitinophagaceae bacterium, assembly GCA_046303455.1. GTDB lineage: Bacteria > Bacteroidota > Bacteroidia > Chitinophagales > Chitinophagaceae > Pollutibacter. The sequence goes on along the minus strand of JBKCGF010000250.1, from coordinate 8,958 downwards.
TTCAAAAATTTGAATTTAAGGGATACAACAAATGTTCTCACATCAGGAGTTACCGTCCGAAGCCAAACATCAGAAAAGAATACATTGAAGCAGCAGCGGAAATGATTAATCAAGCAGAGCGACCATTGGTATTATTTGGACAAGGTATCATTTTAGGAAAAGCAGAAGAAGAATTCAAAGCATTTATTGAGAAAGGCGGATTACCAGCAGCATGGACGATATTGGGTTTAAGTGCTTTACCTACAGAACATCCTCTTAATGTTGGCATGCTAGGTATGCACGGGAATTATGGTCCGAATTTGCTTACCAACGAATGTGATGTATTGATAGCAGTCGGCATGCGATTTGACGATCGTGTTACAGGCAGATTAGACAGATATGCAAAACAGGCAAAAGTGATTCACCTCGATATTGATCCAGCAGAAATAGATAAAAATATCAAAGCAGATGTGCCAGTTTGGGGTGACTGCAAAGAATCACTTCCATTGTTAACTGCATTACTTAAGAAAAGAGAACATACCAGTTGGGTAAATAAATTCAGCGAGTGCATGAACAAAGAGGAGGAAATTGTTATTCATGATGAACTGAATCCAACCACCGATATCATGACTATGGGTGAAGTGATTAAAACACTCAATGAATTAACAAATGGAGATGCAGTTATTGTTACCGATGTTGGTCAGCACCAAATGGTAGCTTGTCGCTACGCCAAATTCAACAAAAGCAAAAGCAATATCACTTCAGGTGGTTTGGGAACAATGGGCTTTGCCTTACCGGCAGCCATGGGAGCAAAATATGGTGCAAAAGACAGAACAGTGGTTGCAGTGATAGGTGATGGTGGAATACAAATGACCATACAAGAATTAGGCACCATTATGCAAAACAACATTGACATCAAAATTTTGATTTTGAACAATCAATTTTTAGGAATGGTAAGACAGTGGCAACAACTTTTCCATGAAAGAAGATATTCCTTCGTAGATATTGAAAGTCCGGATTATGTTGCAGTCGCAAAAGGCTACCGAATTGAAGGAAACAGTGTTGCCGACAGATCTGATTTAAAATCTGCATTGAAAACAATGATAGAACACAAAGGGCCTTACCTGTTGGAAGTAATGGTAGGAAAGGAAAACAATGTTTTTCCAATGGTGCCACAAGGCTGTGGTGTAAGTGAAATCAGATTAAAATAGAAATTATGAAGCAAGAATACAACCTTACTATCTATACAGAACACCAGGTGGGCCTATTGAACAGGATTGCCATCATGTTCTCAAGAAGAAAAATCAATATTGAAAGCCTTAATACTTCTCCCTCCGAAGTTGAAGGCATACATCGCTTTAATATTGTACTCAATGAGACAGAAGAAACTGTTAGAAAGATTGTTAGACAAATAGAAAAGCAAATAGATGTACTGAAAGTATATTTCAATACCAATGATAATATCATTTGGCAGGAGCTTGCATTGTATAAAGTACCTACCGAAATCATAACAGAAAAAGTAAAGGTCGAACGACTATTAAGAACCTACGGTGCTCGTGTTGTTGCTATTCGAAAAGATTATACCATATTTGAAACAACTGGACAAAGAGAGGAAACCGACAGATTAATAAAAGTTTTTGAACCCTATGGGCTAATTGAATTTGTAAGAAGTGCGAGAGTAGCTATCATCAAAGACAGCAAAGGCTTTCATGAAAAGCTAAAAGAATTTGAACTGACAGAACATCAGGAACATATCATTGACGAACCCATTTCAGAAGAGGAAGCAAACTCGAAAATCGTATAACAACTAAATCATACAATTAAAACAACTAAACAAAGGTTATGGCAAAATTAAATTTTGGAGGCACAGAAGAAAATGTAGTCACCCGTGAAGAATTTCCATTGGCAAAAGCACAGCAAGTACTCAAAGATGAAGTTGTGGCGGTTATAGGATATGGCGTACAAGGACCTGGCCAGGCATTGAACCAAAAAGAAAATGGTATCAATGTTATTGTAGGTCAGCGTAAAAATTCAAAAACATGGGATAAAGCAATAGCCGATGGTTTTGTACCAGGCGAAACACTTTTTGAAATTGAGGAAGCTCTGGAAAGAGGAACAATCATATGTTATTTGCTGAGTGATGCAGCACAGATTGCCATGTGGCCAACTGTAAAGAAGCACCTCACCCCTGGAAAGGCATTGTATTTTTCTCATGGATTTGGTATTACTTATAATACTCAAACGGGTATTATCCCACCTGCCGATGTTGATGTTTTTCTGGTTGCTCCAAAAGGGTCAGGAACTTCATTAAGAAGAATGTTCCTTCAGGGAAGGGGTCTTAATTCAAGTTATGCCATCTTCCAGGATGCTACTGGTAGAGCAAAAGAAAGAGTAGTTGCACTCGGAATTGCAATTGGAAGTGGCTATTTATTTGAAACTGATTTCAAAAAAGAGGTATTCAGTGATCTTACTGGAGAAAGAGGTACTTTGATGGGAGCCATTCAGGGTATTTTCGCAGCGCAGTACCAGGTGCTTAGAGAAAGAGGCCACTCTCCTTCTGAAGCTTTCAATGAAACTGTAGAAGAATTAACTCAATCACTTATGCCATTGGTTGCTGAAAATGGTATGGATTGGATGTATGCCAACTGCTCTACAACAGCACAAAGAGGTGCTTTGGATTGGTGGAAAAAATTCAAAGATGCTACCCTGCCTGTTTTCAATGATTTGTATGACAGTGTAGCTGCTGGTAAAGAGAGCCAGAGAAGTATTGACAGCAATTCACAACCCGACTACAGAGAGAAGCTTGAAGTTGAGCTTAAAGAATTAAGAGAGAGTGAAATGTGGCAAGCAGGCAAAACTGTGCGCAGTCTTAGACCTGAAAACCAGGGCAAATAAGCTTTTTTCTTTAACCCTTATAGCCTCCAGAGCAGTAAGAAATTACTGCTCTTTTTTTATGTCTCAAAATCGAACCGCTGCACTATATTTGCGTAAATTTTTAACAGATGAATCTGCACGAATACCAAGCCAAAGAATTGCTCAAAAAATACAATGTTCCAGTACAGGAAGGCGTTGCTTGCAGCACAGTTGAAGAAGCATTGGCAGCTTATGAACAAATCAAAGAAAAATCAGGTAGCAAATTTGCTGTTGTAAAGGCGCAAATTCATGCGGGAGGTAGAGGAAAGGGATCTGTTAAAGAAACAGGTATCAATGGTGTGAAGGTTGGAAAAAGCACTGAAGATATTCAAGAGTTTGCTGAAAAAATATTAGGTGGAACCCTTGTTACTATTCAAACGGGACCATCCGGTAAAGTGGTTAACAAAATACTTGTAGCACAAGATATGTACTACGATGGACCTACAGAAAGAAAGGAATTTTATTTATCTATTTTGTTAGACAGGTCAAAGGGACAAAATGTAATCATGTATAGCACAGAAGGTGGCATGAACATTGAAGATGTGGCACACGATACACCTGAAAAAATCCACAGAGAACTGGTTCATCCATCAGGTGGATTACTTCCTTTCCAAGCAAGAAAGATTGCTTTCAATCTTGGCTTATCAGGCGACGCTTTCAAAAACATGGTAAAATTTGTTACCAATCTTTATAATGCATACGTAGGCTTAGATTGCTCAATGCTTGAAATCAATCCACTTTTCAAAGCAGCTGATGATAAAATCATTGCAGTCGATTGTAAAATGAACTTGGATGAAAACGCATTAAACAGACATCCAGATTTAGCGGCTATGCGTGATCTGACTGAAGAAGACCCCACTGAAGTTGAAGCTGGAAAATACAATTTGAATTTCGTAAAGCTCGATGGAAACGTAGGATGTATGGTAAACGGCGCTGGCTTAGCCATGGCAACAATGGATATGATTAAGCTAAGTGGTGGTGAGCCTGCTAACTTCCTTGATGTTGGTGGAACTGCAAATGCTCAAACTGTAGAAGCAGGTTTCAAATCATCATGCAAGATCCAAATGTAAAGGCAATCCTCATTAACATCTTTGGTGGCATTGTTAGATGCGACAGAGTAGCTGCTGGTGTAATTGAAGCCTATAAAAATTTGGGCAATATCAATATTCCAATTATTGTAAGATTACAGGGTACCAATGCAGTAGAAGCAAAGAAATTAATTGATGAAAGCGGACTTAAAGTTCAAAGTGCGATTCTTTTAAGTGAAGCTGCTGATTTAGTTAAAAAAGCTGTAGCTTAAACGAAAGAAACTTTTAATTCTTGACCTCACCGTATAAATTATTGCTTGCGTTTTTTTTAGTTGCCCCATCCCTGTTATTGGCTCAACGAAAAAATCTTGATTTCAGGTACAACATCAAAAAAGCTACTGCTCCTATCCATGTTGATGGCGTTATAGAAGAAGCATGGTTGGATACAGAGACAGCAAGTGATTTCAATATGGTGCTTCCCATGGATACCAGCAAAGCATTGGTGAAGACTGAAGTCAAGATGTCATACGACAATACTCATCTCTACATTGTTGCTATCTGCTATTTCAAAGAAAATCAACCCTATATGGTTGAGTCACTGAAAAGGGATTTCAGCTTTGGCAAAAACGATAACTTCCTCTTGTTCATGGATCCTTTTGATGACCAGATCAATGGATTCACCTTCGGATCCAATGCTGCAGGTGCCCAATGGGATGGCCTGCTCTTTGATGGTGGAAAGGCTGATTTGAATTGGGACAATAAATGGACTTCCCACGTAAAAACTTACAAAGACAAATGGATCTGGGAAGCATCCATCCCTTTTAAAACAATAAGATACAAGAATGGTATAACCACTTGGGGAATTAATTTCAGCAGACTTGATATTTCTGTTGCTGAAAAATCTAGCTGGGCACCTGTGCCCCGTCAGTTCCCAACTGCCTCACTTGCGTATACAGGTCAGCTGATTTGGGACCAGCCACCACCAAAAGCCGGGACCAATGTTTCAATTATCCCATATGTATTGGGAGGAATTTCCAAAAACCAACTTGCAGGAACGCCAACATCAACGAAACAACAAGTTGGACTTGAAGCAAAAGTAGCAGTCACTTCTTCTCTCAATCTGGATCTCACTGTTAATCCCGATTTCTCTCAGGTAGAAGTAGACCGACAAGTAACCAACCTGGATCGTTTTGAGCTTTTTTTCCCTGAAAGAAGACAGTTTTTTCTGGAAAATGGCGACCAAGTGAACAACTTTGGATACAACAACATCCGACCATTTTTTTCCAGAAGAATTGGTTTGAATGCTCCTATTCAATTTGGTGCAAGACTAAGTGGTAAACTAAATAAAGACTGGAGAATTGGGTTCTTGAACATGCAGACAGATAGAGTACTTGATAAAAAAACGGCTTCTCAAAACTATACCGTATTCGCTTTGCAAAGAAGGGTATTTGCAAGGTCTAATATTGGATTGATTTTTGTCAACCGCGACCAAGTTTTAAAACCTGATGAAAAAGATGCCTCGTATTTTGTAAACCCTTATAACAGAAATATAGGTATTGAATATAACCTAGCCTCTGCGAACAATCATTGGACAGGCAAAGCAATTTTACTAAAATCATTTTCAAAACAAACAACGAGCGAAGATTGGGTACATGCAGCCAACCTTCAATATGCTACAAGAAAATGGCTGATATCCTGGCAACAAGAATATGTTGGAAAGAACTATACAGCAGATGTGGGATTTGTTCCTCGTAAAGACTATTTCAGGTTGGCTCCTGGTATCACACGATTATTCTTTGTTAAAAACCCAAAAATCGCATCACATTCCATTAAACTGGAATCATTTAATTTCTTCGATAAAAATTTCAGCTTCACTGAAAACACCACTTATCTTGCCTATACTTTATCATTAAGGGACCAGTCCACTTTCACACAATGGATTGCACGAGACAACATTTTACTGTTGCAACCATTCGATCCAACAAATTTTGGAAAGGATACATTGGGAAGAGGAACCAAACACCAATGGAATGCAATTGGCACAACCTATAACTCTAAACCACAACAACTCTTTACCTATAGCATTTCTACCAGATTTGGTGGCTACTATAATAATGGTAAAAGAAATTTTATTAGTGCAGAAATTGGATACCGCTATCAACCCTACGTGAGTTTAACCATGGCAGCCAGCATGAATCACATTTCTCTACCAAGCCCATGGAACCAAACTACGTTCTGGTTAGTTGGACCAAGACTGGATATTACATTCACGAATAATCTATTCCTAACAACCTTTGTACAATACAACAACCAGCAAAACAATATCAATATCAATTCAAGATTACAATGGCGCTACAAGCCAGCATCGGACCTATTTATAGTATATACGGACAATTACTTTCCCGCTCCATTTAATGTAAAAAACAGAGCAGTGGTTTTGAAATTTAATTATTGGTGGAACCTGTAATTTTTAAATTACATTTTTTTAGCGTCCTCAATAAATTTGGCTAACCCAATATCTGTTAAAGGATGCTTGAGTAAACCAAGTATTGAATCTAATGGACAAGTACAAATATCAGCACCCGCTTCAGCAGAACGCACAATGTGCAGCGGATTTCTGATGGAGGCAGCTAGAATTTCAGTTTTGAAACCCTGAACCTGGTAAATATGTGCAATTTGAGCAATCAATTCAATTCCATCCCAGCTGCTATCATCAATTCTACCAATGAATGGTGAAACATAAGCAGCACCAGCTTTAGCTGCAAGAATGGCTTGACCTGCAGAAAATATTAAAGTACAATTGGTGCGGATACCATGATCTGTAAACCATTTAATGGCTTTGATACCATCTTTAATCATTGGGACTTTAACTACAATGTTTGGATGAATCTCAGATAATGCTTTTCCTTCTTTAATCATTGATTCAAAATCAGTAGACAACACCTCTGCACTCACATCACCATCCACAATAGCACAGATATCTGCATAATGCTTAAGAATATTATCGTTTCCTTTAATTCCTTCTTTTGCCATCAAAGAAGGATTTGTAGTAACTCCATCAAGGATTCCAAGATCAGCTGCTTCTTTAATGTGTGCGAGATTGGCGGTATCAATAAAAAATTTCATGTGATTTTATTTGAGCAAGCAAGGTAATTAAAAGAGAAGAAAAGGAATTACCGAATTATTCACATAAAAAATGGCAGGTTGCTTACATCGCACCGCTCAACCGCCTACCCTTGCTACCTTCCGGTCCTGGGGGAGTTCAGCAGGAGCTGGTCGTGTAAGACCTGCCGCCGCAAAGATAATAGAAATTAACGAAGGGAAGAATTGAATTGACTGCTTATTTGTCGAATTGCTACAAGTTCATCATAACGTCCTCCTAATGGTCTATAATATACCAAAATCAAATATTGGTTTTCAGTCTCCCATGCATTTTGCTCAGTAAGGGTTTCATCAAAAACTTCTTTTCCGGCAAAATATTTATTTAGGCTATACTGGTAATCATAATAGCCTTGTTTCAAGAAAAGCGTAGTCTCGTAAACGCCCTGTTCAGCATTAAAAATCATTTTAGCATTGGGGTCTTTACCATAATTTGTCATTTCACCCATGATCACAAGTTCTGCATCTGGATAAACCATTGAACCAGGTGGCTTGAACCTAAAATGCACTTTAGCATAATCCGCATTCCAAAAAGGATTTATGTTTTCAATAGTTTCATTGATAAACAAGCCATTTAAATCACGGTAGTAAAAATATTGGCGAGGTAGTCTGGGAAGATCCTCTTTCACAAAAAGTTCAAATCCTTTATCTGTATTTTCCTGCCGCTGCACCCTATCACCCAGTAATCTGAAACTACGGAGATTCAACCACCTGTATTCTTTACCAGCAGGCATTGTCATTTCAGTCTCGTTGCTGTACTGGAGCTGATCCGGACGAATGAAAGTTGGAGTATTTAAAAACAACGAATTATCCCAACGCAAATTTTGAAGTACTCTGATTCTTATTTGCTGTTGAGGATAACGCACATCAAAATTCCTAGTATTAAGTTGAAGCTGTAATCGATGATGAGTTAAAAACAACTGCTGGTTACTGGGTTGCAAAACCTGGGCTGACATAGAAAGTTTTGCATCAACAACTAAAAACCGTTTTGTAAAAACCAGTTTACTTGTATCGCCATTTACAAAGACCCTTAGCATGTAATTGCCCGATTTGGTTGGCTGTAGATTTCGGTCAGGGAAATTTGCCTGATAATGGGTATAACGGGTTAAGGCAATCGCTGAATTTCGGTAGGTAGCAATTCGAACTTGTGTAAATCCCTTGGCATAATCAAAATAACTCATTTGTGCTGGCTTCCAGTCGGCATTACACAGAACGATTGAATAGAAATAGTTTTTAACACCCCCCTCCAAATCATCAAAGTGAAGCTCTAATTGATCGCTTGAATTTAAGCCAATAACAGGATAAGACAGCTGGTCGCCAAATTTTGTAAGCTTTACAGATTTAATCGATTGGCTGTACATCATATCTGGCTCTCTTTGAGCAAAGAGCTCAGATCTAAAAAGGCCTAAAAAAAGTAAAAAGAAAATAAGCTTATTCATTTCAAGTAATGATTACCGAAATTAATCAAATATTGATTTGTAATTTTACCCAACAAGAAATCTAATTGAACCTTCCTGTATATATAGCCAAAAATCTGATCAAGGGGAATAAAAAAGCCTTTTCCACCTTCATTTTACGCGTGTCAATACTTGCAACCACTATAAGTGTAGCTGCAATGATTGTTGCCCTTTCTTTTATCAACGGTTTTCAACAAGTAGTAGCTGAAAAGATATTTCATTTTTGGGGACACGTCAGGGTACAACACTACGAGCCACTAAAATCCACAATAGCTGAAGCATCCCCCATTTATCGTGTCGATTCAGTTGAAAACAATCTTCGGAAAAACAAATCGATCCAATCATTTGCACCTTATGCAAACAAATCTGCAATCTTAAAGAATGCAGGATTGATTGAGGGTGTTTTGGTAAAAGGCATAGAT
>JBKCGF010000249.1:0-1677 GCA_046303455.1 Chitinophagaceae bacterium | reverse complement strand
ACCTACCACAGTACAATACATGGGGCAAGACCATCACCATAGAACAAATCTTATCGCATACCAGCGGGATACCCAGCTACACAGAGTTGCCAGGCTTTGATACACTGGCAGATAAAAAAGTATCCAACAGCAGATTGATTAAATTCTTTGAGAGCTCACCACTGATTTTTGAACCAGGTTCCAACTGGAGTTATTCAAATTCAGGCTTTGTGCTGGCGGGTATCATTGTAGAAAAAATAACAGGAATGCCGTTCAACGATTTTGTTGATAAACGCATCCTTCGTCAACTCAACATGACCAACAGTACTTTTGGTACCAGCAATTATGCACTTTTCAACAAGACTGCTGAATATGCAGGTAATACGCCAAAGGGGAAAATAAAAATGGAGCCTCAATATGATTGGTACTGGGCATATGGAGCGGGACAAATTGTAAGCACCGTAGACGACATGCTGAAATGGGATGAAGCACTGTACAACAAAAATTTTATTGGTCCAGAAATACTGCAACAGGCCCATACCGCTTATCAACTGACTACCGGTAATTCTGCAAATTATGGTTTGGGTTGGGGCGTTGCAACCATGGGAAATAAAATCATAGTACAACATGGTGGTGCAATTGGAGGTTATCGCGCACAAGGTTTTCGTATTCCACAAGACCATCTTTATTTTCTGGTCATGTCTAACAGCGGTACCACCAATGCTGGTTTAACAGGAAACAAAGTTTTATCGATTTTATACGATATTCATGCAGCAAAAGAACAAAGAAATAAATCACAGGAATGGAAAGATATCAAAGGAGTATACGAATCATTAAATAATGGATCTAGACTTCAAAATAATTATGGGAATATTAAAGCGTTTTATACAATACGAGTAGATAGCTTGAATCGTATTAGTGCTCAACGTTCAAGCGCTGCTCCAATTTCTCTGAGCATTGCAGGTAAAGACCAGTTATTTGATAAATCTAATCCATTTGTAGTTTGGCAAATAAACAGAGATGCAAATAACAAAGTAGTTTCATTTACTGTCAATCCTCTCATTCCTTCAATGGGACCAATTCGTGTTAATAACCGAATTGCAGATATGGTACCGGCAATGAAACAACCTGTAAAAACAGATAGCACGAAACTTGCAAAATTTGTCGGACTCTATGAATATGTTTTAGGCAGCAGAACCAAAGTAATCATCTTTAATAATCAACTGTACATGGAAGATCCTGAGTTTGGAACCAAGACACAATTGCATTGGTTGAAGGACAATATTTTTTGGATCAAAGAACTTGACAGAGAAGTTGTTTTCTTAAGCGACAAAAAAGGAAATATTAACGGACTTGAATATTCAAGTGGAATGCAGATGATCAAGATGCAGTTGATACAGGAATTGTATTGAACTAATAATTCAATAACTTTTGAATAGCATCATCTAATCGTGCTTTTGCAAGATATTGTTGCTCCAGCTCTGGTGAAAAGGGGATAGGTGTGTCTAAACTTCCACAACGCATTACAGGTGCATCAAGGTATTGAAAACAATGTTCTGAAATCCATGCTGCAATCTCTGCACCAATTCCTCCAGTTAGATTGTCTTCGTGCAATACCAATACACGATTGGTTTTTCGAACAGTCTTCTCAATAGCATCATAATCCAATGGCATCAATGATCTTAGATCAAGGATCTC
>JBKCGF010000248.1:0-1371 GCA_046303455.1 Chitinophagaceae bacterium | reverse complement strand
AGCAAAGAAATTCCTGCGCTGGGTGCAAGTCAATTGAAAAAATTATTCATCACACATTTACATACTGATCATACAGTTGGTTACCCTGATATGATTTTCACTCCAGCTGTATTGGATAGAAATGCTCCATTGGAAGTATACGGACCAAAAGGCATTAAATCGATGACCCATCATATTTTGAAGGCCTATAAAAAAGATATCAAGATCAGAATAGATGGATTGGAAATGGGTGATAAAAGAGGTTATATTGTTGATGTACATGAAATAAAACCCGGACTCATCTACCAGGATGAATTGGTGAAAGTATATGCGTTTAAAGTCAGCCATGGCAACTGGGACCAAGCCTACGGTTTCAGATTCGAAACACCTGATAAAGTCATTGTAATTTCTGGTGATGCAACTTACAGCGAAGAGCTGGTCAAAAATGCAATGAATTGCGATATCCTAGTACACGAAGTTTTTTCTCAAACGGGACTAGATAAAAGAGAAGATCGCTGGAAAAAATACCACAGCACTTTTCATACTTCTCCATCTCAATTAGCAAATATCGCCAACCAAGTAAAACCTGGTCTACTTGTACTCACTCACCTCTTGTTCTTCAAAGAATCAAAAGAAACTTTGATGGAGGAAGTCAGAAAAAATTATACTGGTAAAATTACAATGGGTGAAGACCTTGCAATTTATGAGTGATAAACAATCTGCTAAAACGGATCCGACCATCGGGCATCAGTATACACTGCTGTGCCAGTCAATGTTTTTAGAAAAGCGACAACCGCATCAACTTCATTTGCGTTAAGATTAAGCTGCTGTCCTACTCCATTAGGTCTTAATCGTGGATCAAGCCTTGTATTTCCGGGTGCAAGATTAATACGACCATAATGCCCAATCAATGTATTCAAAGAAGTAATTACACCTGTATGCATCATTGGTCCGTTAAGCGTTCCATCCATTCCTACTAAATCACGCAATGAAGGAGCGCGTGTATTGTTGATATCAATACCTACTCCATTTAATACCCCAATAATCCCATTGTTACCACTATTGGGATCAATTGAAAATTCTGGAGCAGCATGACAACCTGCACAACCTAATCCGCCAGCTATTCGTACACCAGCAGCATTAAACTGTGGTGCAGCCAAAAAAAGCGTTTTACCAAGATTTTCCTGTTGTGTAAAATTTGGAAATTGTTGGTTGTCTTGCGCAACTGCTCTTCCCTGATCATACTTAGAATCAAATGATTGTATGCTTCTAACAAACTGTGAAAGACATTCTTGCAAACGAGCCTCTGTAACATTTTCATCTCCATATGCAAATTTGAAAAGCTCCTGATAATACCCTATTGCCTGCAACTTTTGTAATAAAGCAGCAAAA
>JBKCGF010000247.1:0-7458 GCA_046303455.1 Chitinophagaceae bacterium | reverse complement strand
GCCATATATGAAGCTCTTGCGACTATAGTTAGAGGGCGCAAAAGTTTCCGTCAGATAGATGGCATCTTTCGGACAAGCTTCTTCGCATAATCCGCAGAAAATACAGCGTAACATATTAATTTCATATTTCGCTGCATATTTTTCTTCGCGATACAAATGTTCTTCGTTGGGTTGGCGTTCTGCCGCTTCCATGGTTATGGCTTCAGCGGGACAAGCTACGGCACATAATCCGCATGCTGTGCAATTCTCCCTTCCTTCCTCATCTCTGTTCAAAACATGCAATCCACGGAAAACGGGACTAAAAGGTCTTTTTTCCTCTGGATAATGAATAGTAGCTTTCTTTCTGAACATGTGTCCCAAGGTAATTGCCATGCCCTTTAAAATTGCCGGCAAATACAACCTCTCCATGAAGCTCATCGGCTTCTGCTCTAATACTTTCGCCCTTTTTGTTAAAAGTTCCATACACTTATTTATTTAACCACAACATCACTACTGCTGTGATAATCATATTTGCTAATGCCAGTGGTATTAATTTTTTCCAACCCAAATCCATCAACTGATCATATCGGAATCTGGGAATCGTCCATCTTACCCATATAAACAGAAAGAGGAAGAATAATATTTTAGAAAACAAAGCCACAAATCCCAATAGTGCAGTAAGATTTGCACCAATTGAAGAAACCAGATCTGTTTCATTTACAAATGGAATATCATATCCACCAAAGAACAGGGTTGCCATTACTGCACTTGAGATAAACATGTTTACATACTCTGCAAACAAGTATAATCCAAGCTTCATGGAAGAATATTCCTGGTGATACCCAAAATTCAATTCATTCTCTGCCTCTGGTAAATCAAATGGAGTTCTGTTGCACTCAGCAAATACACAAATCAAGAAAATCAGAAATCCCAATGGCTGATAAATAATATTCCATCCGCCTTCCATTTGCTGAGCTACAATAGTTTTCAAACTTAAAGTGCCGGTCATCATGAGCAAAGCAATAAGAGAAAGTCCCATTGCCAACTCATAAGAAATAATCTGCGATGCACCGCGAACTGCAGCAATCAAAGAAAACTTATTATTAGAAGACCATCCACCGATCATGATTCCATACACGCCCAAGCTCACCACACCAAAAACATAAAGGATCCCAATGTTTACATCCGCAATTTGAAGACTAACTTGTTTGCCAAAAATCTCAATTGTACCTCCCCAAGGAATAACTGCACTCGTAAGCATAGCCGTAATCATAGCAAGAGCTGGACCGAGCACAAATAAAATTTTATTTGAACTCATAGGAATAATCTCCTCTTTGAAGAACAATTTCAATCCATCAGCTGCAGGTTGCAATAATCCGAATGGACCCGCACGATTAGGACCACGTCTATCTTGCATCCATGCTGCGATTTTTCTTTCCGCATAAGTGGTGTACATGGCAACAAGCAGAGAGAAACTTATAATCGCTCCTATCAAAAGCAATTTTTCCAAACCTAACATCAAATCAATGGCCAACAGTTCCATGGTCATTACGCTTTTTGTTTTGGATGATTAAATACTTCACCTGTCGCCGGTCCATTGATTGCACTGAGATCAACTGAAGGATCATTGACTTCACTTACACTATGAATATCCATTAGTAGTTGCGGCTTTCTTCCATCATGTACTGCAGAGAAAGTTTCTTTGGGCTTGACCGTCTTCTCATAATGACCCTGCGAAATCACAGAATGTCTGCTTACATGAGTTGGGCCTTCAATAACCCAATCAGTTGTTTTCTTTTTTTCGAAACGACATTCATTGCAAATCCATTCTTCCACTTCACCCCATTGGTCTTTTCTAGCTGTTACACGAAGCACTTCCTCACCTCTCTGCCAAAGTGTTACTTTACCAGAGCAGCAAGAACATTCCCTGTGTGCGTTTACTGGCTTGGTAAACCAAACGCGGTTTTTGAACCTGAATGTTTTATCTGTAAGTGCGCCAACTGGACAAACATCGATTACATTACCGATGAAGTTGTTGTCGAGCGACTTCTCTATGTATGTAGCAATTTCCGCATGATCACCTCTGCTTAAAATACCATGTACACGCTTTTCAGTAAGTTGGTCTGCTGTGAACACACAACGGTAGCATAGTATACAACGTGTCATGTGTAATTGAATATACGGACCTAAGTCATGCTTGTCGAATGTTCTTCTCTTGAATTCGTAACGCGTTCCCTGTTTGCCATGTTCGTAACCCAAATCCTGCAAATGACACTCACCTGCCTGATCGCAAACCGGACAATCCAATGGATGGTTGAGCAACAAAAATTCAACAACACCACTTCTGGCATCCTTAACTTTTGGACTTGTAATGTTTTTTACTTCCATGCCATCCATTACACCAGTGCGGCAACTTGCTACCAATTTGGGCATTGGACGAGGATCTGCTTCGCTTCCCTTACTCACTTCAACGAGGCAAGTCCTGCATTTACCACCACTACCTTCCAGCTTGCTGTAATAACACATTGCTGGTGGAACAACATCACCTCCAATCATACGAGCAGCCTGCAGAATAGTTGTACCCATCGGCACTTCTACCGTTATGTTGTCGATTGTTACTTTTATTTTTTTTACTTCTTCAGCCATATTTATTTTTTATAGCATCACGCGTTTACTTGTTCTGGAACATGGATTGGATCTGCGTAGTGCGCCAATCCGTAATTCTGGGTTTGAGACAATTCACGGTTGTTGATGTGCCATTCAAATTCATCTCTGAAATGTCTGATAGCAGCAGCAACAGGCCATGCAGCAGCATCACCTAGAGGACATATAGTATTACCTTCTATCTTACGCTGGATATCCCACAACAAATCGATATCACTCATCTCACCTTTTCCATATTCAATCTTATTCAGGATTTTTTCCATCCAACCTGTACCTTCTCTGCATGGTGAACATTGTCCGCAACTTTCATGTCTGTAAAACCTTGCCAATGTTAAAGTATGACGAACGATACACTGGTCTTCATCTAAAACAATGAAACCACCAGAACCCATCATTGAACCAGTAGCAAAACCACCATCCGATAAACTTTCATAGTTCATGTATCGAGTCTCCCCTTTAGCAGTCTTCAACAACAAGTTAGCTGGCAAAATGGGAACAGATGATCCACCAGGAATACAAGCCTTTAATTTTTTACCATTTGGAATTCCACCACAATATTCTTCGCTGTAAATAAATTCTTCAACAGATACCGTCATATCGATTTCATAAACACCTGGCTTGTTGATGTTACCACATGCAGAAATCAATTTTGTTCCTGTTGATCTTCCTACACCAATTTGCGAGTAGGCTTCACCTCCAATATTCATGATAGGAACAACAGCTGCAATTGTCTCTACATTATTTACAACAGTCGGACAACCCCATAGACCCTTAATTGCTGGGAATGGCGGCTTGATACGTGGATTGCCTCTTTTACCTTCCAATGATTCAATCAATGCAGTTTCTTCACCACAGATATAGGCACCTGCACCACGTTGAACATAAATCTCACAATCAAAACCACTACCTAAAATATTCTTACCTAAGAATCCATTTTGTTTTGCCTCAGCAATGGCTTGTTCAAGAATAGCAACAATCCATGCATATTCACCACGGATGTAGATATAAGTTCTATTGCTGCCCAATGCAAAAGATGAAACAATCAAACCTTCAATCAACAAGTGAGGAATAAATTCCATGAGGTACCTGTCCTTGAATGTACCAGGCTCTGATTCATCTGCATTGCAAACCAAATAGCGTGGAACACCTTCTGGTTTTGCAAGAAAGCTCCATTTCATTCCTGAAGGGAAACCTGCTCCACCTCTTCCTCTTAATCCACTTTTCTTCACCTCTTCCACAATCGCTCCAGGATCCATTTTCAATGCTTTCTCTACAGCTGCATATCCACCCTCTCTTCTGTACACATCAAAATATCGGATACCTTCTACGTGCGCTTTCTCTAATAATAATTTTTTTGCCATGGTGCAGTTTTTCCTCTTTCTTATTTTTTATTTCTTCATTCGTCGATAATCGCATCCACTTTAGATTCAGTAAGATTTTCACGGTAGTGAAGACCCAACTGCATCATTGGTGCATAACCACAAGCGCCCAAACATTCTACCGTCTTGAGCGTGAACATGCCATCTGGTGTGGTTTCGCCAACACCAATTGCCAGTTTTTTCTTGATGTAATCAATGATCTTATCGCTTCCGTTCAACATACAAGGTCCAGTATGACAAACTTCGAAAACATGTTTGCCAACTGGCTTCAAATTGAACATGCTGTAAAAAGTAGCCACTTCATAAACTTCGATAGATTCTAATTGCAACAAAGACGCAACATAATCCATGGTCTCCGCACTCAACCATCCACCAAATTCATCTTGCGCCAGATGCAACAATGGAATGAGTGCACTCTTCTGTTTCCCTTCTGTGTAACGTGCAATCATCTCTTTCACTTCTTTCATTTTATCCTCTGAAAACTTAATCATCTTTAGTTTTTTGAATGCATTATGCGTCCATTTCTCCAGCAATAAGGTTAAGGCTACTCAACGTAACAACCGCATCACTGAGCATGGTATCTTTTATGATTTCTGGATAAGCCTGATAATAAATAAAACAAGGTCTGCGGAAATGCAACCTGAAAGGAGCACGTCCACCATCACTGATTAAATAGAATCCTAGTTCTCCATTTCCACCTTCAATACAATTATACACTTCACCAGCAGGTATATCAGTTTCGCCCATTATAATTTTGAAATGGTAGATCAATGCTTCCATTTTTGTATAAACATCAGCTTTTGCTGGGAGATAGTATTCTGGGGAATCAGCATGATAAACATCAGCATCAGCACCTTTGAATGCCTGCACTTTTTCATAAGCTTGGCGAATGATGCTAAGCGACTGCCAGATTTCTTCGTTGCGCACCATGAAGCGATCGTAGTTATCACCTGTCTTTCCAACAGGAATAATAAAATCAAAATCTTCGTAAGATGAATATGGTGTGTGAACGCGTACATCATAGTCTACACCTGCAGCACGTAAGTTCGGACCAGTAAATCAATAATTCAAAGCACGTTCAGCAGAAATAGCACCAGTGCCCACAGTTCTTTCAATAAATATTCTGTTCCTGTTAAACAGGTTTTCAAACTCTTTCCAGACTTTCGGAAATTCTTCCAGGAACTTTTCAATTTTCTGGAAGGCAGTATCAGAAAAATTTCTTTCAAAACCACCAATTCTACCCATGTTGGTTGTTAAACGAGATCCACAAACTTCTTCGTAGATTTCATAAACCAATTCACGGTATTGCATCACATAGAGGAAGCCTGTATATGCACCAGTATCCACACCTACAATTGAATTGCAAATCAGGTGATCTGAGATGCGAGACAATTCCATGATGATCACACGCAAATAATCTACCCTCTTCGGTGTTTTTACGCCCAAGAGTTTTTCACAAGTAAGATGCCATCCCATATTGTTCAGCGGAGCTGAGCAGTAATTGAGACGATCTGTAAGTGTTGTGATTTGATAGAGTGGTCTTCTTTCAGCAAGTTTCTCAAAAGCCCTGTGGATATAGCCTACAGTCGACTCTGCTTTTATGATACGCTCACCATCCATTTCCAAAATATTCTGGAATACACCATGCGTGGCTGGATGGGTAGGTCCCAAATTAAGTCGAGTTGTCTTTTTCTCAATCGAGCCTTCTGGTAAATTTATATTGACTTGTTCAGATGTCATTTTACTTTGATTTATCGGCCAAACATTTCGTCGTCTTTATCTATGCGGGTCTGGTCTTCAAGAGGATATTCTTTACGCAAAGGGAAATAATCCATTTCATCAACATTCAATACACGTCTGAGATCTGGGTGACCAATAAAATTGACACCAAAGAAATCATAGGTTTCCCTTTCCATCCAATTCGCACCGCTGAATAGACCGGTTGCAGTATATACATCCGGCTTTTCAATAGGTACATATATTTTGATTCTTAACCTTACATTTTCTTTTAGGTTATGCACATGGTAAACGACTGCAATTTCTTCCCCTTTTCTATCAGGATAATGAACAGCTGTTATATCTGTTAGAAATTGAAACCCGAGACTTGTTTCATCGTGAAGAAAGGTCAGCAACTTGAGGTTATGGTCGTGCTGCACTGTTACAGAGAGCATTCCATAAGACTCCTCCCAGGCGAGTATTTTGTCGCCAAACTGGTTACTGAGTTTTTCTTTTATAAAATCATGTGTAATTGACATAGTTCTGTTTTGGTGCAACCCTTATTGAATACCATAACCTTCCATCAAGGCCTTATACTGTTCTCCATTTCTTCTTCTAAGTGACTCATCCTGAACCAGGTCTTGAATTTTCATTACCCCATCAATGATGGCTTCCGGTCTTGGAGGACATCCTGGAACATAAACATCCACAGGAATAATTTGGTCAATACCTTGTAATACAGAATAGGTATCAAAAATACCTCCGCTGGATGCACAAGCACCAACAGCTATGACCCAACGGGGTTCTGCCATTTGCAGGTAAACCTGTCGTAAAACTGGTCCCATTTTCTTGGCAATGGTTCCCATGACCATCAACAAATCACATTGTCTTGGAGAAAAACCCACCCTTTCCGAACCAAATCTGGAAAGATCATAGTGTGAACCCATGGTTGCCATGAATTCAATTCCGCAACAGGATGTAGCAAAAGGGAGTGGCCACATTGAATTTTTTCTGGCCAGGCCTACAACCTTATCCAGAGAAGTTGCGAAGAATCCTTCACCCATATGGCCTTCAGGTAGTTGCACCTGATTGATGCCCCGATCTGCGGAGCTTTTCTCAATTAAATTAAATCGAACCGGACGCGCCATAATCAACTGTTTTGTATATAACAAACGCCTGATGTACTTGTTTCTTCAGGCATTTAATTTTTTACTCTTCCCAGTGCAAGGCTCCTTTTCGTATGATGTAGATGAAGCCGGCAAGGAAAAAACCAACGAACATCAATACTGCCCAAAAACCATCCCATCCCAAACCCTTGAAATTCACTGCATACGGGTAGAAGAAAATTACTTCCACATCAAACAACACAAATAGAATGGCTACAAGGAAATACTTGATGGCCATTGGCTGACGAGCATTACCAAACTGTTCTATACCACTTTCAAAATTCTGGAGCTTGTCTGTAGTCACTCTTTTTGGACCCAACAACTGAGAACCAAGGATCATAATTGTGACCAAACCGACTGCAAATAACAATTGTATTCCAATCGGGAAATAGTCGCTTGCTTTACTCAATTCCGGGTTTTGGCCCAATACCTTGACTTGCAGGAAAAATGTCCACATCATTGGCATCGTTTTGACGGCGCAAAAATAGGTAAAAAGGGCATGAAAAAACGAAAAAATAGGAGATAAAAAAAGGACCAGGATGGATATCCTGGCC
>JBKCGF010000246.1:0-2361 GCA_046303455.1 Chitinophagaceae bacterium | reverse complement strand
TCAATCGCCTCCCCATAAGCCGCTGCAACCGCTTCCTTAACCCCTTCACTCATGGTTGGGTGTGGGTGGATGGCGTTCAGGATCTCATGGTGGGTGGTCTCGAGCTTGCGCGCAACTACCACTTCAGCAATCATTTCGGTCACTCCCGCTCCAATCATGTGCGCACCTAGGAACTCCCCATATTTAGCGTCGAAAATTACCTTTACAAAACCATCGGTATTGCCAGCTGCACTTGCCTTTCCGCTGGCCATGAAGGGGAATTTACCCACTTTAATTTCATAACCTGCTTCCTTGGCTGCTTTTTCGGTATAACCCACTGAAGCAATTTCAGGAGAGCAATAGGTACAACCAGGAACATTGTTATAATCAATAGCCTCAGGCTTGTGGTTGAACTTCTTTTCGAGGTAGGCAATATTTTCAGCAGCATTGATGCCTTCTTTGGCAGCAACGTGAGCCAAAGCCTGACCAGGTGAGCAGTCGCCAATAGCATAAATACCAGGTACAGAAGTCTGCTGACCTTTATCGACCACTACTCTTCCCTTCTCAACTTTAATTCCATTTTCTTCCAAACCAATGTTCTCAATATTGGGAGCAATACCCACCGCACTCAATACGATATCAGCTTCTAAAACTGACTCACCAGCTGCATTTTTCAATGAAGCTTTCACACCTGTTCCAGCAGTATCTACCTTAGTTACTTCGCTTGAAGTAAGGATAGTGATTCCTTTCTTTTTCAATTGTTTTTCCAATTCCTTGCTGATATCAGAATCTTCAACTGGAACGATACGATCCATGAATTCAACGATGGTTACTTTAGTTCCCATTGAATTGTAGAAATCAGCAAACTCAACACCAATCGCGCCACTTCCAACCACAATCATGGATTTTGGTTGTTGTGCAAGTACCATCGCATCACGGTAGCCAATGATTTTTTTGCCATCCTGTTGAAGGTTAGGCAATTGGCGACTTCTCGCGCCAGTCGCGATGATGATATATTTACCCTCTACCATTTGTTTTTTACCATCGGCGGCAGTCACTTCAATCTTGCCCTTTCCAGCAATTTTACCATAACCCATCACCACATCAATTTTGTTCTTCTTCATCAAGAATTGAACACCCTTGCTCATTTTGTCAGCAACACCACGGCTTCTCTTTACTACAGCAACAAAATCATGCTGCACATTAGAAGCATTGATGCCATAATCAGCACTGTGCTTCATGTAATCATAGATCTGCGCACTTTTCAACAAGGCTTTTGTCGGGATACAACCCCAATTGAGACAAACCCCACCGAGACTTTCCTTTTCTATAATCGCCACCTTGAAACCAAGTTGAGAAGCTCTGATTGCAGCTGGATAACCACCAGGACCACTACCAAGAACGAGAACGTCGTATGCCATGATATTTGATTTATGAATGAGTGGCAAAATTAGTCCTAATGCAGCAAAATTCAAAGTTGCCTTGTCTTGGGATTTTAAATAAAAAATCGGAATTTTGAATTCTTGATAAAAAAAATTAAAAAGATATTATCTTCATGCGATGAAAACCTCAGTCAACAAAAAAACCAAAGCAAATTCTAACGAAGTTGGAGGTGTTGCTATTAAAAATAAACAATTAAGGAAATCTGCACTTAGACTGCTTGATCAGAATGGCTCGGTTACTATTACTGAATTTGCGAAAGAATTGAGTATCAGTGTGCCAAAAGCGACCGATTTGGTGAATATCATGGTCAGTGAAGGTGTATTAAGAGATGAAGGGAAACAAGATTCGACTGGTGGAAGAAGAGCCAATGCATTTGGATTAATGGCTGATGCGGGATACTTCTTAGGGGTTGATATCAAACTCCATCATGTGAATTTTGGTTTGATGGACCTTAAAAAGGGAATTATCAGTGTGACTGAAAAAGTGAATTATCATTTATCAAATACTGAAGATTCACTGGCAGAACTGACTGCTTTGGTGCAGGACTTCATGAACAAACACGAGTCGATTTCAAAAAAATTAATTGGAATTGGACTGAATATACCCGGAAGAATTAATCCCAGAACAGGATACAATTACAATCACTTCAATTTCAAGGAAGAACCTTTGTCGGATTACCTGACCGACAAATTGGGTATTCCTACTGTCATTGAAAATGATTCAAAAGCAATGGTGTTGGGAGAATTTTCAAATGCTGATGCAGGCAACGAAAAGAATGCCATCCTCATCAATCTTGATTATGGAATTGGGATGGGCATTTTAATTGATGGAAAAATCTACCATGGCAAATCTGGGTTCAGTGGAGAATTAGGACATATCCCTGTATTCGACAATGAAATCATTTGTCACTGTGGCAAAAAAGGATGTCTTGAAACCGAA
>JBKCGF010000245.1:0-5239 GCA_046303455.1 Chitinophagaceae bacterium | reverse complement strand
GCGCTAAACTTGCGGTATTTCATCAGTCGAAATGAGTTAACTTTGCAGGCGAAATTAAAGATTATCTACTAGAAGTTTTTTTCATAATAAGATGCTGGACAGATTAGACGCCATAAAGGCAAAATTTGATGATATAGGAGTGGCACTTACCAATCCTGAAGTGGTGAGTGACAATAAGCGGTTTAGCCAGTTGTCAAAAGAATACAGAAGTCTTGAGAAAATTGTAGTGGCTTCCAATCAATACAAGCGTTTACTATCTGACCTTGAGTTTAACCGTGAGGCCTTAATGGGTGATGATGAGGAATTGCGTGAATTGGCTAAAATGGAAACAGCTGATTTGGAGTCCCAAAAAGAGGATCTGGAAAAACAGATCCGAAATATGCTCATCCCCAAAGATCCGCAAGATGAAAAAAATGCGATTTTGGAGATCAGGGCAGGTACTGGTGGAGATGAAGCTTCACTATTTGCAGGTGATCTTTTGCGCATGTATATACGTTTCTGTGAAAACAAAGGCTGGAAGACTGCTGTTTTAAATGAGAATGAAGGGACAATGGGCGGGTACAAGGAAGTACAGCTGGAGGTTAGCGGAGATGATGTATATGGAACCATGAAATTTGAAAGTGGGGTGCACAGGGTTCAGCGCGTGCCCGATACAGAGGCAAGTGGAAGGGTACATACCAGTGCTGCAACTGTAGCTGTAATGCCAGAGGCAGAAGAGGTTGATGTTGAGTTGAGAGAAGCTGATGTTAAAATGGAGACTTCACGAAGTGGAGGTGCAGGTGGACAGAACGTAAATAAGGTGGAGACCAAGGTAATGCTTACGCATATTCCAACTGGGACAGTCGTCATTTGTCAGACTGAAAGAACCCAGCTGGGTAATAGGGAGAAAGCCATGCAAACCTTGAGGACTAAACTTTATGAAGAACAGGTACGTAAACAAGAAGATGAAATTGCCAGACACAGAAAAAGTCTTGTTAGTACGGGCGATCGTTCTGCAAAAATCCGTACTTATAATTTTCCGCAGGGTAGGGTAACCGATCATCGTATTGGTTTAACACTCTATAATTTGCAGGATGTACTCAACGGTAATATCGGGGAATTGGTTGATGCCCTTCAGTTTGCAGAAAATGCAAGTAAGCTGACCCAATCCTAAGAAAAAGGATTTCACAACAATTTACTGTAAAAAAGCAGTTTCTGGTTTTAAAGACTCTTTAACAACCATATAGGCTTTCTATTCGTCTCTATATTGTGTGGTATAGATGATGTGCTGTCTCGCATGATATTCTGAAAGTTTTAACGAAAGTAGAAATGGAATATGAGTGCAAGTATCATCTAACAATTAAGCAATAGTTGTTTTTCTCATAAGCAGTTAGTTTTGGTTACGGCCCCTATGTCCATAGGGGCTTTTTTTTGCCCAAAAGATACCTACTATTGTACCTACTGCATCCGCTACTCCGTCCCAATACGAAAAGCTTCTGTTGGTGAAATATTTTTGGTAAAATTCCATACCCATACCAAAACCAATACCAAAAATGATGATAGAGATGATGATGGTTTTTTCATCAAACTGGGAATGTTGTAAAAAAAAGACACCCCATAAGTATGAGAAGATCAGAAAGATGATAAAATGGATCAGCTTGTCTATTCCAGGAACTTTCCAAATTGCTGAATCACTGGCACCTGTTGTATCAAAACTCAGCAAGTAGAATACACAAGCTGTCCATATAAAAGGTAAAAGCTTGTTGTTGATCAATAATTTCATTGGATTAAGCTCCAATCAAAGCTTTGTAAGCTGCAGCATCCATAAGCGCTTCTACTTCTGCTGGATCTTTCAAGGTTATTTTTACCATCCAGCCATCTCCGTAAGGATCCTGATTAACCAATTCTGGTTGGCTATCCAACAAAGGATTCTTTTCAGTGATTGTACCTGAAACAGGTAAAAATAAATCGCTCACTGTTTTCACAGCCTCTACAGTTCCAAATACAGCTTCAGATGAAAATTCTTTTCCGATGCTATCTATATCTACATAGATGATATCGCCTAATTCACCTTGTGCAAATTCTGTAATGCCTATTGTGGCTACATTTCCATCAACAGAAATCCATTCGTGTTCTTTGGTATAACGCAATTGTTCAGGAAAGTTCATGTGCTTATTTTTTGCAAGTTTAAGTTATAATTTAAAATGGCGGTAATTTAAATTTCAGATGTTAAATATATCTATTCGTTTCTGTGTATCATTTTTACTTTTCTGATTCGGATATCTACAAGGGGTTTATCGCCTCCTGTTCTTCCACTGGTTTTGGTTTGTGCTATTTTATCCAGCACATCAAATCCGCTTACTAGCTCCCCAAAAATAGTATAGGTTTGGTCGAGGTGCGGAGCTCCACCAAGGGTTTTATACACCTCTCGCTGAGCCGCTGGTATTTTTCTACCGTTTAACCTGTAGGTTTCAACTGAGTCCAGCGATTTATCATTAAATGCTTTTCCTTGTACGATATAAAACTGTACGCCACTGCTTTCACGTTTGGGATTGACATTGTCTCCCATTCTGGCTGCTGCAAGCATGCCCTTCTTGTGAAAAAAATCAGTTGAAATTTCTGCGGGTAGCGTGTATGACTTCAAAAAGCGAGTGCTGTCGGCCTTAGGCTTGGTTTTTTCATCGCCTGCCTGAATCATAAATCCAGCAATAACCCTGTGAAAAGCAATGCCATTGTAATAATGTGATTTCACCAGTTTGATGAAGTTGTCGCGGTGAATAGGCGTCTCATCTTTGAGCCTTAGAATGAGATTACCGGAATCTGTCTTGATCAGTACATCTTTCCTGAGATCGCTTTTCTTTATTTTGGCAATAGGTTGTGCGATAGGGGTTGAGCAGATGAGCATCAACAATAAAAAGATCGATGATGTAACAGAAAGTCTCATAAGAATTCATTTTGTGAGAAATAGAACAGGATATGATCTTTTAAGAGGTTCTCTTGTTCAAAGAGGGACATCGATTTGTATTCTTTGAGTTGTTTGAAATGTGGCCATCCGTCCTGATCCCAACCCTCATGCTCATAATAACCACTAGACATGAGCAAGGTGCACACTGCTATATGCATCAGGTCCTGTTTTTGCTCTTTGGTAAACTGGTGGCCAGCTCCATTTACTTCCTGTACGCCTATCAGGAACAAAAGGGATTCCATATCTGGTTTTTTGCCAAACCTTTCGATTAATTTCTCTTCCAGTTTCCACCAGCGGGACTGTATATCATCAGCTGCATTCATCTTGCAAATCTAAACAAGATTCTTCAACTCATTTAGGCATCCCTAGCTATTGCTTATCTTTGCCAAAAAAACAGGCATGCTTCAGGTTAGCTACATACGTAACAACAAGGAAAAGGTTGAAAAGGGGTTGACGAAAAAACAATTTAAAGACCTCGAACTGGTAGATAAAATTGTTGCATTGGATGATGAAAGGAAAAGCCTTCAATCACAATCGGATGAACTGCTTGCTAAACGCAACCTGGTGTCT
Organism: Chitinophagaceae bacterium; assembly: GCA_046303455.1. GTDB lineage: Bacteria > Bacteroidota > Bacteroidia > Chitinophagales > Chitinophagaceae > Pollutibacter. The sequence continues at coordinate 1,725 of JBKCGF010000245.1, read as the reverse complement.
AAAGAAATTGGAGCATTGATGGCCCAGGGCAAAAAAGAAGAGGCTGAATCAAAAAAAGCTGAAGTAACGGCCTTAAAAGAAGGTATTGATGCTTTTGCTGTACAACTTGCAGAAGCAGAATCAGCTTTAGAAGCTTTATTATACCGTATTCCCAATTTGCCTTCTGATGAAGTGCCTGAAGGTAAATCTGCGGAAGACAATAAAACAATAAGACAATCAGGTGCAATCCCTGAACTCCATCAAGGTGCTGTCCCGCATTGGGATCTGATAACCCAATACAACCTGGTAGATTTTCAAACAGGTGTGAAAATTACCGGAAGTGGATTTCCTGTTTACAAAGGGAAAGGAGCAAAATTGCAAAGAGCTCTGATTCAATATTTCCTTGATTACAATACTACAGCGGGTTATACAGAATATATTCCGCCGTATGTTGTAAATGCAGCTTCAGCATTTGGAACTGGTCAGTTACCAGATAAAGAAGGACAGATGTATCATATTGGTGCAGATGAATTGTATTTGATTCCTACTGCTGAAGTACCGGTTACGAATATTTACCGCGATGAGATCATACCCGCTCAAGAGTTGCCAGTAAAGATGACTGCTTATACGCCTTGTTTCAGACGTGAAGCGGGAAGTTTCGGAAAGGACGTGAGAGGATTAAACCGTGTTCATCAGTTCGATAAAGTAGAAATTGTTTGTCTTACGGAAGCTTCAAAAAGTTATGGTTTTTTAGAGGAGATGGTGGTGCATGTGGAGAAGCTTTTACAAAGCTTGGGACTTCCTTACCGCATTTTGTTGTTGTGTGGTGGCGATATGGGTTTTACTTCTGCAATGACCTATGATTTCGAAGTATACAGTGCTGCACAACAGCGCTGGTTGGAAGTGAGCTCTGTTTCTAATTTTGAGTCGTATCAGACCAACAGAATGAAGATCAGGACCAAAGATGAAAATGGTAAAACACAATTGTTGCACTCACTCAACGGAAGTTCTTTAGCCTTGCCGAGAATTTTAGCAAGCATCTTGGAAAACTACCAAACGCCGGAGGGCATTAAAATACCTGAAGTTTTACAACCTTATTTTGGTTCAGCCATCATCAGCTGATGTTTTTGGTGGTATTGATCGATTCTCCTGTTCATGATCGCGAACCAAACTGGTGGGAACAGTGATAAGATAACCATACCAGGGTATCCTGTTGGCATCTGTGGTGCTTCATCGTGGTGCCTGAGTATTTGGTATTTTCTACTTGCTAAATAGTGATGATCACTGTGCCTAGACAATTCAAATAAAATTAATCGACCTAATACGTGACTGCTGTTCCAGCTGTGTTCGGGCATGGCTCTTTCGTATCCTTTTTCTGTTTTCTTTCTTTCCAGACCGTAGTGTTCAATGTAGTTGACGGTTTCCAAAAGCAGAAAACCTATTGTTGCTGCAGCTAAGAACGAAAGCAAAACCATTCCGCCAAAAATCATATATATCGCAGTGACAAACAAAAGTTGAACGACTTGAAATTGAAGCATTTGGTTCGTAAAATGCAAAACAGGCTTTCCTTTTTTTCTTTGTTCATCGGCTGCAATTTTCCATGCGGATAAAAAACCAAATATTACTGTACGGAAATAAAACAAATAAACGATTTCACCTCTTCTTGCACTACTAGGATCTTCTTTGGTAGATACATTTTTATGGTGGCCTTTGTTGTGCTCAATATAAAAATGCATGTAGAGAGAA
>JBKCGF010000244.1:0-5012 GCA_046303455.1 Chitinophagaceae bacterium | reverse complement strand
CCAATTTCTTTTGAACCAGCTTTGTCGGCCATCCATTACGGGCAATCTATATTTGAAGGGATCAAGGCCTATCGAATGAAAGATGGAAGTGCAGCCATTTATCGTCCTTTTGAGAACATGAAAAGATTCAATCGTTCTGCTTTGAGAATGGAGATGCCTGAGGTGCCAGAAGAACTTTTTATAGGGGGAATGAAGAAATTGCTGCAGGTGGAAGACCAGTGGATTCCACATGAGTTAGAACATGCCATGTATGTTAGGCCTTTTATGTTTGCAACGGATCAGGTGATGCGCGTGATGCCTTCAACAACCTATAAGTTTTATGTGATATTGAGTCCCGTTGGCGCTTATTACGCAGCACCCATGCGCCTTTGGGTAGAAGAGGAGTATGTGCGAGCTGCTCCTGGTGGTGTAGGAAATGCAAAAACTGCAGGAAATTATGCTGCTTCTTTGCATCCGTTTGCTTTGGCAAAGAAAAGAGGGTACGATCAGGTTTTATGGACCGACGCCAATGAGCATAAATATGTGCAGGAATGCGGGACCATGAACGTTTTTTTTCTGGTTGGGGGTAAGCTTTTGACACCCGGTTTAGAATCAGGTACCATCCTTGAGGGGGTGACAAGAGATAGTGTAGTACAAGTTGCAGGAGATTTAGGAATAACGGTGGAAGAAAGAGAAATTTCAATAGATGAATTAGTTGAAGCTTATAAGTCCGGGCAGTTTACTGAAGCCTTTGGTTCAGGCACTGCGGCCACAGTAGCCAAAATAGAAGAGATCAATTATCGAAATTTCATCATGACTTTTAACCCATTGAATCAACCCGTTGCTGATGCCCTGAAACAAAGGCTTACAGAGATCAGGGATGGGATCATTCCAGACTCCCGTGGGTGGATGGTGAAGGTGGGTTCATAAAAAGGGACAAAAAAATGGCAAGCAGTCGTTTGGATTTTGAAAATTTACTCCTACCTTTGCCGTCCCGTTAAAAAAAGGGTAGAATGCCTACAATTCAACAGCTCGTAAGAAAAGGAAGAGAAATCATCAAGTCCAAGAGTAAGTCTAGGGCTCTAGATGCTTGTCCACAACGCCGTGGCGTTTGTACACGTGTATACACTACAACACCTAAAAAGCCTAACTCAGCATTGAGAAAGGTGGCCAAGGTGCGTTTGACCAATAAAATTGAGGTTATTGCCTACATCCCAGGTGAGGGCCACAACCTACAGGAGCACTCTATCGTTTTGATCAGAGGTGGTCGTGTTAAGGATTTGCCGGGTGTACGTTACCACATTGTAAGAGGTAGTTTGGATACTGCAGGTGTGAAGGATCGTAAGCAGAGCAGGTCTAAGTATGGTACCAAGCGTGAAAAGGCTAAAAAATAATAATTAAACATCGAAACCTATATAGATGAGGAAGTCAAGAGCAAAAAAGTTACCCTTAGCGCCAGATCCAAAGTTCAACGATACCTTGGTTACACGTTTTGTAAATAACGTTATGTGGCAGGGAAAAAAGGACGCATCATTGAACATTTTTTATGATGCACTTGAAAAAGTTGCTAAAATGACCGGTGAAGACGGTTATGAAGTATGGAGAAAAGCATTGAGCAATGTAACTCCAGCAGTTGAAGTTAGAAGTCGTCGTATCGGTGGGGCTACCTTCCAGATTCCATCTGAGGTTCGTCCTGATAGAAAGATTTCTCTCAGCATCAAGTGGTTGGTTCGTTTTTCAAGGGAGCGTAACGGACGCAGCATGTCTGACAAGCTTGCTAACGAAATCGTAGCAGCAAGCAAGGGTGAAGGTGGAGCATACAAGAAAAAAGAAGATACACACCGTATGGCTGAAGCAAACAAGGCCTTTGCTCACTTCCGCGTGTAACCTCAAAAAATAAATGTGGAAAAGGGTTGCTTTTAGCAGCCCTTTTTTATTTCCATATCTGCAGTGCATTTCTTAACTTTGCACCCGCAAAAAGAGGGGTACAGGAATTGTTCCTTTTCTCACTGCAAAAAACATATAAAAATTTAAACAAACAATAGTCATGGCAGACTTGAAATTTCAACGCAACTTCGGAATTGCCGCACACATTGACGCTGGTAAAACCACAACAACAGAGCGTATTCTACGCTACACAGGGATGATTCACAAGATTGGTGAGGTGCACGATGGTGCAGCTACAACTGACTGGATGGAGCAGGAAAAGGAGCGTGGTATTACCATCACTTCTGCTGCTGTTAGCTGTCAGTGGAACTTCCCGACTGTTTTGGGTAAGCAGACTGCTGATACAAAAAAATATTATTTCAATATCATCGATACTCCAGGTCACGTGGATTTCACTGTAGAGGTGGAGCGTTCAATGCGTGTATTGGATGGTTTGATTGCCTTGTTTTCTGCGGTTGATGGTGTTGAGCCTCAGTCTGAAACTGTATGGCGTCAGGCCAACCGTTACAAAGTTCCAAGAATTGGATTTGTAAACAAGATGGACCGCAGTGGTGCTGACTTCTTGATGGTGGTTAAGCAGGTGAAAGAAATGTTGGGTGCGAAAGCAGTTCCATTGCAGTTGCCAATTGGAGCAGAAGACAATTTCACAGGTGTGGTAGACCTTATCAAAATGAAAGGTATTATCTGGCACATGGAAACAGAGGGAATGACTTTTGACGAGATTCCTGTACCAGCAGACATGGTAGAAGAAGCAAATGAATGGAGACAGAACTTAATTGAGGCGGTTGCTGAATATGACGATAAATTGTTGGAGAAGTTTTTTGAAGATCCAAATTCTATCACAGAAGAAGAAGTACATGAGGCAATCCGTAAGGCTTGTATCGATTTGAGTATTGTACCGATGATGTGTGGCTCTTCATTCAAGAACAAAGGTGTGCAAACAGCATTGGATGCGGTTTGTCGCTACCTCCCTTCACCAGTGGATATTGATGCTGTAGAAGGTATCAATCCAGACAATGGTGAAACTTTGGTACGTAAGCCAGAGGCTTCTGAGCCTTTTGCTGCCTTGGCATTCAAAATCATGACTGATCCGTTTGTAGGTCGTTTGGCCTTCTTCCGTGTATATTCTGGTCACCTTGATGCAGGTTCTTATGTTTTGAATGTAAGAAGTGGTAAGAAAGAGCGTATCAGCCGTATCATGAAGATGTTTGCGAACAAGCAAAATCCAATCGATTTCATTGAAGCGGGTGATATTGGAGCAGCGGTAGGTTTCAAGGAGATCAAGACTGGAGATACTTTGTGTGATGAGAACCATCCGATCGTATTGGAGAATATGTTTATTCCTGAGCCGGTAATTTCTGTAGCTGTTGAGCCAAAGGCACAAGCCGATGTAGACAAGATGGGTATGGCAATTGCCAAGTTGGTGGAAGAAGATCCAACCTTGCGTGTGAAGACAGACGAGGAAACAGGGCAAACTATCCTCAGTGGTATGGGTGAATTGCACTTGGAGATTATTGTTGATCGTATGCGCAGGGAGTTTAAAGTAGAAGTAAACCAGGGTGCACCTCAGGTTGCTTATAAAGAAGCATTCCAAGCTTCAATTCAGCACCGTGAGACTTTGAAGAAGCAGACAGGTGGTCGTGGTAAGTTCGCAGATATTGTATTCGAATTTGGTCCAGCAGACGAAGAGGGGTTGAAAGAGAATGCAGGGAAGTCGATGCAGTTTGTGAATGATATTTTCGGAGGTTCTATCCCACGTGAATTCATTCCAGCTATCCAGAAAGGTTTTGAGCAATCAATGACTACTGGTGTATTGGCAAACTATCCTGTAGAGAGCATGAAGGTGAGAGTATTTGATGGTAGTTTCCACCAGGTGGACTCTGACTCTATGTCTTTCGAACTTTGTGCTAAGCAAGGTTTCCGTGAGGCGGCAAGAAAGGCCAAGCCAGTATTGTTGGAGCCGATCATGAAGGTTGAAGTAATTACCCCAGAGCAATACATGGGTGATGTTACTGGTGACTTGAACAGAAGAAGAGGTATGTTGGAGGGAATGGACAGCAGGGCAGGTGCGCAGGTAATCAAGGCGAAAGTGCCTTTGAGTGAGATGTTTGGATATGTTACCCAGCTCCGTTCATTGTCGTCTGGACGTGCATCTTCAACCATGGAGTTCTCACATTACAACCCAGCACCTAACAATATTGCTGAGGAAGTAATTGCGAGAGTGAAGGGTAAGGCAAAAGAGGCATAATCAGATCATTGATTGAGAATAGATTAAGTCCCGGTTCCCACCGGGACTTTTTTCTTTATAAAATCACCAGTTTCCCGCTAAATTTTTAGCGATTTCTTTTGTAAGTATAAAACTTATTCCTACTTTTGCATCCCCATTTAAAAAATGGAGATTTAACTATGTCACAGCGAATCAGGATAAAATTGCAGTCATACGACCACAATCTCGTTGACAAATCTGCGGAGAAGATCGTGAAAACCGTGCGCAGCACTGGAGCAGTCATCACTGGCCCAATTCCTTTGCCAACACAGAAGAGAATCTTCACTGTATTGAAATCGCCACACGTTAACAAAAAGGCGCGTGAGCAGTTCCAATTGTGTACCCACAAGCGTTTGCTTGACATTTATACTTCATCTTCACGTACAGTGGATGCATTGAGCAAGCTCGATCTTCCAAGTGGTGTTGATGTTGAAATCAAGGCCTGATGAGGTCTTGGGGTTGTTTTGCTGATGCAGAACAACACAGTTCTTTTTCATTCATCTCCTAATTGATTGTCGTTGGCATGAGAAAAAGGAGCGCTGAAATTAATTTTTATCTCTCAAAAGAGAGTTGAAATATAAACAAGCCCTTCGAGGTTTGTTTACTATCGGTACTTCCATCCCGACGATTCGGGAAAAGCGGAAAAGGTCGATAGCAAACTGGGATTGAAGCGAGGTTATGCCTCACTGTCCATTTAACCGAAAAGGGCAAAAACAAAAGAAAATGAAAGGAATTATCGGTAAAAAAATTGGGATGACCAGCATCTTCGGTCCCGACGGGAGACAAACCCCGTGCACCGTCATTGAAGCTGGTCCATGTG
>JBKCGF010000243.1:0-3420 GCA_046303455.1 Chitinophagaceae bacterium | reverse complement strand
ACCTTATCATGAAGGTCGATTGTAGGTAAATGCGTCTCTAAAATTTGACTGCAATAAGTCATGCTGTTAATTAATAGACCAATATTAGGCTTAATTTGCTGCAGCTGTCTTATGTTTTTCTAAAAATTTTGTAAGAATTACGTTAAACTCATCCGGAACCTCCATCATTGGAGCGTGCCCGCAATGATCGATGAAGTACAATTCGCTGTTCGGGATAAGTTTGTTGAACTCTCTTCCTACAAAAGGAGGAGTAATAATATCGTTATTGCCCCAAATCAAAAGGGTAGGAAGATGTATGTTTCTGAGCTCATCTCCTAGGTTGTTTTTGATAGCACTTCTGGCCAATGAAATGACCTTCAAGGTTTTCATTCTCTCGTTTACAATCTGATATACCTCATCAACAAGTTCTTTGGTTGCTGTTTTAGGATCGTAAAAAGTAATTTCTGTCTTCTTGCGAATGTATTCATAGTCGCCACGCTTAGGGAAAGTATCTCCCATTCCATTTTCAAACAAGCCAGAACTACCGGTAAGAATAAGAGTTTTGATCTTTGGTGCAGTTTTTAAAACATGAACCAAAGCAACGTGACCGCCTAATGAATTACCCAGCAAATGAATACCACGATAACCTTTATGATCTATAAACTTAGCCAGGAACTTTTCCAGTCCTCCTACCGTAGTATGCAAAAGATCAAGTTCAAAAAGTGGTAAAAGCGGGACAATTACCTGATGGGTATGCTTGAAGTGATCAATAATTCCAGAGAAATTACTCATCGCACCAAAAAGTCCATGCAAGAGCATCAAAGGTTCACCCTGACCTTCTTCAATAAACTTATACTTGCCATCTTGTTTGATCTCGTATGGTAAGCTCATAATTGTTTCTGAAACAGGTTAATTAAATGGGTTCTTGGGTTGGTAGGTCGAAGCAAAGAAAAGTAAAATGACTGAATTAAAATAATCTTATTGCACTTAGGAAGTCAATGTCGCTTCAATTAAGTTTTTTGTTGAATGAACTCCTTTGTATCATTAAACAGGTTCTTGACAGCAGGAAGCCATTCAGCAAAAAAATCAATCACCCATCCTCCAAAGTTGATCAAATAAACATATGATTTAGAATGAATTGCGATATCGTTACCAACAATTTCAAATTGCTTGAGGTAAACCAATACCACGGCAAATAGAGATAAATAAATAAATAGATAAAGTGCAATTCCTGCTAGCCGGTTTACAATACCCAATAAAACCAATTCTACAGATTTCTCAATTATTTTTCCAACTACCCGAATGGCGATCATGGCTCCAATGAGGACTAATAAAAATGCAAGAAAAGCCAGCCACTCATGATCAGCATCTGTTTGCTTTTTTAAATAACCCTCCACCCAGCCTGAAAATTGCAGCGCTAAAGCCAATCCTGCAAAAAAAGAGATGAAAGTCGCAATGGCCATGATAAACCCCTTGGTCCATCCTTTGTAGACTCCCATCAAAAGAAATAACAAAAGAAAGAGGTCGACTACCATCTTATGCTAAAAGTTCTTTTACAATTGCAGAGATCACTTTGCCATCAGCTTTACCAGCCAATTGTTTAGTTGCTACACCCATCACTTGTCCGAGTCCACTCATATTGGTCACACCAGTCTGTTTTACAATCTCTGCAACAACAGTCCTGATTTCATCCTCACTCATTTGCTTAGGAAGAAAACGCTCAATCACCTCCAACTCTTCTTTTTCCTTTTGTGCAAGATCCTGTCTGTTTTGACGTTCAAAAATTTCAAGAGAATCTTTTCTTTGCTTCACAAGCTTTTGCAACAGCTTGATTTCAGTATCCTCAGAAAGAGTAGCGGTTGCACCTTCTGCTGTTTTAGCGAGCAATACTGCTGCCTTGATTGCACGCAAAGCCCTCAATCCTACTTCGTCTTTGGCCAACATGGCCTTTTTCATGTTTTCATTTACGGTTAATTCGAGACTCATTGTTGTTCCAGTGTTTTTTTAAATTTAGTATAAAAGGTTTTTGCAAAACTTTTCATTTCGCCCACCAATTCAGTCTGATGGGTAGCCCTATCAAAAGTATCCGCCATGGTCATCATGGTCTGATAATAAAAATCAGCCATCTCATCCACCATCATTTCTTTGGTCCACAAATCAATACGCAACGCTGCACGTTCTTTACCGTCCCAAAAAGAAATCATCATGGCTTTGGCCTCTTGTTTGGCTTCAGAATTGGATTGTGTAGCATTCCACATGATTTGATGCGGGATTTTTTGCTCATCGAGGTTCACATCTATGGTGATGGTCGATTGTGTCATTTTTTTAATTTAGGTGGCAAATTTAACGAAAGCGCGACAAACCTGTACCGATCATTTCGTTTCTCATTTGTTCATCGTTATAGACCCTAATCAGTTTCTCCCCTATATCAGCAGCATCCTTTTCATTGAAAAACATCCCTGCCATTCCAGCCATCTCAGACATGCTACTTTCTTCAGCTGTCATTACCGCCACTCCTACCTTCAAAGCATCCAAAATCGGCATACCAAACCTTTCCCACCTGCAGGGATGTATCAAGGCATAGGTTGAACAAAGCAAATCTTTTTGGTCAGCAGCTGTTAGGTTATCTAATAGTATGATATCATTTCTGTATTTGTAAGTATCGAGGGCTAATAAAATAGCAGCTGAAAATTCCCCCCTTACGCCAGACAACACCAACTTCATATTGCTGTTGGTCCGCTTTTTAAACAGACTGAACCCTTTGAGCAATGGTATAATATTGGCAGAATCGTGAATGGGAGCCGTACAAAGAAAATAAGCATCCCCTTGGGCAAACTGATACCTCACCACATCTCTTGCATCTTCATCAGTAGGCATTAACTGGTCACTAATGTCTAATGGAAGCACATTTATTTCATTCTTGGATTGGGGAAAAGCTTTCTGGATTTTTTGTCTGGTAAACTCAGTAAATACGAAAATGGGATTACCATTTTTCATCATTTTACTCAACCATCGCTTCTCATGGTATCGCTCCCAAAATCCCATTTGGGCACCTTCTGATAGCACATACAAATCATGGATAATGACTCCCTCTTGCACTTCATTGATGAACTGCACAGTTTTTAAAATTCCCTGGTAAGCCAAGGGTACTTTTCGACTGTAATATGCTACCATGGTGCAAAGATAGATTAGTCGGCCTAACTGAACTATCTTTACAACTTAATTATAAACGATGAAAAAAGCTACCCAATTCATCCATGCAGGCGCTCATCCTGATCCAAGTACAGGTGCGATCATGACTCCCATCTACCAGACTTCAACCTATGTACAAGAAGCCCCAGGTGTACACAAGGGATTTGAATATGCGAGATCACAAAATCCCACACGTCAGGCTTTGGAAGAGGCTCTTGCGGTGATTGAAGAAGGAAATTTCGGATTGGC
>JBKCGF010000242.1:0-1886 GCA_046303455.1 Chitinophagaceae bacterium | reverse complement strand
TTTCAGTTTTTTTCAGAATATTCACCTTCTTTTTATTGCCAGCGGCCTTGTTGGGTGTTCCCGGAAATGTTATTGCAGTCGTTGCCCCCTTGCATCTTTTCATCCAATTCTGGTACCATACCCAGTTGATTGACAGAATGGGATTTTTAGAAAAGATTATTGTAACACCATCTCACCACAGGGTGCACCATGCCATCAATCCAGAGTATCTCGATAAGAACTATTCTCAGGTATTTATCATATGGGATAAATTATTTGGAACGTTTCAAGAAGAGCAGAAACACATCCCTCCTGTTTATGGTATTACTCGGCCAGTTGCGACTTGGAATCCAATAAAAATTAATTTTCAGCACATGTTATTATTGATTGCTGATACATGGAGAACAAAAAACTGGAGAGATAAATTCAGGATATGGTTTATGCATACAGGCTGGAGACCAGCAGATGTTGCTGAAAAATATCCTGTGTATAAAATTGAAGACGTTTACCATTTTGAAAAATACAATCCAGCAACCAGCAAGGCGCTTCAAACCTGGTCGCTTGTTCAATTGTTTATGCTATTATTTTTTATTTCATATCTCTTTGCAAACATAGCAACTATAGGTAGTCCCGGTATTTTCTGGTACGGCCTTTTCATTTTTGCCTACATCTATGCCATGACAGAATTGATGGATGGCGGCAAATACGCCTATGTTTGGGAAGGCTTTAAATGTACCATTGGAATTTATCTGATCTACAAAACAAATGGATGGTTTGGTGCAGAGCAATACTTTACCTATGCACCACAAATTGTTCTATTCTATTTATTAGCTGCAATGTATTTGTCGATCAACTTATCCATCAAACGCAATGTAAGTGTACCTTCGGAAAGCAGGGTATCGTGAAATTTTCGCACATCAAATTTTTCTCCTAGTGCCAGTTCAGCACGTTTGCGTAACTCCTTTATTTTGAGTTCCCCCATTTTGTAAGCCAATGCTTGTCCCGGCCACGCAATGTAACGGTTGATTTCTGTATTGACTTCATGCATAGACAACGCTGTATTCTCAGCGAGGTAATCCACTGCTTGTTGACGCGACCAACCCTTTGCATGAACACCCACATCAATTACCAAACGACATGCTCTCCACATATCATAGGTAAGCTGACCAAATCTGCTGTACGGATCTTTGTACAAGCCAATTTCGTAACCCAAGGATTCTGCATACAAACCCCAACCTTCTCCAAAAGCATTCACATATAAGTTTCTTCTGAATGTTGGCAGATTTTCAAGCTCCTGTGTAAGTGACATTTGCAAATGATGTCCAGGTACAGCCTCATGTAAGGTGAGTGCTTCAAGCGTATACAAAGTTCTTGAAGGAAGATTGTACAAGTTCACCCAATAGTTACCAGAGCGTGTACTTCTGATGGGTGCAGGCGAATATCTCCCTGCAGTGTAAGTTGGCGCAATTGATTCTGGCACTGGTTCAACACCATAAGGCTGGCGTGGAAGACGGCCAAACAACATTGGCAATTTACCGTCAATGTTTTTCGCAATAAATGAAGCTTCTTTCAACAAATCTTCACCTGTTTTGGGATAGAATTTTGGGTCTGTACGCAGCATTTCGATAAATGATTTCATGTCTCCTTTGAAACCCACATCATCTTTTACTTTATACATTGCTGCTTTTATACGAGCTACTTCTTGTAAACCAATATTGAAAACAGAATCATATCCCAAATCAGTTGTAGTAAAATGAGAAACCCTGTCTTGGTAGAAAGTCAATCCAGCTGGAAAATATAAAACACCAGGCTTGGTTGGTGCTTTAGGTAAGTACTCCTTTTCAAAAAATAATTTTACGGACTTATAACCAGCTACAGCTTTGTTCATCACAGCATCATTGGCTTTG
>JBKCGF010000241.1:0-10313 GCA_046303455.1 Chitinophagaceae bacterium | reverse complement strand
GGAGAAGTAATGGAATAGTAGTACAACATTCTGCCTCTGGCTTCTTGTAAAAAACTTTTCGCAACGGCATTGATACAGATAAACAATTGTGTTATCCAGAAAAGGGCATTCCATGTATCGGAATCAGGGGCATCCATTGTGAGATACAAGACGAAAACAGTAGATGCGATGTATAGCATTACGCCATAAAGTGTATGCTGTTGTCTGGTTTCCAGCAAAACTTCTTTCTTGAGTAACGATCTATATTGGTTAAATGTATTCAAACTTTTATGTTTACTGGTGAAAGCAGGTTCGGCATCTTGCCTCATAATGCTCTTTTTCACCTAAAACCACCTGGTCTTTATTTTGTGTTGTTCTGTAGGAGTAGCTGGCAATACCTCCACATTTCATGCAGATGGCATGGAGTTTTGTAACATAGTTGGCAATCGACAAAAGATGGGGAATCGGACCGAAAGGCTTTCCAGTATAATCCATGTCTAATCCTGCTACAATAACCCGTTTGCCTTGATTGGCCAATACTTCACACACTTCAACGATTTTTTCATCAAAAAATTGTGCTTCATCTATACCAATTACATTATAAGATTGTGCTAAGGGTATAATCTGGTTGGAGTTGCTTACCGGAAAAGCTGTCGCCATACTTTCATTGTGAGAAACAATTTTTCCAGCATCATAACGTACATCAATTTCAGGCTTAAAAATACCCACCTGCATATGGGCAATTTTTGCCCTTTTTAACCTTCTGATTAACTCTTCCGTTTTACCAGAAAACATCGAACCGCAAACTACTTCTATCCAACCTGTCTTGCTATTGTTATTCGGTTCTATAAACATATCATCTGATTTCTAAAATCTTTGAATTTGTAAAAGTAACAAAAGCCTTTTAAAATAAAATTTTGCTTTTGTGGTCAGAGTAATCGGTCTCTTTCAATCAGTTGTAAAATCTTTTCAGTTGCACCAGTACGATCTTCTACAAATTCTTTTGACTGTTTGTTTTTTTCTTCAAGTTGCTGTGGATTGCTTAATAATTCATCAACAATACTCAGGAGCTCTTCATTTGTAGTAAATGAATGGGCCATTGACAGCGCAATCATTTCATTTGCTTCATTTGATTTTGAATAGTTGGGGCCAAATACAACTGTTTTTCCATAGGCTGCTGCTTCCAGTATATTGTGAATTCCTGCACGGTTAAATCCTCCTCCAACATAAGTAACAGTTGCATATCTATAGAGCTTAGACAATAAACCTATGCAGTCAATTATCAGGGTAGAATAACCGCTTGTGTTTTGCGTATTTTGAATTGCAGAAAACAAAATTGAATTGGGGAATAATTTTTGTAAAGTAGTTATGTTTTTTGGAGAGATATCATGTGGCGCGATAATCATTTTTACATTTTGATTGGCGGCATGCAAGGCTTGTAGTTTCTGCTCATCTTCGCCCCAAGTACTGCCTGCAACCAACACTGATTGATTATTAATAAACAACTCTATATCCTTATTTTGGAAAGGGTGTCCTGCTAACTCTTTAACCCTGTCATATCTTGTATCGCCTCCTAAACTATATTCCGTGGCCACTTCATGCTCCTTTAATATTTCCAGTGCATCATCACTTTGAGCAAAAATATGATGGAAAGAGGCGAGGGTCCGTTTCATGAATTTTGCCCAAGGGGTAACGGAGAATTGATTTTGGTACAAAACCGCTGAAATCAATAATGCGGGAATTTGGCTTTCAGATAAGGTATTGAGATAATGATACCAGGTTTCGTATTTGATAAAAATGGCAACCTTAGGTTGAGTGATTTTTATAAACAGCCTTGCGTTTCTTTTGCTGTCCATTGGTAAATAAAATACGATATCTGCACCCGAATAATTCTTCCTCACTTCGTATCCGGAGGGGGAGAAAAACGTAAGCAATATTCGGTAGGAAGGATAGGTGGATTTTATTCTTTCAATTACGGGTCTACCTTGTTCAAATTCTCCCAGGGAGGCACTATGAAACCAGATGATTGGTTTGGTGCTTGAATCGATTGCCTGTTGTAGTCGTCGAAACTGGTTCTTTCTGCCGTTTACCCATAGCGCTGCTTTGGGGTTCCAGATAGAAGCAACCCTTATGAAAAAGGGGAAAAGTGCAACGAACAAATTATAAAAAAACCTCATTGTCTTAAATCATTTGCAAAGCTACACTCTTCTCAAGGAATGGCTCCAATTTTCTTACCTTTGCCGCAAACAAAAAAAGAATGGTTCCTATTCAAATGGTCGACCTAAAAAGGCAGTATCTCAAGATCAAGCCAGAGGTGGATGCTGCAATGGCAAATGTGTTAGAAACCACCGCCTTCATCAATGGAAAAGCGGTAGCAGATTTTACGCAGCATCTTCAGGAATATTTAGCAGTTCAACATGTTATTCCCTGTGCAAATGGTACGGATGCTTTGCAAATTGCAATGATGGCATTGGGATTAGAACCGGGAGATGAAATAATCACACCTTCTTTTACTTATATCGCAACCACTGAAGTAATTGCATTGTTGAGGTTGAAACCTGTTTTTGTAGATGTTGATCCTCAAACATTTTGTATTGACGCTTCAAAAATCAGGGCCGCAATTACACCCAAAACCAAAGCGATTGTTCCTGTGCACCTGTACGGACAATCTTGCGATATGGAAGAGATCATGAAAATTGCTCATGAGCACAATCTTTTTGTAGTGGAAGATAATGCCCAGGCAATTGGTGCAACAATCAGGTTTTCTGATGGATCTGTTCACAAGACGGGTACGATTGGACATATTGGTTGTACTTCTTTTTTCCCTTCAAAAAACTTAGGATGTTACGGAGATGGTGGGGCAATGATGACCAACAATACATTGCTTGCTGATCGTATAAAAATGATTGCCAATCATGGACAAAGCAAGAGGTACTATCATGACGTTGTAGGTTGTAACTCCAGATTAGATACCCTTCAAGCTGCAGTACTGGATATTAAGCTTCGTCAGCTAGATCATTACAACGATGCAAGAAGAGCTGTTGCCGAGTATTATAACAGTGCTTTCAAAAACAATCCGAAAATCACAACTCCAGTAATTGCCGAAGGGAATACACATGTGTTCCATCAATACACAATGATTTTGGAGGATGTAGATCGTAACGCATTGCAAGATCAACTTGCAGCAGTTGGCGTGCCTGCTATGATATACTATCCTGTGCCAGCTCATCGTCAGAAAATGTTTTCTTTTCTGAACTTACCAGAAGTTGATTTGCCCGTTACAGATTGGCTGACACATCGAGTCATCTCATTGCCGATTCATACAGAGATGGATCAGGAACAATTGGAACATATCGTTAAACATGTAAATAACCTCGTGAAATAATAGAATACCATGAAAATTGCTGTAATTGGAACTGGATATGTAGGATTGGTTACCGGTACTTGCTTTGCCGAGACGGGTAATGAAGTGATGTGTGTGGACATCGATCAGCGTAAAGTTGATATGCTGAACAATGGACAGATTACCATTTATGAACCAGGACTAGAAAAGATTTTTCTTAGGAACCTGAAAGAAGATCGTTTGAAGTTCACTTCAGATTTAAAGTCGGGAATAAAAGATGCTCAAATTCTTTTTCTCGCATTGCCTACTCCACCAGGTGAGGATGGATCTGCTGATCTGAAATATGTATTGGGCGTTGCAAAATCTTTAGGAAGCTTGATCAGTGAATATGTTGTAGTAGTTGATAAGAGTACTGTGCCAGTTGGGACTGCTGAAAAAGTAACAACTGCAATTGCTGAAAATGCCAAGGTTGAATTTGATGTTGTTTCTAATCCTGAATTTTTAAGAGAAGGGGTTGCTGTGGAGGATTTCATGAAGCCTGATCGTGTGGTTATAGGCTGTGGATCTGAAAGAGCAAAGAAATTGATGAGTGAATTGTATGCTCCCTTTGTCCGTTCTGGTAATCCATTGATTTTTATGGATGTTCGTTCAGCGGAGCTGACCAAATATGCGGCTAATGCGTTTTTAGCCACCAAGATTACTTTCATGAATGAGATTTCACAGTTGTGTGAGCGTTTAGATGCAGATGTTGACATGGTGCGTCTGGGAATTGGAAGTGATGCGAGAATTGGAAAAAGATTTTTATTCACCGGTATTGGATATGGTGGAAGTTGCTTTCCAAAAGATGTTCAGGCACTTGTTAAAAGTTCAAATGAAGTCGCTTACGATTTTCAGATTTTGAATGCAGTAATGGATGTGAATGAAAAACAGAAATTGCATTTGATACCCAAAGTAGAAAGTCATTTCAAAGGTGATTTGAAAGGAAAACATTTTGCTTTATGGGGTTTGGCCTTCAAACCCAATACAGATGATATTCGCGAAGCACCTGCTTTGTATATGATTGACGCTTTATTGAATGCAGGGGCTACAGTTACGGCATTTGATCCTGAAGCCATGCCCAATGTGAAACAAATGGTTGGTGATAAAATTCAATTTGCAGAAAGTCAGTATGAAGCACTTGAAGGCGCAGATGCATTATTGATTGCAACAGAATGGAACGAATTCAGAACTCCTGATTTCAATAAAATTGGACAACTGTTGAAAAATAAAACCATATTCGATGGAAGAAATCTTTTTGATATCGCTACCATGGAAAAGCTCGGATATCATTATGAAAGTATTGGAAGAAAATCCGTAAACTAATTAACATGGCAAACAAAAGAGTTCTGATAACAGGTGCTGCAGGTTTCTTGGGTTCTCATCTTTGTGATCGGTTTATCAAGGAAGGATATGACGTTGTGGGGATGGATAACCTGATAACTGGGGATCTAAAAAACATTGAGCATTTATTCAAGTTAAAAGAGTTTGAATTTTATCATCATGATGTAACCAAGTTTATCCATGTTCCCGGTAAGCTGGATTATATCATGCATTTTGCATCTCCAGCCAGTCCCATTGATTATTTAAAAATCCCTATTCAAACCTTGAAGGTTGGTGCAATGGGAACGCACAATTGTCTTGGACTTGCCAAAGCAAAAGGCGCTCGCATGTTGGTTGCATCAACTTCAGAAGTATATGGAGATCCGCTTGTGCATCCACAAACAGAAGAGTATTGGGGCAATGTAAATCCTGTTGGTCCGCGCGGTGTTTATGATGAAGCCAAGCGCTACATGGAATCCATCACGATGGCTTATCATACTTTTCATCAGGTGGAAACCAGGATTGTGAGGATATTTAATACGTATGGTCCGAGAATGCGACTGAATGATGGAAGGGCTTTGCCAGCGTTTATCGGACAAGCATTGAGGGGAGAGGACCTGACAGTTTTTGGTGATGGATCTCAAACCAGATCATTCTGTTATGTTGATGATTTGGTTGATGGTATTTATAAATTGTTGATGAGTGATTATGTATATCCTGTCAACATAGGTAATCCAATTGAAATTTCATTACTTGATTTTGCAGAAGAAATTTTAAAGCTTACAGGTGCAGCTACAAAAATAATATTTAAGCCACTTCCTGTAGATGATCCCAAACAAAGAAAACCGGATATCACCAAAGCGAAACAATTGTTGGGATGGGAACCAAAAGTAGATAGGGCAGTCGGATTACAACTGACTTATGATTATTTTAAGTCACTACCACAAGAAGAGTTATTTAAACAACCTAAAGAGTTCAATAGTAAGGCATGAAAAAAATATTAATTACTGGCGGTGCCGGATTCATTGGCTGCCATGTGGTGCGTTTGTTTGTCAATAATTATCCTGAGTATTCTATTTATAATCTGGATGCACTGACCTATGCTGGTAATCTAGAGAATCTAAAGGATGTGGAACATGCACCAAATTATCATTTTATCAAAGGTGATATCACTGATGAATCGTTTATCAATCAATTGTTTGATGAGCATCAATTTGATGCTGTAATTCATCTGGCAGCTGAAAGTCATGTTGATCGATCAATTTTAGATCCATTGTCGTTTGTAAAAACAAATGTTTTGGGTACAGCTGTTTTGCTCAATGCTGCAAAAAGCAGTTGGTCCAATTTTGAGGGTAAGCTTTTCTACCATGTATCAACAGACGAAGTGTATGGCTCATTGGGCGAAACTGGTTTCTTCACTGAAGAAACTCCTTATGATCCGCGCTCACCTTATTCAGCATCAAAAGCATCATCAGATCATTTTGTTAGTGCTTATCACCATACTTATCAAATGCCTGTAGTGATTTCAAATTGTTCCAACAATTATGGTTCTTTTCATTTCCCTGAAAAGCTTCTGCCATTGATGATCAACAATATAATTCATTCAAAGCCTTTGCCAGTTTACGGTAAGGGGGATAATGTGCGCGACTGGTTATGGGTGGAAGATCATGCTCGTGCAATTGATGTGATTTTCCACAAAGGAAGAGTGGGAGAGACCTATAATATTGGAGGTTTCAATGAATGGAAGAATTTGGATATCGTTCATTTGTTGTGTGAAATCATGGATGAAAAACTTGGACGTGAAAAGGGGGAAAGTGCTAAATTAATCACCTTTGTAAAAGACAGAGCGGGTCATGATAAGCGTTATGCAATTGATGCAACCAAGCTGAACAAGGAATTGGGTTGGGAACCATCACTTCAGTTTAAAGAAGGTTTAGATAAAACGATTGATTGGTATTTGTCTAACAGCGAATGGATTGCCAATGTAACTTCAGGTAGTTATAAGCAGTATTATGATCAACAATATGTAAACCGATAAAATGAAAATTGATTCTACTCCATTCGAAGGTTTATTTGTTCTAGCGCCTCGAGTGTTTGCTGATGAAAGGGGTTATTTTTTTGAGAGTTTTAATGAGCTGACCTTTAGGCAAAATAATATTGATTTTAATTGGGTGCAGGACAATCAATCAAGTTCGAAATACGGTGTAATCAGAGGACTTCATTTTCAAAAACCACCGTATGCGCAAACCAAATTGATAAGAGTATTACAGGGGGAAATTCTAGATGTGGTTGTGGATTTGCGTCATGCCTCAAAGACATTTGGACAGTCTTATTCAATTGTATTGTCCAGTCAAAATCATTTCCAACTGCTCATTCCCAAAGGGTTTGCACATGGTTTTTCAGTTTTAAGTGTAACTGCTGATGTGATGTATAAATGCGATGAATTGTATAATAAAGAAAGTGAGTCGGGTATTTTGTTTAATGATCCTAAGTTAGGTATCGATTGGAAAGTAGATGCTGATAAAATGGTGGTATCATCTAAAGATTTGACTCTTCCTGCGTTCGACCGTAATGAAATTATTTTTTAAAAAGTATAATGAAAAAGATACTGGTTACAGGAGCGAATGGTCAGTTGGGTAAAGAGTTGCGTGTGCTCTCTAAGTCTTTTTCAGAATATGAATTCTTGTTTTTGTCGCGCGAAGACCTGCCCATACACCATTATGAATTGGTGAGGAATACGTTTGCAGCTTTTAAACCAGATTATTGTATCAATTGTGCCGCCTATACGGCAGTCGACAAAGCTGAAACTGAAAAAGATTTAGCATTTATCATCAATGCAGAGTCAGTCGGCATACTCGCTGCTGTTTCAGCATCCATGCAATGCAAGTTCATTCATATCTCGACAGATTATGTTTATGATGGAGATTACACCGGAGCGCATAAGGAAGATGATCTGCCTAAACCTGTTTCAGTGTATGGTGAGTCTAAACTGAAGGGCGAGCAAGAAGCTGTTGCAAATAACCCTGAATCTGTCATCATCAGAACTTCCTGGGTCTATTCCGTTTTTGGTAACAATTTTGTGAAGACCATGATCAGACTCATGAACGAGAAAAAAGAGATTTCTGTGGTTGATGATCAAAAAGGTTCACCAACCTGGGCTGCAGATCTTGCATCGTTTATTATGCATGTTGTAAATTATCAATCTTGGCATCCAGGTCTGTATAATTTTTCCAATGAAGGTGCTATTACCTGGTTTGAATTCGCGACAGAAATTAAGCGTTTGTTGGGAAGTTCTTGTAAGCTTAATCCCATTCCAACTTCAGCATATCCTACACCAGCCAAGCGTCCTGCTAATTCATTGATGAGTAAAGAAAAAATCAGTGGAGTATTTGGCTACAAAGCCCCTGATTGGAAGGATAGCTTGAGCAAGTGTATGACTCAGCTCGCTTCTTTATAAGTCGCCCTTCTGGCGTATATTTGCAGCAAATTCTATTTAAATGGCGTTATTGACAGCTGCGCTTACTGACGGAGATTTTGGGATTGATATAACAGATTCTGACGGACATACGTTAAGAATGGATATCCCTGTTTCACAGGGTGGAAATGCTTCTGGATTCAGGCCCATGCAAACATTGCTTGCAGCATTATGTGGATGCAGTTCAGTAGATGTAGTAAGTATTCTAAAAAAACAAAAGCAAGAATTAGAGGGGTTAGAAATTGAGGTAGATGGAGATAGAGAGGAAGGAAAAGAACCTTCACTTTGGAAACAGGTGGATGTCCGCTTTTTCATTAAAGGTCAAGTTGATCCAGCCAAGGGATTCAGAGCAGTTGATTTATCCATGAAAAAATATTGTTCTGTTGCAGAAACCCTCAGGCTTGCAGGAGCTAATGTCACGTATCATGTTTTTGTAAACGGAGAAAAAGTAGAAGCATAAACATATATTCATGCGACCAGAAACACAAGCAATTAGGACACAGATAAAAAGAACAGCTCAAAAGGAACATTCAACACCATTGTTTCTGACCAGCAGTTTTGTTTATGATACTGCTGAAGATATGGCTGCGGCCTTTGCTGATGATAGTCTCGAAGTAAATATTTATTCGAGATTTTCAAATCCATCGGTCGATGAGTTTGTTAAAAAGGTTTGTCTGCTAGAGGGTGCTGAAGATGGCATTGCTACAGCGACAGGAATGGCTGCAGTATCGGCCTGCTTCATGACTTTTTTATCTGCCGGAGATCATGTGATTTCTGCATCTGCAGTATTTGGTTCAACGCATACCATCTTGACAAAATATTTACCGAAGTGGGGAATTGAGTACAGTTACTTTGATATGAATACTCCTGAAGTAATTGAATCACTTGTTAAGTCTAATACCAAACTATTGTATGTAGAGACACCTTCTAATCCGGGTTTGGATATTATTGATCTGGAATATGTGGCAGCAATTTGTAAAAAACACAACATCATTTTTGTAGTAGATAATTGCTTTGCAACACCTGCCGTTCAGCAGCCGATTCAATTTGGAGCTGATCTGGTTTTGCATTCGGCTACAAAGTTTATGGATGGTCAGGGTAGGGTATTAGGCGGTGTAGTGGTTGGTAAAAAAGATTTGATCAAGCAACTCTATTTGTACATAAGAAATACTGGGCCTTCATTGAGTCCCTTTAATGCTTGGGTACTTTCAAAAAGTCTGGAGACGCTTTTTGTCAGAATGGAAAAACATGCAGATAATGCACTTTATATCGCTCAAAAATTAGAAGGACATCCTGCATTGAGTTGGGTGAAGTATCCATTTCTTGCGTCTCATCCACGATATGAAGTTGCCAAAAAACAAATGAAAAATGGTGGCGGAATCCTTACATTCGAATTGAAGTCGGGTATAGAGGGCGGACGAAAATTCTTGAATAGTTTAGAGTGGTTATCAATGACCAACAATCTGGGTGATAGCAGAACAATTGCATCACATCCTGCGAGTACAACTCACTCTAAATTATCTGAAGAAGAAAGAAAGGCGGTAGGCATAACATCCGGTTTGATAAGATTGTCGGTGGGCCTTGAACACCCAGATGATATTGTAGAAGAAATCTTGTCAGCTTTATCAAAATAATTTAATTCATCAATCAATTACTAATGATTGCAATAGGTAATTTCTTTTTCAAGTACAGGAATCAGTTGTTCATTTTTCTATATGCACTTTTGCTTGTGCCTTCTCCTGAATTAATAACTGAAACAAGTTTTGGTCCTGGTTACTGGAAAATTGCTTTGTGGGTTGGGTTGTTTATTACAACACTAGGGGTAGTGATCAGAGGGTTGACAATTGGACTAACATTTATTGAAAGGGGAGGTGATAAGGCGCTAAGAATCCATGCCGAGGCATTGATCACGAAAGGGTTGTTTACACATTGCAGGAACCCGTTGTATGTTGGGAACAATTTGATGTTATTGGGATTGGGTATTTTATCCAATTCTTTGATATATGTCATTGTAGTTGTACCGGTGTTTCTCTTTATTTATCAATGTATTATCTATGCTGAAGAAGACTTTCTGACCAAGAAATTTGGCCAGCCTTACCTTGATTATTGCTCGAAAACAAACAGGTGGTTGCCTAATCTAAAGGGTATAGGTAAAAC
>JBKCGF010000240.1:0-14344 GCA_046303455.1 Chitinophagaceae bacterium | reverse complement strand
TTCATTGTCTGATGCACAGAACAAGCAAATGAATCAAACAGCCATTGCAGCAAATAAGCTGGATACAATCCCGGCAAAGTACCGTGATCCAAAAACTGGAAAAATCAAAGGAAGTTTTCGGATTGATATCGATGGAGATATGGCTTCATTTAAAGATGTCAAATCTAAAAAAGAATTGTTTAAAGTTCCTTTGAGTGAGTTGTCTGGACCAGCGAATAAAGTGATTACAGTACAGGGATTCCCATTGGACATGTCGGAAAAAGTGATGTTTCTTTCTGGAGATAGTTCATCAAAGTCTGAATTTGTCTTTATAGCTGATGGAAGTTCAATGCCTGGAATGCCTCCAATGCCTCCAATGCCTCCCCTTGAACCAGGAAAACCGGGCACTACAAGGATTATTATAAATGGAAGAGAAGTATCACCAGCTGAATTGGATAAACTTGATCCTACTGTCATTAAAACAATTAATATTATAGGGGATGAAAAAGGAGATCAAAAGGTAATCATGTTAAAGATGGATACCGTGTCTGTTGACGGAAGTGTGAGGGTGGAGTCCCGGCTCAAGGTAATATATCAGTTACACAAGTGATGTTTGATACTACAGGTGCAAAAACAGTTACAGTTAATAATACAAAGTCGAATGTGAGCACCATGACAATTCGCACCAGCGATGATAAAATTGCAGGAAAAATAGAAAATGATCCGAATACGCTGACTGTTACAACTACAGATAAGGATGGTAAAAAAACCTACACTTTTGTGCAAAAGACAACCGAGAAAACTGAGTTGCCAAAAGATGTGCTGTATATCATTGATGGAAAAGAAATGCCGTCTGGTAGTATGAAGGATATCGATCCTAACACAATAAAAATGATAAATGTGCTTAAGGGTGAAGGGGCAACAAAAAAATATGGTGAGAAGGCAAAAAACGGTGTTGTGGAAATCACGACAAAAAAGTGATTCATGTCAATCGTCATTTCTCCAAATGGGAGCTCATGAATTTTTGTATGGTTAAATATAAAGCGGTCATTTGACCGCTTTACTTTTTTATGGACCGCCTTTTTCCTTAAATTTGGGTACATACAAAATAAGTCATCATGCAAGAAGCATATATCGTTGCGGGTCTTAGAACTGCGGTAGGAAAAGCTAAGAAAGGTGGTTTTAGATTTACCCGTCCTGATGATTTGGCTATTGAGGTAATTCAGGAGCTGATGAAAAAAGTTCCTGAGCTGGATAAAACAAGACTTGACGATGTGATTGTGGGTAATGCAGTACCTGAAGCAGAGCAAGGATTGCAAGTTGGCAGGATTATTGCAGCACGTGCATTAGGTGAACAAGCGCCCGGTATTACGGTGAACAGGTATTGTGCTTCTGGGTTAGAAACCATTGCAATGGCGACTGCCAAAATCAGAGCTGGAATGGCTGAATGTATCATAGCAGGAGGAACAGAAAGCATGAGTTTTGTTCCTGCGGCTGGATGGAAAACTGTCCCTTCATTTAACATTGCATCAGATGAGCCTGATTATTATATTAACATGGGACTCACTGCAGAGGCTGTTGCAAAACAATTCAATGTTAGTCGTGAAGCACAGGATGAATTTTCACTGGCTTCGCATCAAAAAGCTTTACATGCCATTCAAAACGGCCATTTCAAAGATGGGATTGTCCCCATCACTGTAAATGAAGTTTATCTGGATGAAAAGGGTAAGCGTCAGAAAAGAAGTTATGTGGTTGATACAGACGAAGGTGTTCGTGCTGATACAAGTTTGGAAGGATTGGCAAAACTAAAACCTGCATTTGCTGTAAAAGGAACTGTTACTGCTGGTAATTCTTCACAAACAAGTGATGGTGCAGCCTTTGTAATTGTGATGAGTGAAAAGATGGTCAAAGAATTAGGATTACAACCCATAGGGAGACTTGTGCACAGTGCAGTCGCCGGGGTTAATCCTAAAATCATGGGAATTGGTCCAGTTGTTGCTATTCCTAAAGTGCTCAAATTGGCGGGCATGAACATAGCTGATATTGATTTGATTGAACTCAACGAAGCATTTGCAGCTCAATCACTTGCCGTTATCAATGAACTGCAATTGGATCCATCTAAAATTAATATCAACGGTGGTGCAATTGCATTAGGGCATCCTTTGGGTTGTACGGGTGCCAAGCTGACTGTCCAGTTGTTGGGTGATTTAAAGCGACTGAACAAACGCTATGGCATGGTCTCTGCTTGTGTGGGCGGGGGACAAGGTATCGCAGGAATAATCGAAAGGTTTTAATGATTTGCAATATCGTTGCAAATTTGATTTTTTGCTTAGCTTTGTTTCTTTGAAAGAAGAATGAGATTGAAGCTGGCTACCATATTGTTTTTTCTTTTGATGAGCAATCAATTAACTGCTCAATGTATTCTCAATGTTCGTGGAGTTATTAAAGATGCGGATACCCGATTGGTATTGGAAAAGGCTACAGCAACAATCGTAGAACTCAAGAAATCAGTAATAACTGATCAACAGGGAAAGTATTTAATAAGTGGTCTTTGTCCGGGTGACTATACTTTGCGCATCAGCCATGCAGGCTGTCAGACTACCGATTATCATTTTCACATCAAAGATGACATGGAGAAAAATATTGATCTTCCCCATGCTGAAAATGTATTACAGGAAGTTGTTATAGTTGGGGCTGCATCTATTCGTGCCGAAGGTATAACAGGAGAATTGAAGGGAAAGGAATTGGCTGCAACCAGGGGTTTGACACTTGGGGAATCTTTGCAAAGAATTGCAGGTGTGACTGTATTGCAAACAGGGAATAATATTTATAAGCCAGTAATACAGGGTTTACATAGTAGTCGCGTTTTAATTTTAAACAACGGCATCAGACAAGAAGGTCAGCAATGGGGCAGTGAACATGCACCTGAGATTGACCCATATGTGGCTAATCGTCTTACTGTAATTAAAGGCGCTTCTTCCGTAAGATATGGGGGTGATGCTATAGGAGGTGTGGTTTTGGTGGAACCTAGGTTGTTGCAATATCATCGTGAGTTGAATGGGGAAATCAATCTTGCAGCATTTTCCAATAACCGTCAAGGTGTTGTTTCTGCAATGGTTGAAAGCAGTTTTGATAAGGAAGAGAAAACTGCATGGCGTTTGCAAGGAACCATAAAACGAGGTGGAAATGCAAGAACTCCTGAATACTGGTTGAAAAATTCTGGCGTTGAAGAGTTTAATATGTCGGGTGCAGCGGGATGGCGCAGCAACAACAAGGGTGCCGAAGTTTTCTATAGTATATTCAACAGCAGGATTGGCATTTTTTCTGGTGCCCACATTGGCAACCTGACTGATTTAGAAAATCTAATTCGACTCCAGCAGCCACCTGATTATATCAAGGATGCAGGTTTTAGTTATAAAATTGACAGACCCTACCAAGATGTGCAACATCATTTGTTGAAGATTAAGGCGTATTCAGAAAATCTTGGAGAAAGTCGCCTCAGTCTAACTCTATCCTCTCAATTGAATATTCGTAAAGAGTTTGATATCACGAGATCTGAATCAGATTTGCCGCAGTTGCAATTGAATTTACTAACGAACATGGCAGATCTTGTTTGGGAACATTATGGAAATGATAAGCTGAAAGGCTCTATGGGATTGAATGCAATGCTTCAGCAAAATTCAATTAACTACCGCTATTTTATTCCTAATTATACAGGTGTTGATCTGGGTTTTTGGATTGCAGAAAAATATAAATTCAAGAAGTGGCAGGTAGAAGCGGGTCTGCGTTATGATTACCGGACTCGATTTGATATTAAAGACAATGATAAAGCACCGAATGATATCTTGATGGGCAATGCATTGGTGCCAGGAGATCCATATGGGAGTAGAAATTTTAGTGGACTTTCAGGGACAGGTGTAGTTGCTTATACATTCAATGAAAATTTAAGAGCATCTGTAACGGCCGCCACAGCATGGAGAGCTCCACAAGTGAATGAGCTTTTCAGTAACGGATTGCATCACGGTGCAGCAAGGATAGAGCGAGGTGACCCCACTATTAATCCTGAACGTGCATATAGTTTGTTGGGTAACATCTTGTACAACAATAGTAAGTGGGAGATTGATTTTGGAGTCTACAATAAAGTCATCACTGATTTTATTTATTTAAAGCCAGCCTATCCACCACTACTAACTATACGTGGAGCATTCCCAGCATTTGATTATGCACAAACTGATGCGGTGCTTTCAGGTGCTGATGTAAATGTTGGTTATAAATTCAATAATCATTTGCGTTCACAGATCAAAGCATCTATTTTAAGAGCTTATGATCGATCACAAAATACGTGGTTGATACAAATGCCATCGGATAGATATGAAGCAGATCTTAGTTATGTTTTTGTAGAAGGTAGAAAATTAAAACAACCATCTGTCAAAATTGCTTATCAATATGTTACAGAGCAAAAGAGGGTGCCACCTACTGGGAATATAAAAGTGGTTAGCCAAACTGGTCAGGAGTCGATGGAGTCTGATTATATGGCACCACCGCCTGCATATGGGTTGGTTAATTTTGAAGCAGCAGCTGGTATGGAGTTGATGAGAAAGAAAGTTGATGTTGTATTTGGAGTATCGAATGTATTCAACGTTACTTACAGAGATTACATGAATGCATTTCGTTATTTCGCATTGGATAGAGGAAGAAATATTTCATTAAAAATAAAAATGTCGTTTTAAATTTTAAAGTATGAAAAATAGAAATTTAATGATGCTCCTTTTGGTTGGTATTACCCTTATCATGAACAGTTGCAAGAAAGACACCATTGATCCAAATGAAAATGAATTGATTACGACTGTAAGAATGAAATTTACCAATACGCTATCATCCAGTATGAGTCCATTGGTGTATGAATTCAAAGACTTAGATGGTGAAGGCGGTGCGGCTCCTGTTAAGTTTGATGATATCGTATTGCAAAAAAATATTCCTTATATCTGTGAAGTAACTGTTCTGAATGAAAGTGTAAGTCCAGCAGATAATATTACAGCTGAAATCAAGGCAGAAGCCAATGATCACCAATTCTATTTTGTTCCAAGTTCATCAAATCTACTCTCTGTTTCTAATTATGATACCGATACACAAGGGTTGCCTCTGGGGTTGTCTTCATTTTGGGTAACTGGTTTAAATCCAGGAAGCGGTACAGTTAAAGTTGTACTGAAACACAAACCAGGAACAAAAGCTGCTAATGACCTGATCAACAAGGGAGAAACAGATATTGAACTCGACTTCAAATTGATTATTCAGTAAAGAGTTTAGTCTTTTTTTCTTTCACCGATCTGCTGACGCCACATGGCATAATAAAGTCCTTTGGCGTTGAGCAGATCCTGGTGTGAACCAGTCTCCACAATTTCACCACGTTCCAAAACATAGATCGTATCTGCATGCATGATAGTGGATAGTCGGTGTGCAATCAGCAAAGTAATTTGTTCTTTCCTTGCTGAAATCGATCTGATGGTTTCCGTTATTTCTTCTTCTGTGATAGAATCCAAAGCAGAGGTTGCTTCATCAAACAATAAAACTCTTGGATTTCTGAGTAGAGCACGTGCAATTGAAATACGTTGCTTTTCACCGCCAGAAAGTTTTAGACCACCTTCGCCAATTACTGTATTGATGCCATTGTCGGCTCGCTTTAATAAGTTATGACAAGAGGATTTGTCGAGTGCCAATTGAATTTCTTCTTCTGTTGCATTGGGGTTGACGAACAAAAGATTTTCTTTGATGGTGCCTGAAAACAATTGTGTGTCTTGTGTTACAAAACCAATTTGTTTTCTCAGGTCTTCGAAATCAATTTCATTTTCATCTAAACCATTGTAGAGGATTTTACCTTCTTGAGGTCGGTAGAGACCTACCAGCAATTTCATCAATGTTGTTTTTCCTGAACCAGATGGACCCACGAATGCAATTGTTTCTCCTCTGTTCACCTGGAAACTGATACCATCAATTGCTTTTTGTCTTGCAGTAAGGTGTTTGAATCCAACTGTTTTGAATTCCAGGGTTTCTATATTGCCAAGATGTACGGGCTCTACTGGAGTAGATTCTGGTTGTTTTTGCATCAACTGGTGATAGTTGCCAATAGATGCTTCGGCTTCACGATAAGACAAAATAATATTTCCAATTTCTTGAAGTGGTCCAAAAATAAAGAAAGAGAAAAACTGCATGGTGACCATTTCATGGGGTTGCATATCGTCTCTGAAAACCAGCCACATCAGTAGAAATAAAATGACCTGACGTAAAGTATTTACGAGAGTACCTTGCAAGAAGCTGATACTTCTGATTCTTTTTACTTTGGTAAGTTCTAATCCTAAAATTTTATACGTGTCTGAATTAAGACGATTTACTTCTTGTGTTGTTAGACCTAAACTTTTTACCAATTCAATATTGCGTAAACTTTCTGTAGTTGTACCAGCAAGTGAAGTGGTGCTGCTCACAATCTTTTTCTGGATGATTTTTACTTTTTTACTCAAAGCATTGGTTCCCCATGATAAGAGAGAGATGCCAACTACATAGGCTACCGGGACGGTCCAATGTATGTATACAGATGCATAAATAAATACAAATACAACACCAACAACAATTGCAAAGAGCGCATTCACAAAGTAGTTAATGAATTTTTCAGTATCTGTTCTCACCTTGGTTAAGATACTTAGTGTTTCACCACTTCTTTGGTCTTCAAATTCCTGGTAAGGCAATTTCATTGCATGCTGAAGACCATCAGTAAAAATCTTTGCTCCAAATTTTTGGATGACCACATTGGCAAAATAGTCCTGCAGGTTTTTAGCAATGCGACTTACCATTGCGGTACCCATAGACATCAAAAGCAACAACATAGTAGCAGAGAAAAACTCATTCCAGTCAAATGCATTGCCATTTTCCTGTCTGGTATTGATATCCTGAGAAAGTTTGATGATTCTTCCGAAAATGATTGGATCGATCAATGAGAAAACGGTATTGACCGTTGCAAGAAGCATGGTGAGTGCAATCATCCATTTGTAAGGCTTCAGGTAGCCATAGAGTAATTTCATATGGCAAGATTACACCAAATTTTACACCAATGTTTAAACGCTGATAAAGAAACTATCAATTTTTTCTAAAAGTCCATTTTAGCATTTCTTTCCAGGTCACTTTTTTGCCATACATCAGAATGCCAGTTCGGTAAATTTTACCTGCAAACCAGGTTGAAAAAATAAATCCACCTACAAGGCTCAGCATTGATGCGGCCAGCTGCCAATAAGGGACAGTACTAGGCATTCCAAATGGAATTCTGCCCATCATGATGATCGGCGATGTAAATGGTATGATGCTGGTCCATATGGCCAATGAGCTATTTGGATTGGCCAATACAGATTGCAGAATGATGAATGAGAAAATAATGGGCATTGAAATCGGCATCATCAATTGTTGAGCCTCTTGCGGATCTTCATTGATTACACTACAAACAGCAGCAAACAAAGATGCATAAAATAAATATCCTCCTAAGAAATAGAAAACGACGCAGCTGAGGATAAGCATCCAGTTTACACCTTCAGTAATTGTGTTTTGTGCTTCCAGAATTTTTAGTGCTCCAGGATTAGCACTGGCAACTGCGCTGACAGAAGTACCTGCTTGTTGGGCATTTTGAAATTCCTGATACGCTTCTGCAGGGATAAAGGCAGATAGTGAACTTGATATCGCAATCATTAATCCGATCCATAGTAGTAATTGGGTTAACCCAACACCAGCTATACCAATGATTTTACCGAGCATCAATTCAAATGGTTTACAGGAAGAGACAATTACTTCTGCTATTCTATTTGTTTTTTCTTCTGCAACTCCACGCATTACCATTGCACCAAAAATGAACATGGTAATATAAATGAGTAAGCCGCTGCCAAAGCCAATACCGTATGCAAGTCCAGAATTAGATTCTTTGGCTTCACCTTCTTCATCAGCAATCATGGACTTCATGATTACATTTTCTTCAGATGCATCTGAGATGGAATCCAGTGTAGATTTATTGATGCCTTTTTCAAGCAATAAATTATTTTCAAGTGCTTTATTCAATTGTCTTTCAATGTAACGAGAAGGTTCAAAGCCAATTTGTCCGGCTGAATGCAATTCCGCAACAATTTTTCCATCAACATAACTTGGATAGAGTACAGCATCAAACTTTTTATCCTTGTAATTAACTGAGTCTACACCTTCTGGAAATGCAAAAACAACACTACCCGTATCGCTTTTTAAATTTTGAGTAAGAAATGCAGGTTCATCAATTACAGCTACGCTGATTTCCTCTCTTGAGGTAGCTGCAAAATAGGCTGATCCTGCAATGAAGGCAACAAAGATCAAAGGCATCAGAAAAGTCATCAACAAAAATCTTTTGTTGCTTACCCTGGTGATGTATTCTCTTTTTATAATGAGTAAAACCTTGTTCATGTTCTTGGATTATAAATCGTTTTGGAATTGTCTAGCTTCTGGAGTTCCTTGTACCAATGAGATAAAAATATCATTCAGTGAAGGAAGTACTTCATTGAATGAGCGGATGTTCAATCCTTTGTTGATGAAGAATTGAATAACATCGTTGTTGCTGAAACCTTCATTGAGTTTAATACTCAGTTGCTTTTCATTTTTTTCAATCACGTTGAACAAATGAACAGCGGTATGTTCAGGAAGGATTTGTTGGTCGAATCCAATTTCAAATAAATTTTCTTTGAAGTCCTGTTTGATTTGACCAACTGTGCCATCCAATATTTTTTGTCCCTTGTTCACTAGAATAATGTGATCACATATTTCCTCTACTTGCTCCATTCTGTGTGTGCTGAAGATGATGGTTGCACCTTCTTTGGCCAGTCGGAAAATTTCATCTTTGATCAGGTTGGCATTCACAGGATCTAATCCACTAAAGGGTTCATCTAAAATTATCAGACTTGGGTTATGGACGACTGTTGTTACGAATTGAAGCTTCTGACTCATGCCTTTACTCAAGTCTTCTACTTTTTTGTTCCACCAGGATTCCATTTGAAATTTGACGAACCAGAATTTGATTCTTTCTAAAGCCTCTTTTTTAGATAGTCCCTTTAGTTGAGCCAAGTAGAGGACCTGTTCCCCAATCTTCATTTTTTTATAGAGTCCTCTTTCTTCTGGCATGTAACCAATAAGGGCATTATCACGAAGAGGTTCAAAGGGTTTGCCTTCAAGGGTTATGTTTCCTTCATCAGGGTAGAAAATACCTGTAATCATACGAAGGAGCGTGGTTTTACCTGCTCCGTTGGGGCCAAGGAGTCCGAATACTGAACCTTTTTCTATTGAAAAACTGATGTCGTCGACTGCTTTTTGTCCTGAAAAATATTTTTTCAGTCCATTGATTTCTAAAATTGTTTCCATAACAGTAGTTAGGATGGAAAATTACGATGAAAAGTTGTCAGCCTATGCGAATTGTGATAAATGGTTGGCTACTTTTTGTCCGTCCATTGCTGCACTGATGATTCCACCTGCATAACCTGCACCTTCTCCACAAGGATAGAGGTTGGTGATTTGTGGATGTTTAAAAGTCGTTTCATCTCTAGGTATACGAACGGGAGAAGAGGTTCTACTTTCTGGTGCAATCAAAATGGCTTCTTCGGTGAAATATCCTTTCATTTTCTTTCCAAATGCGATGAAAGCACGTTGCAGTGAGGTTGCAATAAAATCAGGTAATACTTCTTTGAGATTGACCGAATTTACTCCCCTTAAATAAGAGTTATCTGGTAAACTATTTGAGGTTTTATTGTAGACGAAGTCGGTCATCCTTTGTGCAGGAGCAACAAATGATCCACCTCCAGCAGCATATGCTTTTCGCTCTACTTCCTCTTGGAAACGGTGCAGTAATAAATTGTGATTGATCTTGGATTTGTTTTCTTTAACTACATCTTCCATCATCACCTGAGCAACCATACCGGAATTGGCAAATGGATTGTTTCTTTTAGATGGGCTCCATCCGTTCACTACCAGTTCATTGTTAGATGTAGAGGCTGTTGCGATTATGCCACCAGGGCACATGCAAAAAGAAAATACGCCTCTGTTGCTTACTTGTTCAACCAGTTGATAAGCGGCAGGAGGTAAAAAAGGATCTCTTTCTTTTGACACAGCACAATGGTATTGTATCGAATCTATCAATGCCTGAGGATGTTCGATTCTTACACCCATGGCAAAGGGCTTGGGTTCAATTAAAATCTTTTTGGCTTCAAGCAGGTAGAAAATATCTTTTGCAGAGTGACCAGTTGCCAGAATAACTTGTTCACCTTCAAATTTTGCACCCGATGAACAAACAACAGATTTGATTTGATTGTCTGACAGTAAGAGGTCTGTTACTTTTGCATCAAAATGAACTTCACCTCCTGCATCAATAATCTGCTGACGCATATTCTGGATGATACCAGGAAGTTTATTGGTGCCAATATGGGGATGTGCTGTATATAAAATGGATGCATCTGCTCCAAAAAAGACAAGCATTTGCAAGACCTTTTCTACATTGCCTCTTTTGGTACTTCGGGTATATAATTTACCATCACTATAGGTGCCAGCGCCGCCTTCGCCAAAACAATAGTTGCTGTCTTCATTGAGGATGCCTTCCTTGTTGAGAACTGCAAGATCCCTTCTTCTTTCTCTTACATTTTTCCCCCTTTCCAGTACTATGGGCTTGATACCTTGTTGAATCAATTCAAGTGCTGAGAACAATCCTGCCGGTCCAGCTCCAATAATGATTACTTGTTTATCGGCTTTCCCAACTTCAGGAAAAACAAAATCAGTCCGTTCCCAATCCCGGAAGGGTTCATCAACAAAAGCATTTAGTTTAAGGTTGATGAGAATATCCTTTCTTCTTGCGTCGATGGATTTTTTGAGCAAATGAAATCCAGTCACTTTTTCCTTGTTAACGCCCAATGATGCTGCAATCTTTAGAGTGACTGCATCACTATCGGCTGCATCTTTAGGAGAAAGTTGCAAAAGGAGTTCACGCTGCATGAAATTCTTGGATTAGAAAGGCAGATCGTCTGCAATGCTGTGCTGGCTATCCGGATCTGGTGAAAAAGCAGGAGGAGTATCTACATAACCAGCTCCGCTAGACATACTCATTTGTTCAATTCTCCACGCATCGAGGTTGGTGATGTAGTTGATTTGTCCGTTTTTCTCCCACTTAGATCCTTTGATATTGAAATGAACTTTGACGCTATCACCTACATTAAAGCGATCCAATATGCTGGTCCTGTCTTGAACAGTCTGGAACTTTACATAATTGGTAATCGTTCTCCCATTGATATCCTCATTCGTTTCTACTACAAATTCTCTGGTTTTAAAGGTGGCACTTCTTTGAATAGTGTCAAATTTTGCTACAATTTTTCCTGATAAATCGAATCCCATATAAATAAGTCTTTGTGCGAAGTTAACCATAAAATTGGCTGAGATGAAAAAGAAAAAGGTGCTAAAAAAGTGTAACTTCCGTTCTTCTGGAAATTTATGAAACGTATTTTCTTTTTTTCTTTCTTGGTTATTGGTTTATCTGCTTGTCACAGTTCGCAAACCTTATCCGGTGTTGGTTTTAAGGATTATCCTGTTGCCAAAGAATTACAACGCGATAGCAGTGTGCTGTCCATGTTGAAAAACTACAGAGACAGTGTAGACAAGAACATGGACGAGGTGATGGCTGTTTCAGCAGCTGAATTGTTGAAAGAGCTGCCCAACAGTACGCTTGGTAATTTTTTAGCGGATGCATATTTATGGGCAGCATCAAAACACATCAATAAACAGGTGGATGTAGCATTTATGAATCATGGTGGTGTCAGGGTGAACCGGATACAGGCTGGAAACATCACCCGTAGGCATATTTTTGAAGTGATGCCATTTGATAATGCATTAGTGATTATTGAGATCAGGGGTACTGTTTTAAAAAACTATTTAGATTTTTTGGCTGCGGATGGTGGAGGTGGTGGATTGGCGGGATTGACTTACCGTATCCAGGATAAACAGGCTGTCGACATCCTCATCAATGGCACGCCGCTTGATGCGAATAAAACTTACCTGATGGCAAATTCAGATTATGCAGTGGATGGCGGTGGAGGTTTTAACGCATTTAAGCAATTACAGCAGAACCGGACGAATTATTTGCAGCGGGATGCTATATTGGATTATTGCAGAATGCACTTAAGTGCAGGAAAGCAATTGGTAGTGAATCAACCCAAAAGAATCACAAAATGAACAGGAGAAAGTTTATTGTTGATACCAGTCTAACTGCAGGAGCATTATTGATAGGGACAACTGGTGTTCAAGCATCCAGCGGAGGGAGTCGCATTACTATTCTGCATACCAATGATGTGCACAGCAGGCTGGATCCCTTTCCTATGGATGGTTCTAGAAATGCAGGTCAGGGTGGTGTTGCTGCTAGAGCAGCTTTAATCAAAAAAATCAGAGCACAGGAAGAGCATGTATTGCTGTTGGATGCGGGTGATATATTTCAGGGTACTCCGTATTTCAACGTTTTTAAGGGTGAACCTGAATTAAAGGCAATGCATCAAATGGGGTATGATGCTGTCATTATGGGTAACCATGATTTTGATGCAGGGCTAGAAAATTTCGCAGAGAAGATAGTTACACATGGTAAAATGCCGGTGCTCATGAGTAATTATGGATTTGAAGGGACGGCCATGGAAAGCATCAATCAGCCTTATAAAATATTCAGAAAAGGCGATCTGAAAATTGGTGTATTGGGTGTTGGTATTGAACTAGCGGGACTCGTTCCAGAGCAGCTTTATGGTAAAACAGAGTATTTGGATCCGATTCAATATGCATCTGTTCAAGCCAACCTTTTGAAGCAAAAGCACAGGTGTGATTTGGTTATCTGTCTTTCGCATTTGGGGGACAAATATGCAGATAATAAAGTCAGTGATGAAGTGTTGGCCAAGGAGTCGGCTGATATTGATTTAATTATTGGAGGTCATACTCATCGGTTCTTTGAAAAACCCAGAGAATATAACAATAAAACGGGAAAAAAAGTGCTGGTGAACCAAGTTGGTTGGGGTGGTCTTCAACTGGGGAGGTTGGATTTCGAATTCTTAAGTGGGAGGCCCCAAAAATTAGACAAATCGCAATCAAACTTGCAAGTGAAAAATATTGTAGAATAAAAAATTTTTTTATTTGTAATCAGAGTATATATTCGCTGTCCGACACGATTTTAAGAAGGCAAGGAAATGTGGATAACTGGAATTAAAAACGTGAAGGAGATCAGATAGACCCTTAAGAAATCAACAAGATATACAGACTGGGTGGCAGGTGTTAATTAGGAGAGTGTTTAACCTTTGTGAATTGTTGCGATCTGTAAGCAATTTGATCTGGATGAAATTGTAAAAATCAAAGCCTAAACTGCCGGGGACTAATGGAGAAACCTTTTGAAAAAATTTGGAATAATTGTTTGGCCATCATTAAGGATATTGTGGAGTGGCAACACTTCAAAACTTGGTTCGAGCCGATTAAGCCGGTAGGACTAAAAGATAATGTACTAACCATTCAAGTTCCAAGTCAATTCTTTTACGAATACATTGAAGAACATTATATCAACCTTCTCGCAAAAACGCTAAAGCGTGAATTAGGCAAGGATGCAAGGTTGGAATACAGAATCATGGTGGATAGTGGAAATGGAAAGTCGAAGCCACTTACCATGGATGTTAGCGGACAATCATTCAAGAGCTATTCTAATAATGAAATGGATTTCCCACTGGTGATCAATAACCATGTAAAGAATCCATTTGTGATTCCTGGTCTGAAGAAAATGCAGATCGATTCACAGCTCAATCCCATTTACACTTTCGATGCTTTTGTGGAAGGTGATTGTAACCGTGTGGCTCGTAGGGCAGGTAAGACTGTCGCTGAAAAGCCAGGTGGAACATCTTTCAATCCATTGGTTGTATACGGTGGTGTAGGTTTAGGAAAAACACATTTGGTGCAAGCTATCGGAAATGAAGTAAAACGACTTCATCCCAATAAGGTGGTCTTGTATGTGAGCTCCGAGAAATTTATCAATCAGTTCCAGGACCACAGCAGAAACAATGCCATTAACGACTTCATCCATTTTTACCAATTGATTGATGTCTTGATCTTGGATGATGTTCAGTTCTTCAACAGGGCTGAAAAAACTCAGGACGCATTTTTTGCCATCTTCAACCACTTGCACCAATCTGGAAAGCAATTGATTTTGAGTTCAGACAAGCCACCAAAAGACTTGGAAGGACTACAAGAGCGTTTGTTGAGCAGGTTCAGATGGGGTCTCAGTGCAGATTTGCAGGTGCCTGACTATGAAACTAGAATTGAA
>JBKCGF010000239.1:0-1444 GCA_046303455.1 Chitinophagaceae bacterium | reverse complement strand
CTAAAAATTATTTACTTTTTTTTCTTGATGCAGAAGGAAGTCGGCCATTTTAGCGACTGCTTTTTTACGGTGACTGATTTCCGTCTTTATGTTTTGATCCAATTCTCCAAATGTATGTTGATATCCCTCCGGAACAAAAATTGGATCATAACCAAAGCCATTATTTCCTTGAGCAGTTAATGATATTGTACCATGGCATTTACCTTCAAAAAAATATTGTGCACCATCTAAGATGAGGCAGATGCAAGTAGTGAAGCAGGCTTTTCTATTTTCTTTTCCTTCAAGTGCAAGCAATAATTTTTGGATATTGTCTGTTGCAGTTGCTTGTTCTCCTGCATATCTAGCAGATAAAACGCCTGGTGCTCCACCCAGTGTTTCAACTTCTAATCCAGTATCTTCAGAAAAGCAATTTTCATGGGTCATGTTATGAATTACTTTGGCCTTTTCAATTGCATTTTCTTTTAGGGTATGGTGAGGTTCAGGTATTTCAATAAAAATGCCTGCTTCCTTTAGTGTAATGATTTCAAATTGTTCTCCTAGAATCAGTCTGATTTCCTCTGCCTTGTTTTTATTATTGGTGGCAAAAATAATTTTCTTCATCAGGGGAAAAGTTGTTTTAGTTTTTGCCAGAGTTGTATTTTAAGTTGTTTATCGCTTTCCAGTTCAGTCAATGCAGGTGCATGGAGATATTGGATATTCTGATAGGCCTGGATTTGAAAAATTGGAAAATGAATAGGGAGGCCTATTACAGCGGGATCTACACCAAAAAGAATAACTTTTTTGGGTTGATGTTTTTCTAGTATTTCCTTTAAGTTGTTTTGGTCGAGAACTGATCTGCTGAATACACCAATTTCTTCCGGCTTAAGTTTACAAGCGTTTAGAATAGCTTGCAAAAGAACATTTTCATTGGAAGGGAGTACATTTTGCGTATGGTGGTGGAAGACCAGTACATTGAATAGTTCTGCAGTAAGTTCTTGTTCATTATTGTTGTTGACTGAAGAGGATAAGTCGACCAAATAAGTCTCTTTAAAAAGTTCAGTCAGCACGAAGTTGTGCAAAATAGTATTTCCTGATTCGGCCATAGCTTCACATTCCTTTGTAAATGCCCATTGATTTTGTTTCTTTGCACAAATCTTGGTTTATGCAGTTTATGGACACGATAAAGATAACGAAAGCCCCGACATCCAAAAAGATGTCGGTTGATTTCAATAATTTGGGTTTTGGTAATTATTTCACCGACCATATGTTTGTCGCGGATTACAAAGACGGAGAATGGGTAAATGCAGAAATAGTTCCATACGGACCAATTTCTTTTGAACCAGCTTTGTCGGCCATCCATTACGGGCAATCTATATTTGAAGGGATCAAGGCCTATCGAATGAAAGATGGAAGTGCAGCCATTTATCGTCCTTTTGAGAACATGAAAAGATTCAATCGTTCTGCT
>JBKCGF010000238.1:0-38457 GCA_046303455.1 Chitinophagaceae bacterium | reverse complement strand
TTTTTAACATCTGTAGGAATGGGCTGAGCGATAACATTGCCGGATGTTTTAGTACAGGAAATTCCAATAACCAGAAAGAAAGTAAGCAATACAAAAGGAGCAAACCGTTTTTTATGGCACATAAATCAACAGAATAAGATTTAGAACAAGTTAGTCATTAATTTTATGGCTGCACCAATACGCATAAATGAAATCTTATACTCTACTTCTTTTTTTATTTGGTAACCTAAGTTTACATGCTACAGTTTTCAAGACAGATACTATTCCAGCTATAAATCATCATCCGCGAGAATGGATTGCACCTGCAGCATTATTTGGTACAGGTGTGATGTTTGCTACTGTTCCCGCTCTGAATAGATTTGAAAAAAATTTGAATACCGAAATCAAAAAAACAGGAAGACAAACCCAGATTGATCAAGCCACTCAATTCTTTCCAGCAATCGCAGTATTTGCAATGGATGCAGCAGGATTAAAAGGTGCCAACAAAGTGCCCAAGCAAATTCAGCTCTTTGGAGCCAGTCAGCTTTCTGCTGCATTGCTTGTTTACCCGATGAAAATCATAGTAAGCAGAGAAAGACCCAATGGCAGCGACAACCGATCCTTTCCTTCAGGACATGCAACCAGGGCTTTTGTATCTGCGGAATTTCTCCACCAGGAATTTGGTCATTTATCACCTTGGGTAAGCATTGCGGGTTATACAACAGCTGGCGCGACAGCCTATTTGAGGCTTTACCAGAATGAACACTGGTTAAGTGATGTACTAGCAGGTGCGGCTATAGGGATGGCTTCTACCAAACTTGTTTATTGGTTAAACAAGAAAATGAAATCAAGACCTCAACAGAAAAAAGAATTGATTGCAGCATTTTAAGGGCGAAAGAATTTTTTTATTTCATCATTTCTTTCCATCCTGCTTTCATGAACGGCCATTGCGGAAGGGAATTCAACAAAGCAATTTCTTCCAGCGGATGTGTTTCGTTGTCGAGAAATTTAAAAATTTTTTTGATTTTATTCCGACTAAAGAGCAAAGTGAAAACACGAGATCCAGGCATTTTCTTATGAAACAAAATATGCAAAAGCACACTATCGAACCACATGAATCGTTTTTCAAAAAATGATTTTTTTACTTGCGGATGCTTACCCTGTTCAAGCAATTTCACAATAGCCGAAACGTTTTTTTGTATGAACCTGAATGTATAACCACTTGAAGGCTTTGTTTGCCCTCCGGCAGTCCCGATATTGATGATTGCTCCCTCACCAGAAGAGAACCGGTGATTGGTCATGGGTATGATACCGAATTCTTTTTCCTTTATTTTGTACTCAGTTAGCTTCAAATAATCAGCAACATACTTTTTAAGCGCCTGTTCATATTGTTCATCACTCAATAAAGATGGAGTGAAGAGTGTATACTCAACTAGTGCATGGGTGGGTGATAATGGCATTACATAAACAAAAGTGGTGCCCTCGTCTTGATTCACCCGAAAATCCATCAATGTAGCATTTTCAGTATCAAAGAAAGCCGAAGGCGTTTCAATAATCCAGCCTTTGAAGTGTTGTAACAAGACCAGATCATCTTCCTTGTACTTTGGTTGCTCTGCCATTATGCTATTGAATGCATAGCTACCTGTAACAACTCTACTCACTGTTTTTACACTAACAAGTCCATTTTCATTACTAACATCTTGAACAGGTTCATGGAGTAAGTCTACTCTACCTGATTTTTCTATAGCAGCATAACAATATTGATAGAAATCAAGTCCCCTTATCATTTTATATGCATAAGGGCCTAACTCCTTCAATGATGAATATCCTTCAGCATGGAACCATGCATGATTCCATTTTCGATGAACAATGTTTTCAAAAAATCCATTGCCTTTTTCCCAAAAACACCAGGTACGATCGTTTTTGTTCTTTACTTCCTTTTCAATTAAAAGTATTCTTTTGTTGGAAAGATGGGAAGATGAAAGCATGTGCATGATCAAACTAAGACCTGCACAACCTCCTCCTAGAATAATATAGTCGTAATCAGGCTTCTGGTGCATACTCGACCTTCTTGCCTTTCATTAGCTGTCTGTCGCGTCTAACTTTTTCCCAATATTTCTTATGCACATATAGCATTCCGAAACTTTCACCATCATGTTTTCCCAAATGCTTGTGGTGCATTTTATGTGCCCATCGGATGGCGCGTACATATGTATTGTTACTGCGTGAAAACCATTTGAACCGTTGGTGTATGATAACATCATGGATTAAAAAATAAGCAAACCCATAGGCCATAATACCAAATCCTATAGCCATCAACCACCATTTTCCTTGTTGGGCACCAAACATAATACTGAGAAAACTGGGCACAGCAAAAATCACAAAGAAAGCATCATTCTTTTCGAAAAATCCAGGTTCAACCTCATGGTGATCTTTATGCAAGTACCATAAAAAACCATGCATTACCCATTTATGGGTGCACCAGGTAATACCCTCCATCAACAGAAAAACGCCAAGTACAATAAAAGCAAAATAAACAGGAACCATAACCCAATAAAATTAATCTAAAGTACGCATTATAAACACAGTACAGTCGCACAATGTTCAAATTTAATCTGGGGAATTTGATAAAGATTAGACAATACGATGACCTATGTCAGCATTCCAGAGACATGACAGCTGTTTATTTGTAAAAAAGTCACCCATGGGCAACTCAATTTTTTACAAAGAACTTGGCAAGTTGCTTTATGCGATTGCTGCTGCAGACAACACGATTACAGAAGCTGAGAGAAAATCCCTTGGAAAAGAAATAACTGAACGATTACTGCACAAGGAAATCGCTACAGATCAATTCGGAACCAGCAAGGCATGGGATACACAATTTTCTTTTGAGACTACAGAAGAAATTGGAAGCTCAGCAGATGAAGCATTTAATGAGTTTCTGGATTATATAAAAGAATATAAAAATGAGATGTCTGAAGATGAGGTCGATATCTGCCTTAAGCTGGCCGATCATATAGCTGATTCTTTTCACCACATCAACAAAAAAGAAAATAAATTCCTTTCCCAACTCAGGCATTCACTCATGCAGATGAGAGCTGCTAAACTCATTTTTTAAAATTAAAACAATATCATATTATGAAAAAAATACTACTGGTTTTTGATGGCACACATTTTTCAGAAGGAGCATTCAGAATGGCAAGTTTTCTAAATGAAATGGAAACTTCTCTGGTAACAGGTGTTTTTTTGCAACCGATTGATTACCGCGACATTGTTGGCTATACAGGTGTTGGCAATGCAAGTCCAATTACCATTTCACCATTTCACACAGACGAAGATGTAATAAAAAGAAATGTGAATCTTTTTGAAACCAAATGCATACATGCTGGTATGGAATACAGAACGCATTTGGATACCGACTTATTCGCACTGGAAGAATTGCAGATGGAGACAAGATTTGCTGATTTGATGATCCTGAGCAGTGAATTGTTTTATGAAAACATTGGAAAAGCCCAGCCCAACGAATATTTAAAAAAAGTATTGCGACAAACTGAATGTCCCATATTAATGGTACCGGAAAACTACAACCTTCCGAACAAATTATTACTGGCCTATGATGGAAAACCAGATTCAGTTTTTGCCATCAAACAGTTTACCTATTTATTCCCTCAATTGCACAAATGGGATACGAAATTGATTACGCTTGAAGACGAAGACGAAACATTGCCCCATCAGGAATTGATTGAAGAGCTAGCCTCCAAACATTTTTCCAATTTAACATTAGAAGTTGTTTCCACTGAGACAGCTGCATCTTTTGCCAATTGGATGGCAGAGCAAGACGACTACCTGCTTGTTGCAGGGGCCTATGGGAGGAGTGAGTTATCCAACCTGTTCAAAAAAAGTTTTCTTGTAGAGGTAATTGAGCAACACAAAACACCCATTTTTATTGCTCACAAATGAAACAACTTCTGAAACCAATTCTTTTTGGATACAGCTCCTGAATTGTTGTTCTTATCGAAGGATTCAATTCTGTAACGGGTTTGAAAAGCATGACTATCCTCAGGACCCAATTCGATGAGTCCCATTTTATTGTTAAACGCATCAGGTGCTGAACTGAGGTTTTCAATAGCAATGCTTTTACGATGCGGAGGAGTATAAACCTGTAAAAAGGGATAAGAGCGTTCAGGATAAATATGCAGTGCTAGTCCCAATGATTCATCAATCAAGCTGCAATGTGGCATAGGTTCATCCAGATCAAGCACAAAAGAATTATCGAGAAACTCATTTGCAAGAGAAGCCCCCTTGAACCATTTCTTGTTCCTGATTTTTTTCCCTGTTGGCAACAAATTCTGATCAAATTCCAATTGCGTTTTTGAATTGATCTGTAAGGTAGCTGTATCAATGGTT
Organism: Chitinophagaceae bacterium; assembly: GCA_046303455.1. Classification (GTDB taxonomy): domain Bacteria; phylum Bacteroidota; class Bacteroidia; order Chitinophagales; family Chitinophagaceae; genus Pollutibacter. Next base: position 34,071 of record JBKCGF010000238.1, on the reverse strand, counting down.
TCACCGAGTTGAAAATAAGGATGCCACCCATCAGACATAGGAATTGTCTTACCACTTCTGTTGTGGACAGTCGTGATAATAGTTAGCCTGTTTGCTTCCTCCAAACGATAACGCACATTCATATCAAAGGCAAACGGAAAACCAGGATGATCTCCCTTGTATCTGTACAACATTTTACATTCACACATGAAGGCAGACGCTTCTGCAATTTGAATTTCATGTGGCACGTCATACAAGAGTCCATGAATGGCATGGCCACTTAAAATAAATTTATCAGCAGTATACTTTTTCCCTTCCCAGGTATAAGAAGAATTCTGAAGCCTACAAACAAATGGAGAAAGTTTTGATCCTTTGAAACCATTGGTAACATTGGTTTTCCAATCAGCTGCATCTTTGAAACCATCAATGATGTTGTACACTTTCCCTTCATGTACTACTTCCAACTTGTTCAAAATTGCACCTGCTGATGGGATGATGGTCGCTTTACAACCTGTCGCCTCATCACGAAGTACAATTTCCTCCCATCCATTCTGCTGAAGGCGGTCGCAATAAAAAGTCAATACCGATTGTTTCTTTTCCTGCTCCATTTACCAACCTAGTATATAGGCAAATATCAAAGGTGCAACGATAGTCGCGTCACTCTCAACAATAAACTTAGGTGTATTGATATCTAATTTACCCCAAGTGATTTTCTCATTCGGAACAGCCCCAGAATAAGATCCGTAAGATGTGGTAGAATCACTGATCTGACAGAAATAGCTCCAGAAAGGAACATCATGCCATTCCAAATCCTGGTACATCATTGGCACAACACAAATTGGAAAATCACCTGCAATACCACCACCAATCTGGAAGAAGCCAACTCCTTTACCACCGCTGTTTTGGCGATACCAGTCAGACAACCAGACCATGTATTCGATACCACTTTTCATGGTAGTGGCTTTCATTTCATTTTTGATGATGTATGAAGCAAAAATATTACCCATGGTACTGTCTTCCCAACCACCTACAATTATTGGAAGGTTGCGCTCCATTGCAGCAATCATCCAGCTGTCTTTTGTATCAATTTCATAATCCGCTTTCATTACTTCGCTCTTCAACAATTGATACATGAATTCATGCGGGAAATATCTTTCGCCTTTTGCATCGGCATCCTTCCAAAGCTTTACGATATGGTGTTGAATTCTTCTGAACGCCTCTTCTTCTGGAATACAGGTATCTGTAACCCTGTTCAATCCTTGTTCTAACAACTCCCACTCTTGTTGTGGAGTAAGATCACGGTAATTAGGAACACGCTTATAATGAGAATGTGCAACCAGGTTCATGATGTCTTCTTCCAAGTTGGCGCCAGTACAAGAAATGATATCTACTTTCCCTTGTCTGATCATTTCAGCAAGTGAAACACCCAATTCAGCAGTACTCATGGCACCTGCAAGAGTCACCATCATTTTACCACCTTCCAGCAAATGTTGCTCATATCCTTTTGCCGCATCTACTAGCGCAGCAGCATTGAAATGACGATAATGATGTTGGATGAATTGTGAAACTGGTCCTTTTGACATACATTTTTATTTAGGCGGCAAAGTTATACAATTAGCAGCAAGCTATCAAGGTGAAAACCTTTCGACTACCCTTTAAGTTGATAAAGTTCATCCCAGCGTGTGGTAAACCTTTTGCTCCTCATTTCTTGTCGCATTTTCCAGTTGCGCGACAATCCCGATGCTGCAAACTTTACCATATCATCTCTCATGCTGAAATTGATGTTATCCAGCGCTTGCATCAAGGCCCGGTTCTGATGTATTCCATCGTTGGAAAACAAGTTCCCCTGTAAGGCATCATCCGGTACCAATCCGCCCAAAACCACACCTGCCTTGAGGTATTTCGCACCTTTAATGAAAATAGATTCCACCAAAGGCAGTGCCGCTTTGATCAGCTGTGCAGTATCAGAGGTGGGCTTGAGCAATAAAAAATGATGATACAAATGCTTGGGCTCATACACATAGGGTTGTCCTTCGATACCATTGTACACCAGAAACACATCCAAGGTAGATGCTGCGCTGTTCTGCCTTCTTAACTTCTCCGCTGCCCGCGCTGTGTAGGTGGCCACGGCCTCTTTCAATTCCTGCAGTGTAAAAACAGGCCTGCCAAACATCCGGGTAGTGGCAATCATTTTCTTTTTTTCCAAAGGATCTTTCAATAAAATGCAAGATTCTCCATTCAGCTCCTTGATCATGCGCACACCTACTACCCCACCTAAATTTTTCCTGGCCCATTCCACGGGCATGTGCTTGAGTTGCCATGCTGTATTGACGCCATAGAGATCTTTCAACTTGCGGGCATAGCGGCGACCAATCCCCCAGAGATCAGACACGTCAGTCGATATAAGCGCTTCCTGCAGTTTTTCATCATCATCCAATACCAGTACACACTGACTCTTTTGTTTATCTTTTTTAGCAATCCGGTTGGCCACTTTGCTCAATACTTTTGAAGGCGCAATGCCCACTGAGACGGGAATGCCTGTCCACTTCACCACCACATCTCTTATTTTTTCTGCAAAGGGTTGTAATGCCTCAAGGGGCAGGTGATTGAGGTTGATGAAAGCTTCATCGACTGAATACACTTCCACACAACGATGAAGTTCATCATCTGCCAAGACCCTTAATGTATCCATCACCCGCATGCTCATGTTACCATACAAATGATAATTGGATGAAAAGACCGCCACCTGTTTTTCTTTGATGAGTTTTCGGCTCTCAAACAAAGGAGCGCCCATATCAATACCTGCACGCTTGGCTTCATCACTTCGGGAAACAATACAACCATCATTGTTGCTCAACACCACCACAGGCTTGTGTTGAAGATCAGGACGAAACAAGCGCTCACAAGAACAGTAAAAACTATTACAATCCACAATCGCATACATGCTGCACTATTGTACTCATTAGAAAAAAATTCCTATACCTGATGGATAACGTAGGTCACTACCCCCCAAATAGAAAACTCTGCAAAAGGATCTACCTCGATAGGAGCAAGTCGGTTTGTTTCTGGCAACAACCGCATTTTATTGAACCCTTTGTCCAACCTGCGAATCAGCATATCGCCATTAAGAACTGCTATCACAATCTTTCCGCTTGAGGGTTTGATGCTGCGATCGACAATCACCGTATCACCATCAAAAATACCTGCACCAATCATGGCCTCTCCCCGTACACGCATAAAGAAGGTAGCCGGCTTGTTGCGAATCAATTGCTCATTGAGATCGATACCCCGTTCAGCATAATCATCTGAAGCTGCGCCAAAGCCAGTAGCATTGGCGGTCTTAACCTCTTGCTGTTTGAATGTTTTTGAGCCTGTGTAGGCTGCTTCATAAAAAAGTTCCCCATCCATAATACTAATTTTATTAGCAATAATATGCTAATTTATTTAGTATTCAAAATGGTCTTGATTTTCAGTATAAACACTTAATTAATAAAACTTTAGGAAATAAAAATTGCAAAAACTAATTAAGAATTTGTAGTTTTATAACACGATGACAGCCATTTCAATGGCACAACTGAAAACGAAAATCCGAAACATCCTATCCAAAAGCCCGTTAATCCAATGTCTAAAAAAAACCAAAAATCCAACCCTATCTAAAGTCATCAGGCATCCATCTCTTATGAAAAAGTGTTATTAAAAATCATTGCCTGAAAATATTGCCCCGCATCTGCGGGGCTTTTTTATATTTGAAACATGACACAACAAGAATTAAAATTTTTAGAAGGTCCGCGCTCAAGATGGTCCGATTTTAAATTCGTCATCAAGGTCTGTATAGAATTTATCAGAGGGTTTCGTGCATTGCATTTCTCCGGACCATGTGTTACCATTTTTGGCTCTGCCCGGTTCAAGGAGGATAGTCCCTATTACACGCTCACCCAAAAATTTGCAGCAGAGGTAGCCAAATTAGGTTTTACAGTATTAACGGGTGGGGGACCCGGTATCATGGAAGCTGCCAACAGAGGAGCTAAGGAAGTAGGCGGAAGATCAGTCGGCTGCAACATTGTACTTCCCATGGAGCAAGAGCCCAACCCCTATCTTGATAAATGGGTGAACATGCGGTATTTTTTCGTCCGCAAAACACTCCTCATCAAATACTCCTATGCCTTCGTCATCATGCCTGGTGGTTTTGGCACACTTGATGAACTTTTTGAAGCAATGACCCTCATCCAAACGGGAAAAATCAAAAACTTCCCCGTGATCATTTTCTGCAAAGACTACCACAAGGAAATGATTGAACACATTGAGAAAATGCGACACAACAAAACCATTTCGGAGGATGACCTCAAACTGTTCCTGGTAACAGATAGTATTGAAGAAGGCATCGAACTGATTAAAAAATGTATTGAGCAATTTGGACTAAAACCGATGAAGGGCAGACCCCATTGGTTGCTGGGCGAGAAAAGATGATTTTAATCATGTTTTCGCCTTTCAGCAGTCATCCATAGACCACCTCTTCTGAAAGAACTTTGCTAAAAATCACCTTTAAAGCAAAGTATATGGATGGGAGAATTCTGGAAATGTTCATGAAAGAGAATGATGCGTGGGATGATCTGATTGCTAGACAAAGCAAAGAAATTCCACAATTGGAACACATGCTGTCTTCTATTTTTAATCGAAAACAGCACCTCGACGATGAAGTGGTAGCAAGTGTTGGCCTGTTAAAAGATGAAATGCATTTGCAAGAATCACAGATGTCGGAAATCAGAGAACATCTGGCCAAACAACAAGACCTGCTGGCAATTGAAAAAAGGTCCTTGTCCTACCCCGCACACTCACTCCTGAGCCAAAATGCACTGAGAGAAAAGATCCGTGATATAGAAAGGAAATTCCTCGACCTTAAATGCAACTACCTTAATTATCTTGCTACAGCCATCTAATCAAACTGCTTTTTAATACCATACATTTAAAGACAAAGTCAAATTTAAGTGTGGTTGTTTCAACAAGAATATAGAAGTGATATGATGATTGTTACTTTCTGTAGCAGTTGCCCCATTGTCTATAAATGCAACTATATAGCACACAGCTACAAAATGACCAAAGTCATTTTTTATAATGATAAACCTTATTAACATTGGGGTAGCGGAAATTTAGTTTTGTGAACTAAATTTTATCACCCAAAAAAATAGATGTATGAAAGGAAATGGAAAAACACTGGTACGTTCAAGTTTGTTAAGACCGTCATTGTTTGAAGACATGTTAAGGCCCATGAATGAATGGCTAGATGAGAGATGGCCGTTCTCTAGTCATCTACCTGCAGTCAATGTGAAAGAAACAGATAAGTCTTATGAAATTACTATGGCAGCACCGGGCTTAGACAAAAAAGATTTTAACATTGACGTCAATGGTTCAATGATTACCATCAGTGCAGAAAAAGAAAAATCAGAAGAAGAAAAAGAAGATGGCTACACGCGAAAAGAATACAACTATAATTCTTTTTCAAGATCATTTTCAATACCGGAAGATACAGTCGCAGATAAAATTGACGCAAACTATGTGCATGGTGAACTGAAATTGATATTGCCCAAAAAAGAGGGAGCTCAAAAATCTGTCCATCAAAAAATAAGTGTTCATTGATTACTAAACATTCTCCTGGCCTGCAGGTGCAGGCTGGGAGATTTTAAAAAAGGCTTATGATTACACAGGATTTGAAAAACCTTAGCACAATAAAACAATTTCAATTCGAGCTTCATTCCTGGATAAGACTAGTAGAATTCCTGAATCAGGAAAACACATTTTTAAAAACCAGACTATCAGAAGTCATTGACCAAATAAAAGACAGAGAAAGTTTAGCACTCGCCGAACATTTTCAAAACCAATTTATCGTCAAAGACGATGTATATGATCATATCATTCATGATCTTAAAAAACAATCGCATAAATGGACAGAGATTAAAATGATCTCGTCAAAAGAGATCAGCGAAGATTTTGCCAAAACACAAAAAAATCTAAGAGATCAGATAGCATTTATTGATCGTGATCACGCTTTGATTACAAAAGACTACAATACCTATCTCGCCTCCTTATCAATTGATGATTAATTCATCAACAACTCTAATTTCTTTTCATTTAGCAATACAATATTGCCTTCTTTGATATCAATCATTTTCTCTGCTTTAAAATCACTCAATGTTCTAATGAGTGACTCAGTAGCAGTACCGGCAATATTTGCTAAATCTTCCCTTGAAATATGAATTGCAAAGCCTGATTTACCTTTTCCAAATTTATTCCTCAACATAATCAATGCATCAGCTACTCGTTTCCTCAAGGAGTTGTAAGCCAGTCCCAATAATTGATTTTCCTTCTCCACTACATTTCCTGCAAGAATTTGCAAGAATTTCTTCATCACCAATGTATTGTCTCTTACCAAAGCATCAAACTCCTCTCTGGGAATCATAGCAATCTCAGCATCTTCCATGGCTTCTGCCGTTTCACGATAAACAGAATTCTCCAATAAGGATAAATATCCAAAATAATCACCTTCTCCAAACAACCCAATGGTAAGGTCTTTGCCATCGTCATTGGTCTTGTACAACTTCACCTTCCCTTTCTTCACATAAAATAGTCGGTTAGGATGATTCCCCTCACTATAAATAATACTTTTCCTTTTGTAATGATTGATATTTCTATCTGAGGCAAAATCTTTCCAAACATCCTGCTTGCCAATATCTTCCAAGAGGTTTCTCATTCCTTCATCAGCTTTAGTATATTTCTTTTTATATACATCCACCTTCTTTAAACGTTGTTCAATAGCGTTAAGCAGTTCAAGTTCTGTAAATGGCTTTGTGATGTAATCATCTGCCCCCATCTCCATTCCTTTTCTGAAATCCAATCGCTCAGTTTTTGCAGTCAGAAAAATAAATGGGATATTTCTTAGTTCTTCGTTTTTATTGAGCATATGCAACACACCATATCCATCCAATACGGGCATCATGATATCACAGATAATAACATCCGGTTTAACAGTTCCCGCCTTTTCAATTCCTTCTTTTCCATTTTCGGCAGTCACAACTTTATAATTTGCCAATTCTAAAATCTCGGCAGTATTTTCTCTGATTTCAGTATTGTCCTCAATCAATAGGATGGTGTTCATATCTTAAATTTTATAGTAAATCTTGTTCCTTTTTCAAGCGCACTCCCAACATGAATTGTTCCGCCCATCAGCTCCACATACTTTGAAACAATATGCAGTCCAAGACCAGTACCTTGAATATTCACAACATTCTTTCCTCTAAAAAATCTCTCAAAAAGATGTTTCATATCTTCTTCTGGAATGCCTAAACCTTCATCTCTAATTGTCAATACAATTTCATTATCTACGCATTTGCTATCTACCCAAATAGTAGCATCCTCGGATGAAAATTTAATAGCATTTGAAACCAAATTGATGATAATATTTCTCAGCAGAGAGGTGTCCAGGTTCACCTGCGTGAACCCTTCATGCGTATACTTGATCACTTGTCCTTTTTTCAAAATAGGTCCAATTTCACTAATGATCAACTGCACCTGTTCTTTAATATTGAAAGTTGATAAATGCAACTGAATCTTTCCCTCTTCAATTTTACCCAAGGATAAAAATTCATTGAGTATATCTGTAAGATTATTGACAGCAGATCTAATTCTCAAAATATGTTTATCCCGTTTATCCTGCTCATCTGCCTCTACATACTTACAAATCAATGAAACGGAAGAAAGTATTGTACTCAAGGGTGTTCGGAATTCATGGGATGCCATAGATACGAAACGCGATTTTAAATCACTCAATTCTCTTTCCTTACTCAGCGCTTCAGACAACTCCTGTGTTCGGACTTCAACTTTATGCTCTAAATCTTCATTTAGTTTTTCAATTTGTTTATTTACAGATTCTACTTCCTCTTTCTGTGAGCGAAGTAAATTTTCAAAAGCCAATCTCGTTGTAATATCTACAATAAAGGCAATCACATACGGTTCGTTATCGATCAGATAATGTCCCAAACTGATTTCAACTGGAAACTCTGATCCATCTTTTTTTAAGGCGACCAACTTCATCCCACGGCCCATGGGACGATTTTCAGGTTTTGTATCATAATGGTCACGATGCTGCACATGGCGATCACGAAATCTCATGGGAATCAAATCTTCCACTTTGACTTTTGTGATTTCATTTATCTTGTATTCAAACAAAGACAAAGCCTGTTCATTTGCTAAAATGATATCCCCTTTTTTATTGACCAAAATAATGGGCATTGTAGCGTGCTGAAATAGGGCTTCAAATTTTTTGACTTCCTTAAATAAGTTTTCAGAAAACACCCTTTGGGCATCAATGTTGATGATACGTTGCAGATAAAAAAGCTTTTCTTCAAACTCAAATCCTGTGATATCTAGCCTGCATAAAAAAGAGCTGCCATTTTTCTTCACCATCATCACTTCTTCTGTCCAACTCCCGGCCTTTTTTAGCGTATCCAGCACCAAAGTTTGAATTTCTTCTCCGAGTGGATGTTTCCTGCAACCAAAAAAAGTATACTGATTGATAAAGTCTTGCTTGGTTCCGTAACCAAAAAATTGAGTATACGCCTCATTACAAAATTGAATGGAACTGCACTCTTCATTCCAAACAGCAATGAACTCATCTGAAAAAGCAGACCATGCATGCAGCATAGATGCATGGAAGGAAGGAGTACTGATTGGCGAATTCATAAACACACGTTAAAGTAACTCACACTGAATGACCAGTGAAATAATAAGCCTCAATTTAACCAAAAAAAATGCCCTTAAATAATTTCAGCGGCTATGAAATTGCCAATGCAAGAAAGACAAAAAACAACAATTGGGTAAAGAAAAGATAAATAGCAAAAGGATTTGATCTTTTAACACCTATCCAGTGGAAGAATAAAGCAATCAAAAATGAAATGCTGAACCAGCAAGCATAGTTCAAAAATGGAATTTCTGGTGTATGCCACTGCCAGAAATCAAGCTTAATGGCGACTGGCTCCATAACAAAATCAAAAATTGTAGCCATTAGGGCTGTCAAAAGAGCGATCGTAACTCTTTTTAGCTGGGCCGACTTATTCATCATCAAAATGACTTGAAATGCAGCATAGACGATACAGAACCAATTCAGCCCTATAAGTATAGGTACGTCCATTAACTTTTCACCAAAAACTTTGCTGTAATGATAATCTCCGAACAGCATACCTGTATTCACTCCTATTATCTCAGAAGAAAGTCCTGCAAAAAAAGCAAATAAAATTGCTTTTAGAAAAGTAAAATGCAATTCAGCTTCATTCCAAACAAGCAATATGAACATCAAAAGGAGGTTAATTGCTGTGAAACCCACAAAAAATTCCCTGTTGAAAAATGCCATGCCTATTGCCCCTGAAACATGGACCAACAATGCCACAAAAACCGACCATTTCAGGGACTGCCTGGGCAGTAAATAACTTGGAAGGAAGGATTGAAGGTTTGAAGACATGTTATAATAACGACTAAAGCGTTGAATGGTTGAGCACAAAATCAGATTTAAGCTACACAATCATATCTGATACAATTTTGGCACTTTTTAAACAAAGTGGAATTCCTCCTCCGGGATGTACACTTCCGCCAGTAAAATAAAGCCCCTTAACCGAAGAGGAGAAATTTGCTTGTCGCAAAAATGCCGCCCATTTTGAATTAGAACTGGTTCCATAAAGCGACCCTTTAAAGGATGCTGTTTGTCGCTCAATATCCAAAGGAGACAACACCTCTTCTACCTCTATGTACTGACTTAAATCAGTCGACAACATTCTGTTGAGCTTGGAAATAATATTTTGCCTCAACTCATTTCGCAGTGTATCCCAATCCATTTCTGTATTTGCAGGTGCATTCACCATCACAAACCAGTTTTCTGCGTTTTCAGGCGCATGACCCGCTTCCATCTTCGAAGTGATGTTGATATAAATGGTCGGATCACTGAAAAACTTCTTCTTCACAAATAAATGATCAAACTCTTCCTGGTAATTTTTGCTGAATAATATATTATGGAGGTGCAATTCAGGAAATGACTTCTTCACACCCCAATAGAAAATATATGCACTGCTGCTTCTTTCGTTTTTAAGTACTTTTTTAGCAGCATCAGGATTTTTCAGCAAATTTTTATAAGAAAAATAGGTGTCTACATTGCTGACAACTATATCTGCTGGTCGAAATCCTGAACTGGATTTAATACCCTTAATCGAATTATTTTCCACGACTATTTCTTCTACCGTACTGTTCAATACAAAGTGCACACCTTTCTTTTTTGCCAGTGCTACTAATGCATTAGGAATACTAATCATTCCACCTTCTGGATAAAATGTACCTTGATTTTGTTCCAAGTGGGGAATCAAACTCAGCATACCCGGCGCACTATAAGGATTGCTGCCATTGTAAGTTGCAAAACGATTAAAAATCTGAACTGCTTCTGGAGTAGAAAACTGCTGATGATTGAACTCATTCAATGTATTGAACAAATAAGGCATCTTCACAGCAGCCAATGCTTTTAATACTCTTGGATGTAACCAGGTTGATGCTTTATGCAATGAAAAATTGAGAAAAATTTGTCCAACATTCTCATAAACTCTTTCCGCATTCTGAAGGTAACGATGTACATTTTCTTTAGGCTCTCCTAACTGGTTTTCCATCTCTTCAGCAAATGCATCACGTGATGTGTAGGCATTGACCAATTTTCCTGTTTCAAAAAAATATCTGCATGCCAGAGGAAGTGTGCTGTATCTGAAATAGGCATTGATGTCTTCACCAGCCAATGAAAAAAGCTCTTCAAGATTGACAGGTTGTGTGAACAATGAAGGCCCTGCATCAAATGTATATCCACTCTTTTCAATTGAATACATTTTGCCACCAGCTACATTATTCTTTTCGTGAATTTCTACATCATACCCCTTAAGCGACAAACGTATAGCAGTTGCTATTCCTGCAATGCCAGCACCAATTACGATAGCCTTTCTATTCCTCATTAATCAGGTGCCTGTTTTCAATTAAAAAATGATCAAGTAATGGCAGAGCAATTTTAAACCATTCTGTGTACTGAGCTGGATATTGTTCTATATGCTTTTTCAAATCTCCCATTGCACGATAACAGTAGTCGCCAACCTCATCTTCATTTAGCTGTATATCTCCATCATACTTGCCGACAAAAACATGATCGTATTCGTATTCTGTCAACTCATTATCCAAAGCAGCTTTATAAATAAAAGTAAAAGCAGGCTCAATTTCAGTAACGAAACCTAACTCCTCTTGCATTCTCCTTATGGCTGCGGATTTTGGAGTTTCTGAAGGGAAAGGATGACTACAACAAGCGTTTGTCCATAAACCCCCACTATGGTACTTTTTTAAAGCCCTGCGCTGCAAAAACATTTCGCCTTTGCTGTTGAACAGAAAAACACTAAAAGCCCTGTGCAACAAAGCTTTTCGGTGGGTCTCCATTTTCTCCATGGTTCCAACTTGTTCGTCTTGCTCATTCACCAATACCAAAAGTTCCTCCTGTTGATACTCCATCAGCTATTAAGGTTTAGGAGTATTTATGATGTTCGTAAATTCTTTTCCAAGTGGACTCACTCCGGGATCAAAATATCCAATCAGTTTACCCTGCTCATCAATAATGTATTTTGAAAAGTTCCAAGAAGGAGCTTGCTCGTTCCATCCATTTTTGCTGGCTTCAGACAACCACTTGAAGAGATCATGTTGCGTTGATGATTTTACAACAGATGTTTTCATCGCCATAGGAAATTCAACTCCATAATTCTTTTTACAAAAGGAAGCGATCTCCTCATTGCTTCCCTTTTCTTGTTCTTTGAAGTCATTAGCAGGAAAACCTATGATCACGATATCGTCTTTTCGCTGCTCATATAACTTTTGCAATTCTTCATATTGTCCAGTATACCCACAATCACTTGCTGTATTGACAATTACAATTTTTTTGCCACGATAAACAGATAAATCTGCAGTGTCTCCATTAATCATTTCAAAAGGAATTGTATAAACAGAAGTCAAAGGCTCAGCAGTAGTTTTTGGCAAAACAACTTTACTGTTCACCCCAAAAAACCTGGTAACGCTTGTCAAGACAGGATAAAACGACTTCAGCATATTTTGTCGGGTACTCATATTCTTTTGTGATTTTGTTGCTGTACAAGCGTACGCTAAAGCAGAAACCAGCACAACGACCACAGCAATTTTTATGTATTTTTTATTCATGTACCAGATTAAGTAAACTTGAAAATTTTTCTCAACAAACTTGCTTTGCCTTTATAGGGAGCATACCAAAGAGGCACATCAAACCAGGACTTGGAATGTAAAACTGCTTTAGGTCTGGTAAATGCCTCAAAGCCAAATTTACCATGGTATTGTCCAGTACCGCTCGGACCAACACCGCCAAAAGGAAGATGAGGATTGGCCAAATGAATGATTCCATTGTTGATTGCACATCCGCCAAATCTCACAGCTGAAATATAATAATCCTGCACATTTTTATCTTCCGCATAAACATACAAAGAAAGAGGGAATGGATTTTTCTCAATCCATTTTATAACTTCCTCATGTGTATCGTATGCAATAACAGGAAGAACGGGACCAAATATTTCTTCCTGCATCACTGAATCATGCAAAGAAATATCTTCAAGAATTGTTGGCTCAATATAAAGATCAGCTTCATTGTGCCTACCCCCTGCAACTACTTTTCCTTGAGTTAGAAATGCTGCAATGCTCCTGAATCTTTTTGTATTGATGATTCTACCAAAATCCTCACTTTTTGAAGGATCTTCTCCAAGCATTTGCTTGAAATTTTCTTTGAGTTTAGAAACCAGTTGATCTTTTACAGAACGGTGCACAAGCACATAATCAGGTGCAACGCAGGTCTGACCTGCATTCATCAACTTGCTCCATGCAATTTTCTTTGCAGTATAGTTAAGCGATGCAGATTGATCTACTATACATGGACTCTTTCCACCCAACTCTAAAGTAACTGGCACCAATTTTTTAGCTGCCATTTCCATGATTTTTTGTCCAACGCCAGTACTGCCTGTAAAAAACACATGATCAAAACGGACTTCATTCAGCATCGCTGGAATTACTTCTCCTCCTATTCCCTGAACAACATGAATGTAATTTGATTCAAAAATGCCTGATAAAATTTTTTCTATCACGACTGCCGTATGTGCTGCTTCTTCTGAAGGTTTAACTACAGCAGTATTGCCTCCTGCAATCGCACTAACAAGTGGACTAATTGACAGGAAAAAAGGATAGTTCCAAGGTGCAATGATCAAAACTGCTCCCAAAGGATCCCTATGGATTCTACTCGTAGAAGGGAAAAACATCAAAGGTGTTGTTACCCTTTTAGGAGAAGCCCAAGAAGGAAGGTGACTTATGGCAAAGTCAATTTCTTTGATTACTTGTCCAATTTCAGAACCAAAAGCCTCATAAGTTGACTTTCGCAAATCTTTGTACAGGGCATCATAAATATCTTCTTCATGAGCAAGAATTGCAGTTTTCAATTTCTTCAACTGCTCTATTCTGAAAGCAACCGACTTTGTATTTTGCTCATTAAAAAAACCAACCTGCGACTCAAAGATGTCCTTGAATGCAGGTTGGTTGTCTACCGATTGATGCCTGACTGATATAGTTGATAATGTTGAATCCATCTTATTGTATTGATATAAAACAATCAACAAGTAAGATAGTTCATTTTTAAAACATCCTAAAACCTCAGTACTACACCGGCATTGATCAGATAATCAGCAAATGCAGCATCCCCCTTAAAGTATACTCCAGTTTTTTCTGTCCTGATTTTATCCGGAACACTTTGGGTTCTGTTTCTTTGGACGGATACTGGCAGATTAATGAAATAAGTCACTTTGCTTTTCATGTAACTCAAACCAGGTTCTACTGCTACCACATAACCAGGCCTTCTGAACCCATTGCTTCCACCAATCAAATCAACGGAAGGAATTCCATCTTTTCTAACGCCCAAAGTACCCGTTAGGTACTTTCCCATATAGCTTATACCAGCACGGTACATGTACTGGTCTGCAACACTCATTACGTTGCTACCATAAGCAATACTTGCTGGTGTTGATACACCACCGCGGGCAGTTGATACCCCGTTCTGTTCACGAGGATTAGCCATGTAGAAAAAATTTCCGTACAAGGACCATTTATGGTTAAAGGCATAATAACCAGAAAGTTCAAGTGATATACCGGTTCCGCCATCACCCAGTTGAATGGACTGATCAACAGGCCCCAAGACTTTTGTGGTATCATTACGAACAAAATAGTCGCTATAACGATAATCCCCTGTAGGCAATTTCAAACCCAATCCTGCTTGCACATTCCATTTAGTAGCCTTAAATGGATCACGCAACCAATAATAACCTGCAATCCTGATATCACCTATTCCAAATGAGTGTGTATTATGTCTTGCAGATGGCCCTGCCGCATTGCCTCCATGTTCATACAATGACGAACGTGCATTAGAAATAAGTGGGATATTTACTGCTAAAGAAAGGCGGCTGTTGATGTTTTTTTGGATAAAAAAATCAGTACTAAAAGTATGATTGATGACTTCAGTTCGATTTTCAACACGTTCTTTCTGCTCCGCTAATCCTACAAAATGCTTATAAGATTTAAAATATCTGTTATTGATGGTAAGTGACCATGAAGCGGTATCCACTGAAGTTTCATGATTGATACAGGATGCGCTTCCGAGTCCTCTAATTGCTACACAACCTTGAGCATTGACTTCAGTAGTAAAAAATAATGATATAAAAGAAATGAATAGTATTAGAATTCGCATGATTTATTTAATTAGTTTTTTGACAATAAGCTCTCCCACTCGTTTTCCCATTGCATTGCCAGAATCCAAATCAAACTTATAATGAATACCGCCATAAAGCCTTGAAATACTGGCTTCTTGTGCAGCGGCCCTAAATGATTTGATTTCTCTGTTGGCAATACCAAACTCAAGTAATGAAGTGTCGGTAAACGACATTTTGTCTCCAAAAATTGAAGTCATTACCTCTGCAGCAGCTGCAGAAATAGTTGAATGCCCACTTGTGTAAGAAGGGAATGGTGGAGTTTGTATATAAGGATGCCAATCCCCTGAAATTTTTTCATTGATGATTGTTTCAGGTCGCGCATAATTGCTCCTGTATTTTTCATCCCAGCAACTGATGAATCCATCAAATAAAGCAATCGAGGTTAATGCATACGCAGTAACCGTTGTTTTAAAATCGGCATTTGCATTATGAGCTGCTATGCCTACGATATTCATCCAATGCCCTGGAGGTGAAAATTTCTTGGTAGCAAACATTACATGTCCAGATACATTCATCTTAAAAGGATTGTCATCCCAGAAATCTGCAATATGTTTTTGTTCATCAGTAAGAGAGTCGACTGTTTCCTTTACCTCTACTAGCGCTTGATAATAAATACTGTTTGTATTCAATGAAAACACTGGTGGTCTTCCAGGCATGCACTGTGATGCTGAATCCAAAGCAAATGGCCTGATGGTCATCCAATGTGGCTCCAAACCAGTTGCATACATGGGTGGCGTTGGCACCCATCTGCCAGCTGAATCATTAACTGCAAAGCGAGGTGCACCTCGCGTTGCAGCATAATTATCCCTTTTACTCCATTTCAAGATAGCAGCAGTTATTGAATCTGAAAAAGTGATTGTTTCTTTAAGTACTCCTCTAGGAACATTCAGACTATCAGCCATCTTTAGGAGTTTTTCATAATACTTCATCATACTTCCCTCGGGGAAAGTAACAGCATTGCCTACTTTAACAAAAGCAAGTAATGATGCAAGTGGGTAATCAATTATCAATCCAGCTTTTACTTTTGGCATAACAGGCATGTGCTGAATACGACCAGATAAAGTTTTCAATGAAGAATCACCTGCAACCATACACTCATATGCCGCAATATTGGCATAAGCATAATTACGAGCAGCAATCATTGGAGGAAAATTATTTTCCAGCACGATATCATTGAGTTGCTTAACTGTTCTGTTATAGGTAACCGGATCAGTAAATCTGGTTGTATAGTTTTCATGATTCCCTTCACAGGAAGCAATTATGAAGCACATGAGTGCCCAAACAATAAAACGCATAAGTAAAATTTAGGTATGAATAAAAGAAGCCGACACTAAGCAATAACAGCTGGCGGACGTTCTATACCTAAAAGAAAAGGAGATGATAAGCTTATTAGATATTGTGAAGCATGCAAAGGAGAAACAAAAGCAGTAGAACCAATTTGAATTGCAGCAATTGGTTCGGTGCAATCTGTTGTAATTTGTTTGATGAGTTTTATTGGCGAAACAGGTGAATCTTTTTTGCCATCGCTTTTTTCTATATCATTGACCAAAGCGAAAAAAGTTTCTCTTGCATTGTACAACCTATTCTTTTCAGTATTAGGCAAACAGAGAAATGACATGCTGTCGTTCACCAATTTTCTTTTCACATAATTATAATGAACTCCATCTACAATTACTTCACCATCATAACGCTCATATTCATCCCAGTTTTGCATATAGGGTAACTCAATTGGAACCTTAATTTCAATGAGGTCCTTTTCGTTATATGCTTGTTCATCAAGTGATGCAACAAATTCCTTTCCCACCTGATGCTCCATTTGGTTGAAGAACAGTTGGTAACCCCCTAAGCTAAAGAGGTGAGCCGACAAGAAAACTATGGCTACGAACTTGCGCATACAACTCAAAGATAGTGTTTTCAACAAAATCGTTAATTATGCCGCCGCAATCATGCTGATTTCAACATTCACATTCTTGGGAAGTCCCTTTACAGCAACCGTCTCCCTGGCAGGATGGTTACCCTCAAAATATTGAGCATACACTTCATTTACTACGCCAAAATGTGCCATATCCGATAGAAAAATGGTCGTTTTTACAACTACTTCAAATGATAGTCCCGCTTCAGCCAAGATAGCAGCAAGATTTTTAATTAACTGATGGGTTTCCTCTTCAATTGTAGTTGCATCAATATTGCCAGTTTTCGGATCAATCGCTATTTGTCCGGATACAAATAAAAACCCATTGGCCTTTACAGATTGATTATAGGGCCCAATTGGTGCAGGAGCAGCAGCGGTATTGATGATTTCCTTTTTCATTGAATTAAATTTTCTGCGACGAAGATAATTGGTTTCCATCAACCTATTTTTGCAATTCACAACAGTTCAATGAGCCAGCAGCTTAACAAACCTATCCTTCTCATCAATACGGCCTTACAAGAGGCCAGTGTCGGAATTTCCGTTGATGGAAAACTAATCGATCAAATCAGTAACCTATCCCAAAAAGAACATGCTTCTTTTTTACACCCTGCTATCCAGTCGATTTGTAAAAAGAATGACATAACATTAAAAAGCCTAAAAGCTGTTTCCGTTATAAACGGTCCAGGCTCCTATACTGGATTAAGGGTAGGTTTATCCGCTGCAAAGGGAATCTGTTATGCCAATCAGATTCCTTTGATATGTATCAATACACTTGAATGGATAGCTTTTGGCAACAGGGAGCAGTCAAAGGATTTAATTGTGCCGATGATAGACGCAAGAAGAATGGAAGTTTTTACAGCAGTGTATTCCAGCAATATGAATAACATACTCGCGCCAACTAATCTGATTTTGGATCAACAAAGCTATAGCGACTATCTCGATACCCGTCAGGTTTTATTTGTAGGTGATGGTGCAGCAAAATGGCAAGATCTATGTAAACACACTAATGCTCAATTCATTGCATCAATACACAATGAATCTCACCATGCAGCAATGGCAGAAGATTGTTATTTAAAAAGTAACTTCTCCTCATTATTTGAAGCTGCTCCTTTTTACACCAAAGATTTCTTTAGTACACAAAAGGCTTAGTCCCTACCTAGGATACACATTATATTAAGTTTTATGTTTCTGCATTTTTTTACGAAATTGTATTTAGCACTATATTCGTGGTGCATTTAACACCTATCTAACACACCACCTATGTCTGATTTTTTAAAAGGAGATCAATTTGGTCAGTCTAATTTTTTAATTAAACCAAATCAATTGCCGACAAAAGCACCTTCATTAGATTACCTCACTATCAAAAAAGCTTCACTCGTTTTCAGGGCAATCAACCATAAACTAAGGCAGGAAATGATTAAGTTGATTGATAAAAGAGGGCAAGCTACTGTAACTGAAATTTTCGTCGATTTAAGACTTGAGCAATCAGTAGCAAGTCAGCACCTGGCCATTCTAAGAAGAGCTGGTATAGTACTAACGGAAAGAGATGGTAAATACATGTATTACAAACTGAACCTCGACCGCTTAGGAATGATCAATCAAATCGTTTCTGATTTACTCAAATAAGATAAGCAGAGGTTTTAAAGATTTAGTTTACCAAGTACCTGACCTGCATATTCCGACTTATAAGGATGCTTCCATCTTCTATGGCTCCAAAGATAGTTGGCAGGACGCTCTCTGGTTTTATCCTCTATGTACTTTATATAGCGAAGCGTGAGTTCACCTGGCGCTAAATCAGCTGGACGATCAGTAAACTTCTCAACACTGAAACTGTATAAGCCTCTTTTGACTTTGTAAAAATTAGCAAAAAATACAGCTGTACCCCTTTGCCTTGCTGCATTTTCAGGACCCATTACAAAAGGTGCTGGCTTGCCAAAAAAGTTTGCCCACCAGGCCTTTGCAGGATTCCCAGGATTCTGGTCAGCAACCAAAGCAATTGCATATCGCTTATCTCCATGTGGCAGAAAATTACTTTTAAAATCATTAGCCGGAATCAAAACCGTCCCATTCCTTGCTCTTATTTTTTTAAACAACTCATTAAAAAAAGGATTGGTGATGGGTTGATATACTCCCAAAAAAGGCAACTTCATTTCTCTTGCTACTCCAAGATTGACAATCTCCCAACTGAAATTGTGCATGGCATGGATCTGAATATTCTTTTCAATTCCTTCAAAGGCTTTTACCACATCTGGGTCGGCGATAAAAAGTTTGTCAATTAAACGATTATCAGCACTGATTAATTTGATGGATTCCACCATAGCATCGCAAAAATTCAGGTAAAATTCTTTTGCAATAGCCACCCTTTCTTGATGCGATTTTTCTGGAAAAGCAATTCCCAAATTAGACATTACAATTTGCTTACGGTACCCAATTCCTGAAAAAGCAAGATAGGCCAGTAAATTGCTCAACAGGTAAAGTACGCGCATGGGCAATAATGATATCCCATACAATAAGACATATAAAAGCCTTTCGGATAAACGCATGTATGCTGGCGCTTAAATATTAATGGTTGTGACTTCCATCGCAGAAGGGTGGTGTCTTTGTTTTTTTGCACTGACAAAGCCAGACTTCTTTTTCTTCTTCGAAAGTCACCTTGAGACTTGCATAAGGATTCCCTTCAATTTTTTTATGCTTTCCATCACAAAAAGGCTGTTTCTCACTCAAGCCACAAGTACACCAGGCATAGGTTTTACCCGCTTCTACCTTAACGCAACATGGTTCAGACTTAGCTGCAATTGGAAAACCTTCATTTGGAATCATCTCACTCATAATACTAATTTTTAATTTTGAATATGTTTTGTAATAACCGCTTTCAATACATCTACTCCCTCACCAGTTGAAGCTACAGTATTTACGACAATATCCTGCTGATGTACTTGGTTCTTCAACTGCATGGTAAATATTTCTGCGCCGGGACGATCAGATTTGTTGACAACAAATAAATCTGCCGCCTCCATTAACCCTGCTTTCATCAATTGAATCTCATCTCCAGACTCTGGAACCATTACCAGAACAGTTAAATCTGCAAGTCGGGCTACTTCTACTTCAGACTGACCCACACCTACCGTCTCAATGATCACCAAATCAAATCCACATTGTCTGATAAAATCTGTGATTTCTTTGGCATGGGGATGTAACCCGCCTAAAGAACCTCTGCTAGATAGTGAACGGATATAGACCAAGGGCTCATTGTACCATCTCCCCATTCTGATGCGATCGCCCAATAAGGCCCCTTCATGAAATGGTGACGAAGGATCAACACAGACAACGGCTACTTTTTTTCCTTCTTTTACATATAGTTCAACAAGGGCATCGACCAAAGTGCTTTTCCCAGCGCCGGGCGGTCCCGTTATGCCAATCAAACCAACGGGTGTTTTAGAAGCATAATCGCTAAAAATGGATAAATAGCCAGGCGTTTTGTTTTCAATCCATGAAATACATCGGGCAATACTTTTTTTATCGCCACCCAACGCCTGATCTACAATTGTCTTATCCATTTAGAAGTTAAAATTATTGCATTATGACGATAAATAAAATCAAGCTTTAGCCAACTTTATCACACCTTTGTACAAAGAGATGCATCATGAAAACCCTGTGCCTGGATTTTGGCAATACCCGGATGAAGGTTGCCATTTTTGAGAATGGAAATTTTATAGATGCCTTTGTATTGAATGGAGACGGTATTGATCAAATCAAAGGACTCCTTCAAGAACATCAGCCTGATAAATCAATACTGTCTTCAGTTATTCACCATGATCCAGCAATCAATGAACTATTGAGCTCAAGCACCTCGTTTCATCTGCTCAGCCATTTAACCAAATTAAACTTTACTGTACCCGTTGGGAAACCGGAGACAGTCGGCGCCGACCGATTAGCCCTCTCAGCTGCAGTTGTCCATTTTTATCCCGGGAAGAATAATCTGGTAGTAGGGCTGGGAAGCTGTGTTACTTATAATTTCATCAATAAATACAATCAATTTTTAGGAGGAAGTATTTCACCAGGACTCGAAATGAGGTTCAGGGCTCTGCATGAACAAACTGCCCTGCTTCCATTGATTGAGAAAGACTGGAACTTCCCTTTGGTAGGATACGACACAAAAACCAATCTACTTAGCGGAGTAATAATGGGCATGGCCAAAGAAATTGAGGGAATTGTTGAAGAATATGAGAAAAAATACAGCAACTTTAACGTGGTTTTAACCGGGGGTGATTGCACCTATTTTGAAAGGCTCTTAAAAAAGAAGATATTTGCAGACCCCAATTTATTATACAAAGGATTGTATGCGATCAGTGAGACCAACAGCTAATGCTTTATTTTTCATTTCCTTATCTGCATTCCTGCTATTGGGTGTACATAAGACTCAGGCTCAAGAAAACTCTCCTTATTCCAGATATGGACTAGGTGATTTAATCCCACAGCAAAATATCCTCAATAGGGCTATGGGTGGCATCAGTACTGCTTATGCAGATTACTCGACTGTCAATTTTGCCAACCCTGCATCCTATGCTGAACTAAAAATCACCTCCTATGATATTGGACTTGATTATAGTTCAAGAACCTTAAAAGCGTTAAATCCACCAAGAACATTTCAATCAGCTTATCTTATCCCCTCTTATTTTCAGCTGGGGCTTCCACTTTCCAAAACGAAGAATTGGGGTATGAACTTGGGACTCAGACCAATTTCAAGAATCAATTATGATATCAGGGTGGATAAAAGATTAGAAGGAATTGACAGCGCAAGGTATACCTACCAAGGCAATGGAGGAACCTATCAGGCATTTACGGGAGTTGGATACGGAAACAAACATTTTAATGTTGGTTTTAATGTTGGATACATGTTCGGTACAAAGGAGTATTCCAGCCGAATTAACTTCCTGAGCGATTCTATCGCCTATAAATCAACCAATTCAGCTGACTCTACAAGATTTGGTGGAATATTTTTCAGCGCAGGTGTTCAATACAAAATTCAACTGAATGAAAAAGTTACACTTCGCTTAGGCGCTCATGGAAATCTCCAAACCACCATGAAGGCTAAAAGAAACTTAACACGACAAACTGTTGATTATAGTCCTAATACAGGATTAATAGAAATTGATAGTATTTATGCAGGTCAGGATGAAAGCGGCACAATCATTCACCCATCATCATGGGCTGCAGGATTTGTAATCCACCATGAAACACAGTGGCTCTTCGGCGGTGAAATCAATTTCGGTAATTGGTCTAACTATAGGTACTATGGCGCACCAGATAATTTAGTCGACAACTGGACAGTCAGACTAGGTGGACAAATATTACCCAATTATAAGTCAGATAACTATTTCGCCAGAGTAGCTTACAGACTTGGTACTTCATTTGGACCAGACAATGTAAAAT
The DNA here is from genome assembly GCA_046303455.1 of Chitinophagaceae bacterium. Taxonomy (GTDB): domain Bacteria; phylum Bacteroidota; class Bacteroidia; order Chitinophagales; family Chitinophagaceae; genus Pollutibacter. The sequence goes on along the minus strand of JBKCGF010000238.1, from coordinate 11,868 downwards.
TAAACAGGACAATTCCTCAATACAGTGTCACATTTGGAGCGGGTTTGCCGGTAAGACGCAATGTTTATAGCAACCAATACACTACAATCAATACTGCATTCGAAATTGGATTCAGAGGCAACAGACAAAATGATATCAGAGAAAGTTTGTTCAGGGTATCATTGGGCCTCAACCTGAGTGATATCTGGTTCAACAAACCAAAATACCAATAAACTTAGTGTAGTGATCAGGAAGATTTTCTTTTTTTTACTTTCTGCATCAATGCTTGGATGTGAAAACGATGAAACCAAAGTGAATGCTATTTTCACTAAGAAGCTGGGAGTAGACGAAGCCATCAACATCGAAAGCTACATGAGTCAGGGTGGAAAAATGAAAGCAAAACTTACTGCCCCAAAAATGCTTCGCTACCAGGACACAAGCTCAAGAATTGAGTTTCCAAACAAACTGCATGTTGATTTCTATGACTCTACGCTGAATATCGAAAATAGACTGGATGCAGATTTTGCAACCTATTACGAAACAAGAAAATATGTATACCTCAAAGACAACATCAAAGTATACAACATCAAGGGTGATACACTTTTTTGCAAGGAGCTGACATGGGACCAAAACCAGGAAAGATTTTATACCGATAAGCCTGTCAGAATCAATACTCCGGATTTAATCATGTATGGCGAAGGTCTCTCCGCACCACAAGATTTCAAGACTTTTGAAATCTATAAAGTAACCAACAGTGTTATTCGCGTTCAGCAATAACTTATAAAAACAAATCTGTATATAAAGTTGCGCCTGGCACTACAGAATAACCCGACAAATCAGTCACACCTTCCTCTGCCAATACATCTTCATCCAAATATAAATTACCAGTACAAGTTGATGATGGTCGCTTTAAAATGGCATAAGCCGCATCTGCTATGATTTCTGGAGTGCGACTCTTGTTGATCAACATTTGTCCGCCCAATAAATTCATCACAGCAGCAGTGGCAATTGTCGTCCTGGGCCACAAAGCATTTGCTGCTATTCTAAATGGCTTCAATTCCTCAGCAAAACCAATCGCCATCATACTCATGTTGTATTTACTCATGGTATAAGCCACATGATTCCCCAGCCATTTAGGTTCCATGTTGATGGGTGGCGATAAGTTAAGTATATGAGGATTTGATCCTTTCTTCAAATGAGGAATGCAATGCTTGGTGACCAAAAAAGTTCCGCGAACATTGATGTCGTGCATCAAATCAAATCGCTTGGATTCAGTCGCTTCCGTTGTTGTAAGCGAGATAGCTGATGCATTATTGATGAGTATATCGATACCGCCAAACTGAGCGACAGCCTTATTAACCGCTTCAATTATTTGATCTTCAGTCCGTATATCACAGGCGACTGCCAATGCTTTTCCACCTGCCGCTTCTATTTCAGCTGCTGCTGAAAAAATTGTGCCGCCTAACTTTGGGTTTTCTTCTACTGATTTTGCAGCCACAACAATACTCGCACCATCTTTTGCTAGCTTCAAAGCAATAGCTTTTCCAATTCCTCTGCTCGCCCCTGTAATGAAAACTGTTTTGCCTTTAAACATAGCTTATCAATTTATTTGATGAATTATTTGATTGTGCTGATATCATCTATTGCATATATACCTCTTCCATAAGTTGCAATAACAAGATTTCTATCTCGTGGATGTATGAACAAATCCTGAACAGAAACAGTCGCCGGAAGATTAGCCTGAAGCGACTTCCACGATTTTCCAGCATCAGTACTTACATAAACACCCATATCTGTACCACAGTACAACACATTTGCATTTTTATCGTCTTCTCTCACCACATTTACTGGTGATGCAGGCAGATTGGCTGCGATGCTTCTCCATGTATTTCCCATATCATCTGATACAAATACGTAAGGCTTATCGTCGTCTTCCCTTCTATTGCTCAAAGTCAAATATACCCTACCCTCTTTTTGGCTGGATGCCACCAAACGAGAGACATTTGCGTTTTGTGGTATGCCTTTCATGATAGATACAAACTCCTTGCCTTCAGCCGAGCGCATCCAAACGCGACCATCATCGGTACCAACATAGAGCAATCCTTTTTTTAGAGGAGACTCATCTATTGCGGTAATGGCTTGGTGATTAATAGCATAAGGTGTCCTACCCATGCGCTCTTTGTTATTGTAGGTAAGATCTCCACTGATTCTCTTCCAGCTGTTGCCGCCATCTTTAGATTCAAACAAATATTGGAAGCCGTGATAAACCGTTTTATTGTCGTGCGGAGACAGCATTGTATAAGCCAACCATTCCCCACGATGTACTTCTTCGTCAGCAGCTTTTGTTGGGAAAATATCTTTTGTCCTGATTGAATCTGGATGAGGCTTTTGTCCCCATGGTGTCTTAGGCATCCTTAAATCACTCTTCATCAACCTACCATAAAAAGAACTTGCATACATGATATCCGGATCTTTAGGATCCATCGCAATAATCGTTCCTTCTCCACCTGGTGCATCATCCCAAGCCATGAAGCCTTCAGGTTTTTTACCAAATGTATTTTTAACGCTGCCCATGTAGCTTCCTTCGTCTTGCACCGAACCGACTACATTATATGGCTGCTTCATATCGTATGTAATATTGTAAAATTGTGTTGTAGGAATCTTTCTGAAAAAATTCTTCCACTTGGCACCACCATTATAAGAAAGAATTACACCTCCATCATTTCCATTGATGATGTAATTGCTGTTGGTAGGATCAATCCAAAGTGCATGGTTATCTCCATGCATTTGTTCGCTGTCTTTATCTGTACCGCGCATCACCTGAAAGGTTTTTCCGCCGTCAGAAGATTTTGCCAATGGCACACCCATGATGTAAACCACATTCTCATCATTTGGATCTACTCTGATTTGTCCGAATACCCATCCGTATGTACCAGCAAACCTTTCTAGCTTTTCATCTTCTGTACTCACTTTTCTCCAGCTTTCACCCTTGTCATCACTTCTATACACCTGAACACCAAATGGAATTACTTGAATAGGTCTTCCGTAAGGATCCAATTCACCAGCTTTGGGTTCGCGTTTTGGTGTATGGTTATCTACATATGCGTACACCACATTCGGATTGCTTTTTGAAAAAGTCAAACCGATTCTTCCGGTAAACTTTGTTTCTGGTAAACCTGTCGTTAATTTTTTCCAATTGGCACCACCATCAGTGGTTTTATAAACATAATCACCATCTTCAGGCACAGGATCACTCCATCTTCTTCTAATGCGGTTCCAGGTTGATACAATCAACAATTCTGGATTGGTAGGATCCATCACGATATCAATCGCACCAGTTTTGACATCACTACCCAAAATCCTCTTCCATGTTGCTCCACCATCGGTGGTTTTGTACAATCCCCTGTCCTTGTTATAACTCCATTCATTACCACCTGCAGCAACATACGCGACATTAGGGTTTTTAGGGTGTACCAAAATTCTCGCAATGGTTCCAGTATTGGTTAGTCCAATCGACTTCCATGTCTTGCCACCATCTATTGATTTATATGCACCCATACCAGGAAGAGAAGCTCGGAAAATATTAGCTTCCCCTGTCCCTAAATAAATAATATCAGGATTAGATGGCGCTAATGCAAAAGCACCAATAGACAAAGTACCCAATTGATCTGTTAAAGGCATCCAGGTCTCACCAGCATCAGTCGTCTTCCAAAATCCGCCCGTCGCAAAAGAAGCAAAAATGACATTCTTGTTTCCAGGTAATCCTGCTACTTCGGTTACACGACCACTGATCAAATCAGGTCCAACGTTTCTCCATTGCATTTTTTTATAGGGCGAAGCAGTATTCAACGCCTGGTGTTGATTAAATGCAACTACTCTGCCAGCCCCAGCGTCATTGGAAGCTTGCGCAAACAGAATGTTAGTCGCAATAAAAAACAAAAGAACCGTCAACAGAAAAAATGACTTCAATTTAGATAAGATAAAAGATGGCATAATGCGTTGTTTGGAATTTTAAAGGAAGAAAACTAGCATTTATAAATATATGAAATACATTGCAAATCATAAAGGACAATCACCATTAAACAAAGATGGAAATTAGCGCCTAACTCAGTATATTGAAGATTAAATTGAACTTGCATGCGCAACATTTTTTTAGCCTTATTTCTTTTGCTTACCACAGCTTCATTTGCACAAAAAAAGAAGACAGTCGTTCCAGGAAATGAACCCCTCAAAACCGAAAGCATGAAAATGCTTGAAGGTGGATATGAACAATACAAACAGATTGCATTGCAAATCTGGGATCATGCCGAATTGGGCTACAAAGAAGTAAAAAGTACTGCACTCCTTCAGCAAACCCTGAAAAACGAAGGATTTACTGTAGAAGCTGGAGTGGCAGATATACCGACTGCTTTTGTAGCAACATATGGAAGCGGACAACCCGTGATCGGAATTCTTGCAGAATTTGATGCATTACCCGGTATTGCGCAACAAGCTGTTCCTGAGAAAAAAAGCATTGAAGGAAAAGCAGGCGGACATGCATGTGGTCACCATTTGTTTGGTGCTGCTTCTGTTGCTGCCGGTGTATCAATTAAGAAATTGATCGAAGAGAAAAAACTAAAGGGAACCATCAAGGTTTTTGGATGCCCTGCTGAAGAAGGCGGATCAGGAAAAGTGTATATGGTTAGAGCGGGACTATTCAACGATGTTGATGTTGCGATTCACTGGCACCCAGCTGCTGAAAATGGCATAACCATGACCAGTGCATTGGCCAACAGTTCTGCTAAGTTCAGATTTTACGGACTATCTGCACATGCGGCAGGAGCTCCTGAACGTGGACGTTCTTCATTGGATGCAGTTGAATCCATGAACTATATGGTCAACCTCATGCGTGAACACATTCCACAAGAAACAAGAATACATTATGTAATCACGAGTGGTGGTAAAGCACCAAACGTTGTTCCTGATTTCGCAGAAGTATATTATTATGTTCGTCACCCTAAACGCGATCAAGTAAAACAAATATTTGAGCGTGTTGTAACTGCTGCTAAAGCTGCTGCAATGGGAACAGAAACAAGAATGGATTATGAAATCATTGGTGGCACACATGATCTTTTACTCAACAAAACCCTGGGTGAAGCCATGCAAAAGAATTTGGAAAAAGTAGGTGGCGTAAAATATACTGAAGAAGAAATCCTATTCGCACAAAAAATTCAATCAACCTTTACTTACAAAGCTCCTGCTATTTCACAAGCAGATAGTATTGCTCCTTTGAAACTTGAAATGGATGCAGGTGGTGGATCAACTGATGTTGGCGATGTAAGCTATGCAGTGCCAACAGTGGGACTCCGTGCTGCAACCTGGGTTCCGGGTACACCAGCGCACAGCTGGCAGGCTGTGGCTTGTGGCGGGACTGCCATTGGGACAAAAGGAATGCTGGTTGCTGCTAAAACAATGGCGTTGACAGCAATTGATTTATTTACCGACCCAACCTTGATCCAAAAATCAAAAGATGAATTTCTAAAGGTGAAAGGTGATTATAAATATGAAGCTTTGCTGGGTAACAGAAAACCTGCATTGAACTACCGCGATTAATTTCAACACATACAACTCGTGAACATGAAAAATATTTTTCTGGGTGCAGCCCTTTTGCTCTGTATCAATGGTATTGCGCAAAAAAAACAATTAACTGAGCAACAAATGTTGCGCAATGAAAAAACAAATATTGTAACGCCTCTTCCACAAATACTGGGCTGGGTGAACGATGAAAGTTTTTTAATCAATAAAAAAGAACATCCGGATTCTGCATTCAAACCTTTTTTGGTCGACTGCAAGACCGGGAAGTCGACGCTCTCCTCTACTTCTATTTTGAATAAAAAAGAAAGTGAAGTGTATACCGTCGCTATACGTGAAGGAGACATCTACCTTAACTTTCCTGGAAGATCCACCAGAAAACTCACTTCAACACCAGAAGCTGAGTTGAATCCAACACTTTCTCCTGATCAGGAATGGGTTGCATTCACGAGAAAAAATGATTTATACACTATTCATGTTCCTTCCGGAAAAGAAAATCGTTTAACACACGATGGAACTGATTTAATACTTAATGGTTATGCCAGCTGGGTTTACTTTGAAGAAATTTTAGGTCGACCTTCAAGATACAAGTCGTTTTGGTGGAGCCCTAACAGCAAACAATTGGTCTTCATGAGAATGGACGATACCAACGTTCCTCTATTCCCTATCTACAGCGAAGCTGGTCAGCATGGCTATTCTGAAAATACACGCTATCCTAAGGCAGGCGATTCCAACCCGACAGTCAGAGTTGGTTTTACTTCACCAGAAGGGGGCAAGCTTACCTGGGCTGACTTCAACGAAAAAGATGATCAGTATTTTGGAATGCCTTACTGGACGCCAGATGGAAATACAGCATTGGTTCAATGGATGAACAGAGGGCAAGATCAGTTGATTATTTATGCAGTTGATCCATCGACTGGAAACAAAAAAGAATTGTACAAAGAGGAACAAAAAACCTGGATTGACCTCGATGACCAAGGTGGAAGAATCACTTTCTTACCCAATAAAAAAGGTTTCATTCTTCAAAGTGATAAAGATGGATGGGAACAACTGTACTGGCACAACATGGATGGAAGCTTGAAAAATAAAATAACAACAGGTAACAACTGGAGCACAAATGTTCGGTTTATTGATACTTTAAAGAATGCGATTTATTTCACTTCACGTCAGGAAAACTCTACAAGAATTGATTTGTACAGAGTAGATCTAGATGGTAAAAATCAACAACGTCTTTCATTTGGAGAATATACACACAATGTTTCCTTGTCGCCAAAAGGAACTTACTTCATCAGCACATACTCAAATGCTTCTAGTCCAGAAAAAATTGCCCTGATCAACAACAAAGGAAAATTAATCCTGGAACTGGGCGATGGTAAAGGTGCTGATTTTGATAATGTTGAAATCGCGAAAACAGAAATTATTCGCATCCTATCAGAAGATGGGAAATATCAATTACCTATCCGCATAACCTGGCCACTGAATTATGATCCGACAAAAAAATATCCAGTGATGATCAATATTTACGGTGGACCAAATGCTGGAACCGTTAGAGATGGCTGGCAATACAATGGCCTAACACAATGGTGGGCAAAAGAGGGATTGATTCAAGTAGCGATGGACCATAGAGCGAGTGGACATTTTGGAAAAGAAGGAATCAATTACATGCACAGAAGTCTCGGGAAATGGGAACTTACTGATTGGATTACCATTGTAAAATGGTTGAGAGAGAATGGCGCTGATGCATCCCGAGTAGGCATAGCTGGATTCAGTTATGGTGGATACATGACCTCTATGGCACTGACTGCTGGATCTGATTATTTTACTCATGGACTTGCAGGTGGTAGTGTAACCGACTGGAAATTGTACGACTCTCATTACACAGAAAGATTCATGGATACGCCAGCTGAAAATCCTGAAGGATATCAGGCAGGCTCTGTGATGACCTATACTGATAAATACAAAGGTCTGCTCAGAATTTACCATGGCACCATGGACGATAATGTGCACATGCAAAACAGCCTTCAACTCGTGAAAAAATTACAAGAATCTAAAAGACATTTTGAATTTATGCTCTACCCAGGAGGTAGACATGGATGGGGTGGTAACCAAAATGCTCACTCTACCAATGAAAACAATATGTTCATTTACAAACACTTGTTAAAAAAAGACATACCTGCTGCAGTAATGAGGTAATCATTCTGAACAGCAAATCATAATTTTTATTATCTTGACGTAAACGAAAACTGCTTACCATGACTCCTACAAGATTATTTGATTTCCTCGAATGGCAATTGCAAAAATTCCCTCAGGAAGATATGCTCGCTGCAAAAGAAAATGGTGTTTGGAGAAAATACAGCACCCAGGAAATCAAACAAATAACTGATAGCCTGAGCATGGGTTTACTCAAGGCTGGTATTGGCTATCAGGATGGAAGTATTGAAGGCAGAGATAAAATAGCTGTGTTGAGTAATAATCGTCCAGAATGGTTAATTCTCGACCTGGCCGTTCAGCAAACAGGAGCAGTCCTTACCCCAATTTACCCCACCATCAGCGTAAATGAACTGGAGTTCATTTTAAATGATGCTAGCATTAAACTTGTATTTGTAAGCGATCAGGAGCTTTATGATAAAGTACAATCCATTCGCTCTAAAACACCAAGCGTTCAAGCTGTTTATACATTCAACCCTATTCAAGAAGCACTGCATTGGCGTGAACTTTTACATACAGGAGGAGAGCAGGAATTGGAAGCATTGAAACTTTCAAAAGAGCAAGTAAAAGGAAACGAACTCGCAACCATATTATATACTTCAGGCACAACTGGATTTCCAAAAGGTGTAATGCTTAGCCACCACAACATTTTAGATAACATCATGAATGTTGAAGAGCTCTTGGTGCCTGTTTGTGGCGCATCAGATCGCGCATTAAGTTTCTTGCCTTTGAACCACATTTTCGAAAGGGTAATTAGTTACGTATACATGTTCAGAGGTGTATCCATTTACTATGCAGAAAATTTAGATACCATTGGCGATAACCTCAAAGAAGTACAACCCAATCTCTTCTCTACCGTTCCAAGATTACTGGAAAAAGTTTACGAGAAGATCATGAACAAGGGAAGGGAACTCACTGGCATCAAGAAAAAACTATTCTTCTGGGCAGTCGCGGTAGGCAGCAGATATGAAGTAGATAAGAACATGGGGCTTGGATACAACATTCAACTCGCCATTGCCAACAAACTCATTTTCTCTAAGTGGCGCGAAGCCTTGGGTGGAAATGTAAAAGCCATTGTTACAGGAGCAGCAGCTTGTCAGGTACGACTCTTAAAAGTATTTACAGCAGCGAAGATCACCATCATGGAAGGTTATGGACTAACAGAAACTTCACCAGTTATTAGTGTAAACCATTACGATCCATCCGGCAGAAGATTTGGAACAGTAGGGAAAGTAATTAGAAATGTAGAAGTGAAACTTGCCGAAGACGGAGAAATCTGCTGCAAAGGATCTAATGTGATGATGGGATATTACAAACGCCCTGATCTAACAGCAGAGTGCATTGATAAAGATGGATGGTTCCATACAGGTGACATTGGTGTTTGGGTTGAAGACAAGTTTCTGAAGATAACCGACAGAAAAAAAGAGATTTTCAAAACTAGTGGTGGTAAATATGTTGCTCCTCAACCTATTGAAAATAAAATGAAAGAATCACCTTTCATTGAGCAGATGATTGTAGTTGGAGCAGAAAGAAAATTCACTGCAGCTCTTATTGTTCCTGCATTTGCCAACCTAAAAACCTGGTGTGAAAAGAACGGAATTGAGGCTACCACCAATGATCAGATGGTACATCACCCGAGAGTAGTGGAGTATTATAAATCCATCATCGAAAAATACAATCCGCAATTCAATCCAGTTGAACAGGTGAAAAAGTTTGAACTCTTAAATGCAGAATGGACCATCAATGGAGGCGAGTTAACACCAACATTAAAATTGAAAAGAAAAGTGATCATGGAAAAATATGCTGATGCAGTTGAACGCATCTATGCATCAGATGATCAGAAATAATGTTGCCCATTTGGCATCTTGAACATTTTATTTCGTTGGTAAGATGAGAATGCCAGGTACTCATCTTCGTGAGTCCTGATCCAATTCTGATAAGCATTGGGGTCTGAAGCGGGTCCAAATAACCATTGATTATAGGCTTCAAACATTCCCTCTCTCATCAAATAACGCATGTGGTCAAATAAATGAAAAGCATATTTATTTTCATTTGTATTGAACCAGTCCAATATGAATCTAGAACGGATAATCAATAAAGTTTCCGGTGTAATTCCACGAAGCGACAATTCATTTTGTTTACTCATGACTTGGAGAAAATCCATTTCAAATGGTGATGGTGCTTTTACATAATACTTCTTGGCATCTCCTGGCATGTAAATTCTCTTGTACGACTCTAGCAATAAGATTTTGATCTCAGCAGAGCGAACAGAATAGCTTTCAAGGTTCACAAAGATTTCACCATAAACAATACTTCTGGATTTATCGCCTGCAGCAAAATAAAATTTAGAGGCATGATAATAATTCCCTGAAAAGGAAGGATCAATTTTTATACCTGTTTCCCATTGCGTAATTGCTTCAACGGGTTTTTGCTGAATCCAAAATAAATCACCGTACTCACTGTAAAGCGCACCACTGGTTTCAAATTTCTTTAGTCCTTTTTTGTAAAGCCTTTCTGCTGTTTTAAAATCTTCCAATTCCTTGAACACAGTTCCCCCTATCTGAAAAATCTGTTCATCAGCCGTTTCCAAATCTGTAAGTGGCAAAATACGTTGCGCTGCTTTTGCATAGTCTCCAGATAAATAATACGTGAACGCCACGTCTTTCAATACATCAAGATTGCCTGGTTCCATTTCAAGTGCCTTGGCCAGTACCATTATGGTATTGCTGTAATCTTGTTGCCTTTGGAATACCAATGCAGTTTCACGCAATTGCTGAACAGTTTGTTGAGCAACAGCACACTGAATCAGGAATAAGAAGGATATGGTTATTCTAAGGAATTTCATAGCAACATAGCAAAGTTAAGCAAGAAGGCAGATTTTTATCTGATCATATGTGTTAATAATCCATCCCGTAATTTAGGTTCAAACCAGGTGCTCTTTGGAGGCATCACTTCACCACTGTCTGAAATATCAAAAAGCTGTTGAATGCTAACAGGATAAAAGCTAAAAGCCAGTTGCATTTCACCACTGTCCACTCTCCTTTCCAACTCTTTTAGTCCTCTGATCCCACCAACAAAATCAATTCGTTTATCAGTTCTCTGATCCTGTATATCCAATAATTTTTCAAAAACATTTTTTGAGAGTATTGTAACATCCAAAACGCCAATAGGATCATTCGTATAAGTTCCCTCCAGTGATGTTAGATGGTACCATTGTCCACCTACATACATCCCAAACTCGTGTAGCTCCTTAGGTTCAACAGGAGCATCGGCAGTCGATATGGTAAAATCATCTTGTAAAGCAGATATAAATTCTTCTTTACTCAATCCAGTCAAATCCTTGATCACTCTGTTATATGGCAATATCTTGAGTTCATTGGCTGGAAAAAGTGTTGTAAGAAATCGATCATCTTCGGTATTCATTCCAACAGCAGCAGCCTTCCTCACTTTAGCCGCACTTGCTGCACGGTGATGTCCATCTGCTATATAGGTACAAGGAACATCCTTTTGAAAAATTGATGTTATTTCATCTACAACTGTCTTTTCCTCAGCTATCCAAATACGGTGAGTTATTCCATCAGCAGCTATAAAATCATAAACGGGTTTATTCATTGATTTGATTCCTGCAATAATAACATCAATTTTTTCTACATTTCTATAGGCAAGAAAGACATTACCTGTTTGTGCACCAGTGATGCTGATGTGGTTGATACGATCTTTTTCTTTTTCCGGACGGGTGAATTCATGTTTTTTGATGATGTCATTTTCGTAATCATCAACTGAAGAGCAGCAGACAAGTCCCGTTTGACTCCTCCCATCCATTACCAATTCGTAAATATAGTAGCAATCCGACTGCTCTTTGAACAACACACCCTGTTCGATGAATTGCAACAAATTTGATTTGGCTTTTTCATAAACAGAAGAATCATAAATGCTTAAATCGACTGGCATGTCTATTTCTGATTTGGTGACATGCAAGAAAGAGTATTGATCATGTGCAGCAGCTGTACGTGCTTCTTCGCTCGACAATACATCGTAAGGAGGTGCTGCAACAGCAGCAGCAAAACTAGGTTGAGGTCTTATCGCTTTAAATGGAAATACAATAGCCAT
>JBKCGF010000237.1:0-6227 GCA_046303455.1 Chitinophagaceae bacterium | reverse complement strand
GTATTAGCTCCTCCTATTCCTGATGTGAATGCAGATTTCATAGATGATGTACCAGTATTGAATGAAATTTATACAACAACTTATACTGATTTTAGTAATCAGTCTTCAAAGAATTTTAATATTAGGATGATTGCTTATTCTGGAGAAAAATGTTTTACTGAAAAACAAATTCAAATTCCTGTAAAAGGCAGTCCAGTTGTAAATTTTAATCCAATTCCAGGTATTTGTTTGGATACAGAAAAACGATCTGTTTTTAATCTTGCATCTCAAACTGATGTAACTGGATTGCCTGCAGGGACTGGAATATTTAGTGGACCAGGAGTGAGTAATGATGGTATGTTTAGCCCATATTTGGTTGGTGCAGGTGATTTCCCAATTAAATATACATTTACTTCATCTAATGGTTGTTTTGATGCCCTGACCAGATTCATCAAAGTTTGGCCCTCGCCAATAGCTAATTATACTACATCATCTTTAATTTGTGAAAAGAATGAAATCACCTTCACTTCTGCATCAAATCCCGTCACTGGAACGCTTGCAGGATATGAGTGGATTTATAGTGATAATCCTGCATTTTCTTCTTCATTCAATATTGATAAAAAGACATTTGCTGCTTTCGGAAATTACAATGTCACACACATTGTCGTCACATCGAACGGCTGTCGTGATACATTAATCAGGCCGATAGAAATAAATCCTAATCCAATTGTTGATTTTGCTTTATCAAAAAGTATATGTCTGCCTGATGGATTAGCAGAGTTTAGTAATTTGACTACAACACCAGATAATAAATCAATGAGTTATTTGTGGAATTATGGAGATCCCGGTGGTAATAATTTAGGTACTACAGTAAGAGGGACACATAATTATGCACTCTTGAAGGATTATTCGATAAAGCTTATTTCTACAATCCCTGCAACGGGTTGCACAGATTCAGTGACTAAATCCATTCAACCCTTAATTGATATATTTCCTCAACCAGCTGCAACTATAAGTAGTCAGGATTTTGTATGTATTGGCACCCCAATTGATTTTAAAGAAGTAACTGATTCAAAAGCTGGCTCAGCATCAACAATGATAGCTTGGAATTGGGACTTTGTTTTTACCTCAAGCAATTCAAAAGATCCAAGCTATTTATTTACGAAAGCCGGTACTTATACAGTTAAAATGACTTCAATATCTGATAAGGGCTGTAAGTCAAATGAGGCAACAAAATCAGTCACTATTCATCCCTTTCCTGAAATTTCTGCGGGACCAGATATTAATGTCTTGGATAATGGCCAAAAACAAATACTGGCAACTGCTAAAGGAACAGATCTTGCATACAATTGGAGCCCTTCAACCTATCTCAGTGCTACGAATATCTTACAACCTGTAGTTCTTAATCCAGTTGAAGACATTGTTTATACTTTGAGTGTTACTGGAATAGGTGGTTGTATACGAACAGACAAAGTAAAAATATTTGCACTCAAGCTCATCGATCCACCCAATACATTTACTCCTAATGGAGATGGTATAAATGATCTTTGGGAAATTAAAAATCTTAATTTGTACAATGATTGTGTACTTGAAATATATACCCCTCAAGGACTGAGGGTATACAGAGCAGCAAACTACAGTAAACCATGGGATGGAACATATAATGGAAAACCTCTTCCTGCAGGAACCTATTATTATGTAATCAACACAAATTCTGAAAGAAAGTTAATCGCAGGATATGTTACTATTTTAAAATAAAAGGATGAGAAAGGGTATATTGTTTGGTTTGCTTTTTTTTGTGCAGGCAGTGCAGGCGCAGTTTCGTCCTCATTACACACAATATATTTTGAATAATTATATTGTAAATCCTGCATTGACAGGAATTGAGAATTATGTCGATGTAAAAATGAGCATGCGTAACCAATGGCTTGGTATTGATGGCGCTCCAAAAACATTTTATGCAACAGTGCATGGTTCATTGGGTAAAGAGGATTATAGACAAAATGCAACATCATTTGACATGATTGGGCAAAATACAAGAGGGAATGAATTTTTACCCAGCTATACAACAGCCTCACCTCATCACGGTATCGGGTTTACTGCATTGAATTATAAAACAGGTTATATTAATCGCGTTACCAGTTATGCAACATACGCTTACCATATCGGTTTAAACGAAACTACAAGTCTTTCTGCAGGATTTGGATTGGGTATAACTTCATTTAATATCGACAGAAGTAAAATTACTTTGGCCACTTCTTCAGATCCATCTGTAGATGAAACCATAGCTACATTTAAAAAAGTAAAACCAGAAATGAATGCAGGACTCTGGTTGTATTCTAACAAATACTTTTTGGGTATTTCAGCTCAGCAGATTATTCCATCAAAGTTGAGTTTGATTGATAATGCAGAGAACAAATCGACTTTAGTGCCGCATCTTTTTGCCACCGCAGGATATAGAGCCCGTTTAAGCTACGATGTATCTTTAATTCCTTCAGTAATGGTAAGATACATCAGCAATTTACCTATTGGGGTAGATCTGAATCTAAAAGCACAATTCCAGGATTTGTTTTGGATTGGTGGGAATTACAGAAATCAAGATGGTTTTGCTGCAATGTTAGGGATGAATTTTGCTCAAAAAATTCATATCAGTTATGCATATGATCTTAACAAAGGTCAATACCTATTGAGTACTATGAATAGAGGCACTCATGAGATTGTTGTTGGGTTTTTACTCAAAAATAAGCATGCCTCACTTTAACAAAAGAGCCTGTTTTTTTTGTGATTGAACTAGATTCACTATTTTTAGTAAAATTTGTACTAATGAAGAAAGGTCATTTATTGGCAGGAATTGTTTTTTTTAGTTTTGCTATTGGCGGGTGTAAAAAAACTGGCGGTACTGAACCCCCTCCACCACCTCCGGCTGAAGAAAATATAGCTTTCTCTATTGAGCCGGATCCAGGTTCTACAACTGTAACTTCACAAACAGCTACTTATCCGTATACTGTGAAATTGACATCTAAAATTCCAACAACTGGAATTCATGTTGATTATGCAACTCAACTGGATACCGATAACTCAAATCCTACTTTTACTCGTGAAAGTTCAACTTCTGCAACTTCATATAGCCTTACAACTGCTGCACTTGAATCAGGAAAATTATATAAAGTAACAGTAAAAGTAACAAGTCAAAAAACATCTACTAATTCATCAAGCAAAACTTTCAGAGTTGCTAGAAAATAAATTAAAAGATACCCAATAAAAAACCCCTTCGATAGAAGGGGTTTTTTATTTTCAGACAACTGAATTATTTTTTATCCTTAGTGATTTTAATTTCCATTTTATCACCTTTCAAATGTTCTTTGTACTTATCTGCATCAATCTGAGTTCCATTTACTGTAAGAATTCCGTTCTCATATTTGATAACAAATTCACCTTCTGTTACCAAGCCATCAGCTTTTAATGCACCAAGTAGTCCTTGATCCGGACCTTCAGTGATTGAAATTTCAGCTTGAGTTGTATCAGTGCTCATAACAGAAACTTGAACGTTTTCTATTTTCTTTTCAACCTTAACATCAGATTCGTGAAGCTGTGCAAGGGTAGGAGCCACAACTAATGATACAATCGACATCAACTTGATCAAGATGTTCATAGAAGGACCAGAAGTATCTTTGAAAGGATCACCAACAGTATCACCAGTTACAGAAGCCTTGTGTGGTTCTGATTTCTTGTAGTATATCTGTCCATTGATTTCTACACCTTTTTCGAAACTCTTCTTAGCATTGTCCCATGCACCACCTGCATTGTTCTGGAACATTCCCATCAATACACCACTCACAGTTGCACCAGCAAGGAATCCACCTAATGCTTCGGGACCAAGAATGAATCCAATAATCAAAGGAGATACAATTGCAATTGCTCCTGGAAGCATCATTTTTTTGATAGAAGCTTCAGTTGAAATCGCAACGCATTTATCGTATTCAGGCTTACCTGTACCTTCCATGATACCAGGGATGGTACGGAACTGACGTCTTACTTCTTCAACCATCGACATTGCTGCTTCACCAACTGCTCTGATAGCCAATGAAGAGAAAATGAAAGGAACCATAGCACCTACAAACAAAGAGGCAAGCACTTTAGCTTTGTAGATATCAATACCAATCATTTCATGTCCGTTGTGGTTGATTACACCCACATAAGCAGCAAATAAAGCAAGAGCTGTTAAAGCTGCAGAAGCAATGGCAAATCCTTTACCAGTAGCAGCTGTTGTATTACCAACAGCGTCAAGTACGTCTGTTTTTTCTCTTACTTCTTTTGGAAGTTCACTCATTTCTGCAATTCCACCTGCATTGTCAGCAATCGGACCGAAAGCATCGATAGCCAACTGCATCGCTGTAGTTGCCATCATACCTGCTGCTGCAATAGCTACACCATATAAACCAGCACAAGCAAATGAACCCCAAATACCACCTGCAAGAACAAGGATAGGGAAAAGGGTAGATTCCATACCTACAGCCAAACCACCGATTACGTTTGTAGCGTGACCAGTTGAAGATTGTCTGATGATAGAATTTACTGGTCGCTTGCCCATTGCCGTATAGTATTCAGTGATGATACTCATAAGTGTACCTACAACTAAACCTACAACGATAGCACCCATTACACCATGATTGGTAAAGGTCATGCCTCTAAGGGTCATTTCTGCGGGAAGGATATAATATACTAAACCAGCACAAGCAATAGCTGTTAAAACAATTGAACCCCAGTTACCCATGTTCAATGCTTTTTGAACACTATCAGTACTGATACCAGCGTTATCGCTGATTCTAACAAAGAAAGTTCCTATGATAGAGAAGATGATACCAGCACCTGCAATTAGCATAGGTAATAGAATTGGAGCAAAGCCTCCGAAATTATCTTGAGAAATTGTTTCTTGTCCCAATACCATTGTTGCAAGAACAGTTGCTACATAAGAACCAAACAAATCGGCACCCATACCTGCAACGTCACCTACGTTATCGCCTACGTTATCAGCGATTGTGGCAGGGTTTCTTGGATCGTCTTCAGGAATACCTGCTTCTACTTTACCAACTAGGTCAGCTCCAACGTCAGCAGCCTTTGTATAAATACCACCGCCTACACGAGCAAAAAGTGCAATTGATTCTGCACCCAAAGAGAAACCTGTTAATACCTCAATAGTTTTTAAAACTTCCTCAGAGTTAGCACCACTTCCTTGTGCGAAGATTTGTTGCAATATAATAAACAATCCACCTAGTCCGAGTACTGCCAAACCAGCAACACCCAATCCCATTACGGCACCACCGGTGAAAGAAACATTCAATGCTTTCGATAAGCTAGTTCTAGCAGCATTAGCTGTTCTTACGTTAGCTTTGGTTGCAATCTTCATGCCTATATAACCCGCTAAGGCACTGCTAAAAGCTCCCAATATAAAAGCAATCGCAATTGACCAATGTGAGTTTTCGTTGGTAGTAGACATAAAACCCAACATCAACGCTACAATCACTACAAAATAGCCAAGAATTTTCCATTCAGCCCTTAAAAAAGCCATAGCTCCTTCAGCAATATAATTGCTGATTTCCTTCATTCGGTCAGAGCCAGCATCCTGCTTAGATACCCAATTGAATTTTACAAGGGTGTAAAGAAGGCCAATTAAGCCCATCAAGGGCACGAGGTAGATCAAATTTTCCATAAACTGTTTAGTTCGTTTATTTTTTGATTTTTAAACGGTGTTTTCCGTCGTTATTTAGGGCAGCGAAAATAGGCAAAAACTGCTAAAAAATAGCGAAAAAGGGGCTGAAATCCTTTATAAATCATTCATCATCATCGATGTTTAGGCCATAACCATCAAAGATACCTGCAATTTTTTTGGCTTGATAGATGCTTCTATTGAATTTATTGCCTAAAACGATGATGGCTGTTGTATCCTGGGGAAGTCTGCTGAACACAGTATTGTTGCCATGCCACCATCCATTGTGGTAAACAATCTTCTTTCCTGAGGGCATTTCGTATAACCTCCATCCCAACCCATAATTTTTTACCCCTTTCCTCTCATAACTATACCCTTTAAAGGCCTCTTCCGTTAGTTTTTGGGAAAAGAAACTGGTATCATATAAGGCCATATCCCATTTCATCATATCTCTTGGGGTACTATAAATATTCTTATCGCCATAAACGGCATCAAGGAACATGAAAGGCTCTTTTTGGTTATTGAACCTGTAAGATTGCAA
>JBKCGF010000236.1:0-1475 GCA_046303455.1 Chitinophagaceae bacterium | reverse complement strand
GTTCAATAAAAAAGCATAAACAGCTACACGAAGAATGAGCAGTTCTACTTTTCTAACTTTTTTAGGATTAAAAAGTGAATCAAAGTAATTACCAGAGGACAGTAATATATTGTTCATCTGAACTCGATTTAGCAGTAAGTTGTGTTAGGCCTATTGAATTTACACTAAATACATGAGCTTTCAACGAATAGCCAATTCATCCAACAGACTTTGCATCCCTATAACAACCAAGGGCCACTCTTTTCGGGTGGCCCTTGTGTTACTTATTAATTAATCATCTATTGTTTCACGACTATCGTTGAAGCAGATCGATCCGGCTGTGCTGCCTGTACTACATATGATCCATTGGCAGCATTGGTGATGCGGATTGGTACAGTATGCGCGTCACTGAGAACATCTGTTTCAAGTACCAAGATAATCTTACCTCTTGCATCTGTAATCCTGATCGTTGCTTTGTCGATGGCATAATTGTTCATCACCAAATTAAACTGTCCATTGGTTGGGTTTGGATAAACCTTCAGCTCAGCTGGGATTACATTCACCTCCGCACCTGGAAGTTTGGATACAAGGAAATTATTAGTAGTAGTTGCTGTTGTTCTTGTTCTACCAGGTTGTTGTACAGTCAAGATTGCAGAATTAGAAATTACAGCTGGACTGCATTGTCCGGTTACAATACAACGGTACCTGAATCGGTTCATGGATTCCGTTACACCTGTAAGGGTAAGTGTGCTTGTGTTTGCTCCAATAACCCTACCGTTGCTGTTGGTTAGGTTCACCCATGCAGCGCCAGTTGCAGAAGACAATTGCTGCCACTGGTAGCTTGTTACCAAGCCTGTAGCATTTACCGTAAATATTGCATTTTGTGTAACCGCCCTCGTTGTGTTAGCAGGTTGTCTTGTGATCGATGGTTTTGGATTTACCGTGATAGTTGCCGTGGTGGTTGAAGAACAACCATTTGGACGGTTGGCCGTGATGGTAAATACAGTAGACAGTGGTGCAGTAGTGTTGTTAGTCAATGTACCGCTGATACTTGAACCTGTTCCACTTGCTGCAATACCTGTTACAGTATTGGAATTGGTTCTTGTCCAACTGAACGTTGTGCCAGTCGGATTAAGTGCATCAGACAGCGCTATGCTGGCCATGCTGGTTCCTGTACAAATGGTTTGAAAAGTATTGGTTGCAACTACCGAGGTAGGAGCGCAAATAACATAGCCCAATGTCAATTCTCGCATCGCGACAGCAGTCAAGTTGTTCTGTGTAAAGTTGTCTGTTGTATTAACGCTGGTATTGGGTTGCAGATTCCATCTGCTTGGAGAATAGATATTCAATTTTAAATCTGCTTCATTTAAACCATTGAGTTCTGCATCTGCATAATTAAACCTAACCATACCAGTAAAGGCATTGGTGTTTGCACTGAATGCATAATAATTAGTGATGTTGGTGTTGGTAGTCGCGTTAGTGGCAGTCGGCTTTCT
>JBKCGF010000235.1:0-1830 GCA_046303455.1 Chitinophagaceae bacterium | reverse complement strand
GAAAATATCCGTAAATATTCGTAGATATCCGTATTTGTAGCTGAAATGCCCCAGCGTTTTTATTGCCGGTTATTATTTATATCACTTCATCCCATCAAACCACCTCGTCACTTTAACCAGTGAGTAGAGGTAGACGGAGCGGTGGTCTGCGTTGGGGCCGGCGTCGATGGCTTCGGCGTTGGGGTGGCCGAGGGTGCGCTGGTAATCTACGGCGAGGCGGGCCACTTGCCAGGGAACGGCTTCATCGCGGAGGCTGTAGAAGCAACGGAGGGGTGCGCTCATTCTCCATCTGTAGGCTGCGTTGTTGTCGAGGGTTTTCCAGAAGGGTTTGAGGGCGGTGCGACTATCCACAAAAAATTGCGGGAGGAATACACTGTCTGGTTGCGTGGGCACTTGTGTGGCAAAGTCTTGGTAACCCATGTTGAACCCATAGAGTTCGTGTGCTGGTTGGATGTAGTTGGGGTGGATAGAAGAATCGAGGTAACCGTTGAGGTTGTAGTAGGCATCGTAGGAGAGCATGAGGTTGCTGACTGCTGCTACGCCGAAGGAGGCGGCAAAGGGACTCGGATTGTTGAGGGATTGGGTAATGAAGAGCAGCGGATCTGCTGGTCCGGACGCTGATGCCACACCCGTAACCGGGATGTTGAGTAGATCGAGGTAACGCAGGAAGGCCAGGGTGCTGTAGCCGCCTTGCGACCAGCCATTGATGAAGAGTTTACCCGGGTTGATGTTTTCTTTTTTCAATACCTGAAGGGAAGCGCGGTACATATCGAGACAGGCTTGCGCGGTGCTTTGCGCAACGAAGTAGGAGTTGGGCAGTGTAGATTCCTTGGAGGTACCAAAATAATCTGCGGCGATAACGATATAGCCTTGCGAAGCAAATTGCGAGATCATGAGTTGTGTTTCCATAGAGCCGGCTGGGTTGGAGGGCGTCCAGGAGCGATCGAAGATGGTGCCGTGCTGGTAGCTCACGATGGGTGCGTTGGGTTGTACATTTTGAGGGATGGCGATGAGACCGTAGGCGGTGACGACCGAATCATTTTTTTCCGGGATGATGGACGAGTAGGCAACTTTATAGAGTTTGACCCCTTGTTGCGGTTTTGCCAGGCTATCACGGAAGTCTGATGCCTTCATGGTTCCGTTGGTCATGAAGAGATCCAGCCCCTCGTTGATGGTCCAGTTGATTTTATCTGTTCCAAACGTATCGATGAAGGTATATTCCACCAGCGTTCCCGGAGCTGTTGCTTGGGTAGATGGTTTATTTTGTTGGGAGGAACAGCTGAGGAATACTATTGATATTGCAAATGAAAGGATGTATTTGTTGAAGAGGGATAGTGGGGGCATGGGGGAAGTTTGGGATGAAGTTAGTGTGAATATTAAAATTGATGTACTGCTTTGTAAAAATAAAAAAGACTGATGATATTAAACTTTAATGTTATGTAAGATATTAATGATCTGACTTAGCTTGCATAGAAGGCTGAAAAAATATTTTTATGGGGGATAGTTTACTCACACTAGAGAAAGCTAAACTGTTTGTTGATTTTCCTGAGATGTATCTTATATTTTCGAAAGATTGGCTTGTAATTACTGATGTTGAGAATGATGCGCTGCAATACTTAGTAGAACATAGTTCACGTATTTTACTGCCGAATGTTACCACACTTGGTGAAAAAGAAAAAGAATTACTACGTAACTATAAAGGGCATTTACAAATTGGAGTTGAATTGTAATGAAAATTCCGGTTGTCATTGGAAAGAATAGTTCAGGGGAAGATAAGTATATCGACTTAGATCAAATTCATGTATTATTTGTTTCTTACCTGCACGGTAA
>JBKCGF010000234.1:0-10306 GCA_046303455.1 Chitinophagaceae bacterium | reverse complement strand
TCCGCAATTATCTGCAAGGATTTGTGCACCCAATGCTTTTATCTTTTTGATTTGCTCTGCCATGATTTCCAAATCAGCAGATGTTCCTTGTCCACCCCCTGAAGGTTGGTGAATCATTACTTCCCCATGGGGGAAAATGAAACGCTTTCCTTTTTCACCACCACTCAGTAGGATAGAGCCCATTGAGGCAGCCATTCCCATACAGATTGTGGATACTGGAGACTTGATCATTTGCATGGTATCGTAAATGACCATGCCGCTGGTTACAACTCCACCCGGACTATTGATGTAAAATTTAATTTCTTTTCCAGGATCGATCATATCAAGATACATCAATCTGGCAGTGATGTCCTTAGCGGATTTATCATCTACAACTCCCCATAAAAATATCTTGCGTTCTTCGATGAACTTTTTGTCGAAACGTGCTGTGGAAACCATATTCTCCATTGGATTTCCATTTTCCTTAGGCTCTTGTTCTTCGTCCATTCTTACTGGATCAAATTGTCTCATTTTCATATCTGCCTTTTTAAGCGTTCTTCTTTTTCTTAGGGTTCAACAACAAAACTTCATCAACCAAGCCATATTCCTTAGCTTCTAATGAAGTCATCCAGAAATCTCTGTCGAAATCAGCTGCAATTTTTTCAACGGGCTGGCCACTATGCAGGGACACTACTTCGTATAGTTCTTGTTTCAGCTTTTTAACCTGTGAAACAGTTATTTCAATATCACTGGCCTGACCACCTGCACCTGCACTAGGCTGGTGCATCATGATGCGTGAATGTTTTAAAGCAGTTCTTTTTCCAGGAGTTCCTGCACACATCAATACCGCAGCCATGCTTGCAGCAACGCCTATGCAAATGGTAGATACATCTGGAGTAACATACTGCATAGTATCGTACACGCCGAGTCCGGCATAAACTGAGCCACCTGGACTGTTGATATACATTTGAATATCACGTGTTCTGTCGGTACTATCTAAAAACAGCAATTGGGCTGTTATGATATTTGCAACTTCATCGCTAATAGGATATCCTAGAAAAATGATACGATCCATCATCAATCTGCTGTACACATCCATTACTGCTACATTCATGGGCCTTTCCTCGATGATATTCGGTGTTAGGTTAGTGACCATGTGGTTGGTGTAGCCATGGAGGGTATTGCTGGAAATTCCCCTGTCTTTTATTGCAAATTTTTCAAACTCTTTTCCAAGGTTCATATGAAGATCTTTATGATGAGCAAATTACTACAAAACTGACCAAATTCCGTGCCCGGTTGAAAAGCAGACAAAATGCCATGATTTTTTGTAAAAAACAAAAGTGAAAAATGATGACTCACTTTTCACTTTGTACTTAAAAGTTTTTTATGAATTAGTGGTTGTGCTTGCCTTGTAATTCTGCGAATTCAGCAGCAGTCACTTTTTTCTCTTTTGGTTTTGCCTGACTGGCAGCCCATGATAAAACTTTTGAGCTGAAGACACGCTGATAGGCATTTTCTACCTGGTCTTTGTCGCTCATCATTCTATCCACATAGCTATCCAACCAATCAAAGTTTCCGCCCATGTTCATCGACCCGAAATAGCCCATGAGTTGTTGACGCATGGTGTCCATTATCTCTTCTCTGTTTACCTGAATGGAATTTTGTGTACCAATTTCATTGCTAACCAGTGTCCATCTCAATTGGTTCAAGAAAGCTGGAAATTCTTTTTCAATGGTTTCTTCAGTTTGTCCCTTTTCATTGGTTTTCAGCAACCATTTTTTCAGGAAGGTCTCTGGGAATTCCATTTTTGTATCTTCTGAAAGCAGGTGGAAAATTTCGTGCTCCAACAAGTGTTGTGCCTGATGTTTCCAATAGGCTTCAATTTGTGAGCGCAATTCATTTCTAAATGCTTCTTCGGTTGCGATGTCTTTTCCAGGCAAAGCTTCTTTAAAGAATGTTTCGTCTAAGTCCCTTTTCTCAACAAAAGCAATCTTATTGATGGTCATCACAAAATGCTGTGCAAGGTCTTCTGTTTTTTCTTTATCCAGACCTAAATCGCCTGCAATCCACTCTCTTTCTTTTTCTTCAAATGCAGTACTCAACTGCAATACAACTGATTCTTCTTTTTTCTTACCAAGGAGATTTTTTCTAAAACCCTCTGCAAAATATTTAAGCAATAATGAGTTGTCTTTTTTATCAGCACCTTCTTCAACTGTACCTTTTGCATCTGATTTCTGAAAGGAAACATTCAACACATCTTCTTCATTGCTTACCGTTTCAGGTTCAGTCATTTTTCCTAAACGACGTTGTATTCTATCAATTTCCTCATTGATCATTTCGTCATTCGCCTCAACCACATGCAAAGTAGTTTTTGCTTTAGCCAAATCAGGCAGGCTGAATTCAGGCTTTAGACCAATTTCAAAAGAAAAAGCATAATCCTTAGGTTCATTGTGATTGAACATAGCCGGATCATTGCTGTCCTCTGGAAGGGGTTGACCCAAATAGGAGATGTTCTCTGCCTGCAGGTAGGTCATCAACTCATTTTCAATTGAACGGAGCACTTCTTCAGTAAAGATGGATGCACCATGCATTTTTTTAACAATCCCTGCAGGAACCATTCCTTTTCTGAAGCCAGGAATATTGGCAGTTTTTGCATACTTCTTCAAAGAAGCCTCGTATGCATTGTTGTAATCTGAAGGGGAAACGCTAACAGTAATTTTTTCGTGAAGTGGAGCCAGTTGCTCCCTGTTGATCTGTGCCATACTTATTTGATTAAGAAAAGAGCGGTGTGCGGGTGGAGGGACTCGAACCCCCAAGCCTCGCGGCACCAGATCCTAAGTCTGGCGTGTCTACCAATTTCACCACACCCGCAAAATCTGTTTGTTTGTCAAACAGCGGCTCTTTTCAAAGTGGGTTGCAAAGGTAGCAGTTTCCGATGAAAAAAAGGCAATCATTTCCTTTTTCAGTAAATTTGAGTCAATGGATAGTTTGGTAAAAGATATCGAGGAACTTCCTTACAACCTGACAGAAGAGCAGGAGAAGAAAGAAATTGTAAGGCGTTACAGGGTTTTGCTGCGTGTTTTGAAGCCCAAATTAAAGACGGGGGATAAAGAACTGGTGCGCAGAGCCTTTGAATTGGCAGTGAATGCGCATAAAACCATGCGTAGAAAAACCGGTGAGCCTTATATTTTCCACCCTTTGGCTGTCGCCATGATTTGTGTGGAAGAAATCGGTTTGGGTGTAAGATCTACGATTTGCGCCCTTTTGCATGATACTGTAGAGGATACCGATCTAACACTGGAGGACATTCAGGAGGAGTTCGGACTGGAGATGGCTAAAATCATTGATGGGTTAACTAAAATTGCTACAGTAGTCGATAACAATACTACCCAGCAAGCTGAAAATTTCAAAAAGATTTTATTAACCCTCACAGATGACCCCAGGGTCATTTTAATCAAGCTGGCTGATCGTCTCCATAACATGCGAACACTCGATAGCATGAAGCGAGAGAAGCAGTTAAAGACATCTTCTGAAACTGTCTATGTGTATGCCCCACTTGCACACCGAATGGGTTTGTACAACCTGAAAACAGAAATGGAAGACCTGGCCATGAAGTACCTGGAGCCAGACACTTACCGACAAATTGCTAAAAAGTTAGCTGAAACCAAACGTGAAAGAACACGCTATATCAATGAATTCATTAAGCCAGTGAAGGAAAAACTGGATCGTGCGGATTTCAAATATGATATCTACGGAAGACCCAAATCCATCCATTCTATTTGGAACAAAATGAAAAAGAAGAATGTGGAATTTGAAGAGGTGTACGACCTTTTCGCTATCCGCATTATAGTTGATGCTCCTTTCGATCATGAAAAAGAGGCTTGCTGGAAGATATATTCTATTGTTTCAGACATGTACAATCCTGCTCCTGAAAGGATGCGCGACTGGTTAAGCAATCCCAAAGCCAATGGATATGAGGCCCTGCATACTACAGTGATGGGTCCGCAAGGTAAATGGGTAGAAGTGCAGATCCGTTCGAGAAGAATGAATGAAATTGCTGAAAAGGGACTCGCTGCGCACTGGAAATACAAGGAGGGTGGAGCAGATGAAGATCGATTCGACAAATGGTTCACCCAAATCAGAGAAGCGTTGGGTGGAGAAGATATCAGTTCAATTGATTTTCTTCAGGATTTTAAAACATCATTTCTTGCAGAGGAGATCTATGTGTACACCCCAAAGGGGGATGTAAAAATGTTTCCTGTTGGTTCTACTGCATTAGATTTTGCTTTTGGTATTCACTCAGCAATTGGGTCCAAATGCATTGGCGCAAAAGTCAACCACAAATTGGTGCCCATTGGTCATAAGCTGAAGAGTGGGGATCAGATAGAAATTATCACGTCTAACAAACAGAAACCTACAGAGGACTGGTTGGCGTCTGTAGTTACTGCCAAAGCAAAGAGCAGGATCAAAGATGCACTGAAAGAGGAAAAGCGGAAAATCGCAGAAGATGGTAAATATGTTGCTGAAAAAAAATTAAATGCTTTTGGTGCGGCAAATTCTCAGCAAAATATCGATGAATTGGTTGCATTTTATAAAGTGACTTCACCACTTGACTTATTTTATCAGATAGCCATCAAGCAAATCGACCTTAAAGAGCTCAAAGAGTTTGAATTGAAAGGTGATCGACTCGAATTGATTAAGACCAAAAAACAAGAGCCTGAAAAATTAGCGGGAACTGGAAAACTGGACGACAAAAAGGATGCAGAGCTGGTCATTTTTGGGGAGAAAAGCGATAAGGTCATGTATACCCTAGGTAATTGTTGCAAACCTATTCCTGGGGATGATGTTTTTGGGTTTGTAACCACAGGTAAAGGTTTGATTATCCATCGTACCAATTGTCCAAATGCTACACGGTTGCTTTCAAGTCATGGTCATAGGGTAGTCAAGACCAAATGGGCTAAGAATAAAGAGATTTCTTTCCTAACGGGTTTAAAAATAACGGGACTAGATGACGTGGGTGTAATCCATAAAATCACTAACCTGATTTCAGGAGACTTAAAAATAAACATCAATGCTATCACTGTTGAAGCAAAAGATGGCATTTTTGAAGGAAATATCAGGCTGTTTGTCCATGATAAAGATGAACTTGATCACTTGCTCAACAAATTGAGGAGCTTATCTGGTATTCAAACAGTTCAGCGTTATGACCCGGAGGCATAAGGGGATATTTATTTTTCTCCTTGTTGCATCATTCAATTAAATTTGCGCCTTATCATTTAATTGATTTTATGGTTGACGTATTACTCGGTTTACAATGGGGTGATGAAGGAAAGGGAAAGATTGTAGATTATTTCGCACCCAATTACGATATCATCGCTCGTTTTCAGGGTGGTCCCAATGCAGGACATACGCTGTACATCAAGGGTCAGAAAGTAGTATTGCACCAAATTCCATCAGGAATTTTCCATGAAGACAAATTAAATTTAATTGGTAGTGGCGTAGTACTGGATGCAGTTACATTAAAAAAGGAATACGATAAAGTAGCAGCTTTTGGTATTGATGGGAAGAAAAATCTTTACATCTCTGAAAGAACGCAATTGATTCTTCCTACCCATCGCGCTTTAGACAAAGCATCAGAGATTTCTAAGGGCAATGAAAAAATTGGTTCAACCTTGAAAGGTATTGGCCCAGCATACATGGATAAAACCGGTAGAAATGGTTTGAGGGTAGGAGACCTGTTGGATAAAAACTTTACCACACAATACATTAAGTTACGCATGAAGCATCAGCGAATGCTGGATTCATTTGGTTTCAATGAAGATATTGCTGAATGGGAGGAAGAATTTTTTGAAGCGATTGAGTTCATGAAATCGCTTAAGATTGTCAACGGAGAGTATTTCATCAACGAAAAAATCAAAGAAGGCAAGAAAGTATTGGCAGAAGGCGCACAAGGGAGTATGCTGGATGTTGACTTCGGTACTTTCCCATTTGTGACTTCTTCAAATACTATATCTGCTGGTGTTTGTACCGGTTTAGGTATCGCACCTCAAAAAATCAAGGAAGTTATTGGTGTAAGCAAGGCTTATTGTACACGTGTGGGTAGTGGACCTTTCCCTACGGAGCTACACGATGAAACAGGGGAGCGTTTGAGGAAGATT
The DNA here is from genome assembly GCA_046303455.1 of Chitinophagaceae bacterium. Lineage (GTDB taxonomy): Bacteria > Bacteroidota > Bacteroidia > Chitinophagales > Chitinophagaceae > Pollutibacter. The sequence continues at coordinate 4,169 of JBKCGF010000234.1, read as the reverse complement.
GGTAATGAATTTGGAGCAACAACAGGAAGACCAAGAAGATGCGGCTGGATTGATTTGGTAGCCCTTGATTTTGCATGTATGATCAACGGGGTCACCCAAATTGTAATGACAAAAGCTGATGTGCTGGATGCTTTTGAAGAACTTTCTGTATGTACAAGCTATAAGGTAAATGGAAAAGATCAAAAATCAGTTCCTTACCAAATGAATAAAGTTCCTATTGAGCCTCAATACCAGCAATTTAAGGGTTGGAAAACGGATGTTACCAAAATGAAAACTAACGAAGAGCTCCCTCAGGAAATGAAGGAATATATACAGTTTATCAATAATTATCTGGGAGTGGAGGTAAGTTATATTTCCAACGGACCAGAAAGAGAACAAATCATAAAAGCATAATTCGGCATCACCGAAAAAAAAATATTTTCAAATATTTGGTGATATAAAAAAGTCTCAGAAATTTTACACTGTAAAAATTTCCCTTTTGATATGGCAAAGTCAGCTAAAGAAACAAAGGTTACCAAGAAGCCTGATGAAAATGAAGCCTCATCCAAGCCTGTAAAATCATCTGCGAAATCCAAGAAGAAAGAGGATGACGATGATGATCTTGATGATGAGTTACCAGCGAAAAAATCTTCCAAAGCTTCTAGAGATGAGGATGATGAAGATGGTGAAGAGGTAGATGATGATTGGGAGAAGTCTGATGAGGAGGATGACAACTGGGATCCTGACTTTGAGGAATTTGACATTCCAAAATCTAAAACCAAAAAAGCTGGCGGAAAGAAAGCTTCTGACGAAGATGACTTTTCAGTAGATGATGAGTTTAAAGACCTTTACTTTGATGAAGGTGGTGGTGGATTTGATGACGATGATGATTTCTAAATAAAATCGTTTCTCAACTTTATTTTTGATTTAAACAGCTGGATGAGAAAGCCAATAGGGTTTCCTCATTCATGCTGTCTGACATCACCTGCATACCAAAAGGCATACCATTTGCATGTTTGAACAGTGGTATGGATATGCCAGCAATTCCAGCAAGGTTTGCATAAACAGTATAGAGGTCACCTAAAAACATTTCTACTGCATCATTGCTTTTTTCTCCAAATCGAAAAGCTGTTGATGGAACTGTCGGCATAATGATCAGATCATGGTTCAGGAAGATCTCTTTGGTCTTATCAAAAATTAATCTTCTTACTTGTTGGGCTTTTGCATAATAAGCATCATAGTATCCTGTGCTCAGTACAAAGGTGCCCAACATGATTCTTCTTTTTACTTCTTTGCCAAAGCCTTCGGATCTTGATAGCCTGTACAGCTCATTTAAGTCGTTTACTTTATTTGAAGTTCTGTGACCAAATTTTATACCATCATATCTTGAAAGATTGGAGGATGCTTCTGCGGTAGTCAGAATATAATAGGCGGGTACAATGTAGTCCAGGTATTGAAAATCTACAGCTGTTACAGTATGGCCATCTGCTTTTAGAGAGGATAGCTTTTTTTCAATTTCTATCCTGATTTCAGGATCGAGTGAAGGATGTTCAAGCGCTTGTGGAAAGTAAGCGATTTTAAGTGGCTGACTGGATTGCAATTTCTTTGAATAGGCGGACACTTCAACTGAAGCACAAGTGCTGTCATATTCATCAGGCCCTGCTATTGTTTCCAGTATCACAGCAGCATCTTCTATGTTCTGTGAAAAAATTCCTATCTGGTCAAATGAAGAAGCATAGGCAATTAATCCATATCTCGATATTCTCCCATAGCTGGGTTTGAGTCCAACTATTCCACAAAAATCTGCAGGTTGTCTAACAGAACCACCTGTATCAGATCCTAGACTTACCATGCACATGTTCGCTTGAACTGCTACTGCAGATCCTCCAGAAGAACCACCAGGTACTCTGCTGTTGTCTAAAGCATTTAAAACTTTGCCATGGACAGAATGTTCATTGGATGAGCCCATAGCAAATTCATCACAGTTGAGGTTGCCAATAATGATGGCATCTTCATCAAGAAGTTTTTGAATGGCTGTAGCATTGTAAATGGCTGTATAGTTTTCTAAAATAGCAGAACTTGCCCCAACATGATGGTCTTTGTAACACAGTACATCTTTGATGCCTACAATTACACCATAGCATTTGCCCCAGGAGGAAGGGTCATTTAACTTTTGATCCAGTAAATGAGCTCTTTCCCTTGCTTCATTGGTAAATACTTCTACAAAAGCATTAAGGTGTTCTTGGGATGCGATTGAATGCAGATATGACTCTACAACCTGTGAACAAGTAAGTTCACCGCATAATAGTCTGTTACGGAGTTCCGGTATAGAACGATGGGTGTACAAGGCGAATCAGGTAGTATAAATCAAGCTTCTTTCGGCTTGTCTTTTTCATTGATGCCTTCTTCGATTTCTTTTTTCACGTTCGATTTGGCATCATTGAATTCGCGAATACCCTTTCCAAGTCCACGCATGAATTCAGGTATTTTACGGCCACCAAACATGATTAAAACTGCGATTATAATGAAGATCCATTCTGAACCACCCGGCATCGCAAGCAAGAACGCGCTATTGGATAACATAACTTGAATTTTTGATAGATAACAAATCTACAATTTTTTTCCCATTCGGTAAAGGCATAAAAAAATCCCGCTGTTGCGGGATTTTAAATAATTGAGTAGTAGTGAACTACATTCTTTTTTCTTTAATTCTTGCGCTCTTTCCGCTTCTTTCTCTGAGGTAGAACAATTTAGCTTTACGCACTTTACCAGTTTTGTTCAGTACGATAGAATCGATGTTTGGTGAAGCAACCGGGAAGGTCCTTTCTACACCAATACCATCAGACATTTTTCTAACAGTGAAAGTTGCTGTGCTTCCCTGGCCCTGACGCTTTACAACATCGCCTTTGAAGCTCTGGATCCTTTCTTTACTTCCTTCGATAATCTTATAATTGACAGTTACATTGTCACCAGCCTTGAACTTTGGGAAATCCTTGACTTGGGTCAACTGCTCGTGTACAAATGCGATTGCTTGGTTCATAACTTTAAATTAGGGCAGCAAAAGTAATGAAATTTGTGTTTTTGACAAAATCTTTTGGTCCATATTCAAGGACAAACACAGTTTTTATTTCTTTTGCCTGATTGTTAATGTTTTATCTGGCTACGTTTACAGTCCTTTTTTCCCTGATTACAGTCACTTTGATCTGACCTGGATAGGTCATTTCGGTCTGTATTTTCTGGGCCATTTCAAAACTCAGCTTTTCGCTATCGCCATCTGTTACTTTGTCTGCTTCTACAATTACTCTCAATTCTCTACCAGCCTGGATGGCATAGGCCTTTTCTACGCCATTGTAGGTAAGTGCCAGGTTTTCCAGGTCTTTGATCCTTTGGATGTATTGTTGCATGATTTCCCTTCTGGCACCTGGTCTAGCTCCGCTGATGGCATCGCAGGCCTGGATGATAGGGGATATAACATACTGCATTTCTGTTTCGTCGTGGTGGGCAGCAATTGCGTTGACAACAGCGGGGTTTTCACCATATTTCTCTGCGAGTTTACCGCCGAGTAATGCATGGCTCAATTCTGTTTCTTCATCTGGTACTTTACCAATATCATGCAAGAGTCCGGCTCTTTTTGCAAGTTTTGGATTCATGCCCAATTCAGCAGCCATGATGCCGCAGAGGTTGGCAACTTCGCGACTGTGCATGAGCAAATTCTGACCGTAAGACGACCTGAAACGCATTTTACCAACAACCCTCACCAGTTCTTTGTGAAGTCCGTGAATACCCAATTCAATGATGGTTCTTTCACCAATTTCCATCACCTGTTCTTCCAATTGCTTTCGGGTTTTCTCAACAACTTCTTCAATTCTCGCAGGGTGAATTCTTCCATCACTTACCAATCTTTGTAAGGCTAAGCGGGCGATTTCTCTCCTTAATGGATCAAATGAAGAAAGGACAATTGCTTCTGGAGTGTCGTCTACTACAAGGTCAACTCCTGTTGCTGCTTCTATAGCGCGAATATTACGACCTTCTCTACCAATAATCTGACCTTTTATTTCATCACTTTCCAACTGGAAAACAGTCACTGTATTTTCAATAGTTTGCTCTGCGGCAGTCCTTTGTATACTTTGAATGATGATTTTTCTGGCCTCTTTGTTTGCTTTCTGACGAGCATCCTCAATGATCTCTTG
>JBKCGF010000233.1:0-1194 GCA_046303455.1 Chitinophagaceae bacterium | reverse complement strand
ATTCTGGTGGAGTCGTATACCTTTCCAGTTAGCCAGATCTGGGATTTGGCAGCAAGAGAAGTGGTGATAATCAATATGATGAGTAAAATTCTCAAGATGTACGCGATACCCATTTTTCAATGACAGCTGGATAATGTTCATGTTCCAGTCGGTGAACCTTTTCTGCCAAAGAAGCTGGCGTATCATTTGGCTCCACATTTACTTTGGCCTGGAAAAGGATTTTCCCATGGTCGTATTCTTCATCCACCAGGTGGATGGTGATGCCAGTTTCTTTTTCACCTGCTTGGATTACGGCCTGATGGACATGTTCACCATACATTCCTTTACCACCATAAGCAGGAAGAAGTGCTGGGTGGATGTTGACGATCTTATTGTTATAGGTCTGGATGAGGTTATCCGGGACTTTCAGCAAAAAACCAGCCAGTACAATATGTGTAATGCCTTGATTTTTAAAGTATTGTACATAATCATTGCTTTCCATGAATTTTTTCTTTTCCAGGAGCAGCGTTTCAATGCCAAATCGCTTGGCGATATCCAAAACGCCAGCATTGCTCTTGTTAGATACAATTAATGATATATGTATATTATTATGATTTACAAAGTTTTGTATTATTTTTTCAGCATTACTCCCTTTCCCCGATGCAAAAATGGCCAGTTTTGCTTGTCCCGCTTTTAGGATTCCCATTCTTCTCAGAATTTTCTTCTCATAGTTCCAGAAAAAAGGAAATTGTCCGAAGAAAAAAGCCACTATCATCAAAATGAACTGATAGCCAAAAACAAGCATAAAAATGCGCAATAGTAGTTTCCAGAGCCAAAAAGTTGTTTCATTGAATCCAACCCAGCCAGTAATGTATCTAGAAATTACTGCCGTGGTGGTTCCTGTAACAGCAAAAGTGCATAGGATGAGTAGCAATTGCAAGGAGGATACATTCCACTTTTGCTGTAGTTTGTTTAACATGATGCAAAGAGAAGAAAAAAAGAGATTCATCCTTTATTTCAGGCTGCTATTTCTTTGAATGGTAAAAGGACTTACTCTTTTGTGACAATCAATAGTTCAACAATTTCCAATTCGTTGAAATTCAGATGGGACAAGGCTTAAATTTTTTTTAACAATGTTGATATAATGTTGAAATCCTGACTTAAATTTGCACGCGATTAAGAAGACTCATTTTATACCCAATACAATATATATAC
>JBKCGF010000232.1:0-9705 GCA_046303455.1 Chitinophagaceae bacterium | reverse complement strand
CTGTCGCTCCGAAGAAGAGAGAAAACAAGTACCCGGTCATTTGCTGGTCAACAAAGATCATCCGCAAGTGATTGAAATATGGAACAACGTATTCATCCAATACAACAGGATGAAAGATGGAAGTCTTCAGCCTCTCGCTGCAACACACGTGGATACGGGGATGGGCTTAGAACGCCTGGTTCGTGTTTTACAAAAGAAATCATCTAATTACGATACTGATATTTTCTCAGGATCAATATCAACAACTGAAAAAATCGCTGGCAAAACCTATACAGCGGGTGACGCTAAACAGGATGTAGCATTCCGGGTATTAGCAGATCATATCAGGGCTATTGCATTTACTATAGCAGATGGACAATTGCCATCAAATACCGGAGCAGGTTATGTGATCAGAAGAATTTTGCGCAGAGCTGTTCGGTATTATTATTCTTACTTAGATGTGAAAGAACCCCTCTTGCATAAATTGTTACCAGGATTGGCAGAACAATTTAAAGATGTATTCAGTGAATTGCATGCTCAATTGGCATTCGTTACCAAAGTTGTGAAGGAAGAAGAGGAAACTTTTTTAAGAACATTGGGTAAGGGACTTAAAAAAATGGATGAGCTACTTGAGGCTTCAAAACCAACTGGTAGAATCAATGGGGCCGCTGCATTTGAATTGTACGATACATATGGATTTCCAATCGACCTTACCCGTTTGATTGCACAAGAACATCAAATGGAAGTTGATGAACCTGGATTTGAACAGGAAATGCAAATTCAAAAGAACAGAAGCAGGGCTGCTACAGCTGCAGATGTTGAAGATTGGGTTGAAGTTACTCCTGCTGCAGTAGTCGATAAATTTGTTGGATATCATCAACTAACAACAGAAACATCTATTGTCAAGTACAGAAAAGTAACAGCAAAGGGTCAATCCAATTATCAGGTTGTTTTGAACCAGACTCCGTTTTATGCTGAGAGTGGTGGACAGGTTGGTGATACAGGTTCAATCGCTATCAATGGAAATACAATAGCTGTCCTCAATACAAAAAAGGAAAATGATTTGATTGTGCATACAGTGGAAGCATTGCCTGAACAATTGAATGGAAATGTTACTGCTGTTGTTGATGCTAAACGAAGAATGAAAATTGCATGTCATCATTCACTTACACATTTGTTGCATGCAGCATTGCGCCAGGTATTGGGTACACATGTTGCACAAAAAGGATCTTTGGTCAATGATGCAGGTATGCGATTCGACTTCTCTCATTTTGCAAAAATGAGTGATGAAGAGATTGCATCGGTTGTATCAATTGTCAATCAAAAAATTCGCGAAAATATTCCCGTCGTCATAAAAGAAATGCCAAAGGAAGAAGCACTTCAATTAGGCGCTATGGCCTTATTTGGAGAGAAGTATGGCGATCGTGTTAGAGTGGTCATTATTGATCCTACCTACTCAGTAGAGCTTTGCGGCGGTACGCATGTTATGTCTACAGGCGAGCTTGGTTATTGTGTGATTACTTCAGAGACAGGTGTAGCTGCTGGTGTAAGAAGAATTGAAGCGGTAGTTGGTGAAGCGGCGGAAAAAGTGGTTAATGATGATAAAAATGTATTGATGCAAATTGCTTCAATACTTAAAAATCCACGTGATTTGGTGAAGGCAGTTGAAAACCAGCAGGATGAGCATCAGGCGCTTAAAAAACAATTGGAAAGTGTAGAAAATAAGCTTGCATCATTTTTGAAGACAGGATTGGCTGAAACAGCAATTGCTTTAGGTGATATACAATTCATCGGTCAGGTTGTGGAAGTAACACAACAGGAAATGTTGAAAAAACTTTGTAACGATTTACGCAGTTCATCGAACAACGCTGTAGTTGCTTTAGCTGCAGTAGTGGCCAATAAACCCTTTGTTGCGATTGGTATTTCAGATGATCTTGTTACAGCAAAAAATTTGGATGCAACGGTTTTAATCAAATCAAAAGTTGCTGGCTTGATCAAAGGCGGTGGTGGAGGTCAGAAGACATTGGCGACAGCTGGTGGTCAGGATGCAAGTAATCTCAATCTGGTACTTGAACAAATAAAACAATCTTTGTCTTGAGTAACATTACCCATGGCAAGTATGAGGCAGTCATTGGACTGGAAGTTCACGCTCAATTGAATACCAGGAGTAAATTGTTTTCAGGAGATGCTAATGCATTTGGTTCTCGTCAAAATACTCATGTGAGTCCCATTACACTTGGACATCCAGGTACATTACCTAGGATGAATAAGCTTGCGATTGAGCAAGCCATTAAAATGGGATTGGTTTGTGGATCCGAAATTTCTAAGTCGAATTATTTTGCCAGGAAAAATTATTTTTATCCTGATTTACCCAAAGGGTATCAAATATCCCAACATACTACACCTATCTGTATAGGAGGTGAAGTGCATATTGTTACCTCTGATGGAGAAAGAAATATCAAGTTGACAAGAATTCATCTTGAAGAAGATGCAGGTAAAAGCATACATGATCAGCATGAATCGCTCACTTTACTCGATTACAACAGAGCAGGAGTTCCATTGATTGAAATTGTTTCAGAACCTGATATGCACAGTGCTGAAGAAGCTGCAGCCTATTTAACAGAGATCAGAAAATTGGTCAGATGGATTGGTGTTTGTGACGGCAATATGGAAGAAGGAAGTTTGCGTTGTGATGCAAATGTTTCTGTTCGTTTGAAAGGAGCAACACAATTGGGGACAAGAGTGGAAGTCAAAAATCTTAATTCCATCAAACACCTTAGGCATGCTGTTGAACTGGAAATAGATCGATTGATTGAACTTACCGAGAAAGGTATTGATATCATACAAGAGACGCGTAGTTACGATGCAGATAAGGGTATTACTTTTGCTATACGCACCAAAGAGGACGCAGAGGACTATCGTTATTTTCCTGAACCTGACTTAGCACCTTTTGAATTTGATGACTCATTTGTTGAAGGTTTACAAAAGGCAATACCTGAATTGCCATCTATACGAAGTATCAAATATAAAAATGTGTACGGATTAACTGAATATGATGCTTTACAGTTAACTGAAGAAAAAGAGTTGAGCGACTTGTATGATACAATTGCTGATGCAACTACTCACAAAAAAGTATTGGCCAATTTCCTAATTGGTCCTGTTCGTTCACATCTCTCTGAATATGATTTAAATTGGACAGCTGTAAAAATCGCAGTTGAAAACTGGTGTAAGTTGCTTGATCTTGTTGCAGATGGTAAAGTTGGCTTCTCAGTAGCCGTACAAAAACTGCTATCAGCCATGTTGAAAGATAATTCAATTGATCCTTTAGTATTGGCATTAGATCTAGATCTCATTCAAGACGCCAATCAAGATGAAATCAAAAACTGGGTTCTGCAAGTTTTGCAAAATATGCCTGATAAAGTAGAGGAGTATAAAAAGGGGAAAAAGGGTTTAATGGGTTTATTTATTGGCGAAGTAAAAAAGATTTCAAAAGGGAAAGCTGATCCTCAAAAAACGACAACCTTATTTAATGAATACTTAAACAATTAAACACATGAAAATCAAACTCGATTTTGGAATTTATTTGCTTCTTGTTGCAATGCTTGCATGTAACGGAGGGGATAAAAATGCAAATCTTACTATTAACATTAAAAACAATAAAGCAAAGCAGGCTGTTTATGTAGATTTACTTGAATTGGATGGAGAGCCTGTTGCATTGGATACGGCTTCAGTTGCCATAGGAGCCTCAAAACTAACTATGAAAGCTGGTACTGTTAATTCTTCTATCATTTGTAGGGTAAGATTTGAACAAAGTCCTGCATTCATTCTACTTGTACCAGATCAGTCAAACCTTGAACTAGATCTTGATTTTGATAATGCACAATCGTATACCATCAATTCTCCTGGTAGTAATTCATTTAAAAATGTTGTTACCAGTTTCAATGAGATGATAGTTGGATTGGATTCTATAAAAGGACAGATAGATGCAAAAGGAGAATCAATGGATAGTAGTCGCGTTATTCTTGAAAATCAATTCAGAGCTAAGATTGAGTTGGCGGGTAACTATTTGTTAGCATATGCAGATACAACCCAAACACCGGCAGTAGCACTTTATGCGGTTGGTATGACACAAAGTATCGTTTCACCAGACAGGTTGCTTGTTGCAATGGATAGAATTTCAAAGCGATTTAGTGATATATCATCTGTAATTAGGGTTACTAATAAATTCAAATCTAAGTTACCAGCCGTAGAGTCAAATGGTTTGATTGGTAAGGAAGCCCCTCAATTTGAATTACCTGGTCCGGATGGACAAAACGTTTCCCTTAACTCATTTCGGGGTAAATATGTATTAGTTGATTTTTGGGCCAGCTGTTGTAAGCCCTGAAGAATGGAGAATCCAAATGTTGTTTCAGCATTCAATAAGTTCAAGGATAAGAATTTTACAATCTTAGGTGTTTCTTTAGACAAGGAAAAGGAACCATGGGTCAAAGCAATTAGCGATGATCAATTGTTTTGGAACCATGCAAGTGATTTAAAATTCTGGAATAGTGCAGTAGTTCCTATGTATGGTATTGAAGGTATTCCTTTTAATGTTTTACTCGATCCTAATGGAATGGTTATTGCAAAAGATTTAAGGGGTGAGGAACTACATAAAAAGTTGGCTGAAGTATTACAATAATCATAGTAGCAAGCATAAAAAAAAGCGGATCATTTGATCCGCTTTTTTTTATGTATTTAGCTTTGAGTATTACTGTGCAATGCTCAATCTAATTCTGTTGTAGTTAGGATTTGACTTGATGCCATTGGTACCAGAACTCAAGATTAGCTCAAGCGTTCTTGCAGCACCTGCAACACCCGGGTTCAAAATATCCACTTCTACTTCTCCAAAGCTAGTGTTAGCAGGAATCTTAACTACCGGAGTAAAACTTCTGTAGTGTGTACCTGCAACTGCTGTAGATGTTACTGAGTTCATGATAACATAAACTTCAGTTTCAGTTGGCATTTGCTGACCAACCAGATTAACCCTGAATTTCTTGATACCAGGACTAGTTCTGGTCAATAATGGGTCAGCGGTTGAAGCAGCTCTTCCATAACCAGGAACCCTGGTTAAAATAGGGAAACTTAAACCTGCCGCGTTTGCATTCCAGGATGCAGCATCGAATTCTGCTACAGGGGCTGTGAAAACAGGCAGCTCATTCTTGACACAACTGCCCAATAAGGAAACAGTTGCAATTGCTAGTATTAATGTTGTTATTCTTTTCATGTTCCTATATTTTAATAACCTGCATTTTGAACCATATTCTTGTTACCATCAATTTCACTCGTTGGAAGTGGGGCCAAGATTCTGATATCAGTGAAGGCGACAGTTAAGTAATGAGGTGCTTTTACCAAGTCTCTACCCAATCTCTTCAAATCAAAGAAACGGTGACCTTCAAATGCCAATTCAAGTCTTCTTTGGTTGAGGATTTCTTCATACAAAGCAGACCCACTCAAAGTGAAGGCGGTTAAACCTCTATTGGTTGCAATTGTATTGAGGTCAGCTAAAGCAGCAGTCTCATTGAATACAGGTGAACCTGGAGTAGTCATTGCTTCAGCACGAGTAAGGTATACTTCAGCAATTCTGATAACAGGTAAGTTATCAAGGTTGATGAAACCATTTTTACCAATGTATTTAGTACACTCAACTTTTGAAGCACCACGACCAGTTGTTCCTGGCTCATACAAAAGGTTTCTTACGTCTGAACTTCTTGAAGCAATTGATGCATTCAATCCAAAGGTCGTGGTAGTATTACCACCAGTAAGCGTAATTCCTAAAGCGTTCATCAATGAAATGGTTGGAACCAAATCACCAAATCCGCCAGTTGCCAATAACGCTCCACCTGGTGCAGTCAAAGTAGTAAATGAAGTTTGTAGTGATTCGTTCACACCATTATTTTCAGCATTTGAAGCCAATGCGAATTGGAATAAAGTTTCCTGGTGTGTTGCGTTTCTCCACTGAGCAACATAGCTTCCAGCGTTTGAAAGCCTGCTAGGGCCTACTAATGTGATACATTTATCAGCCCACTCTTTAGCTTTAGCATAATCTTTCATGTAGAGGTAAACTCTTGAAAGTAATGCTTGAGCTGCTGCTTTATTGGCAAAGTTTGCATTTGTAGAATTAGGTAAAGCTGCTTCCGCTGCAATCAGGTCGGCAACAACCTGTGCATATACATCTGCAATTGGTGCTCTTGAAGGAAGAAGTTCGATTGCACCAGCAGAAGTGCTTATACCTTTCAAGACAATTGGAATTCCACCTTTGTCTTGTGCAGGAACAGTAGCACCTGGCATATAAGAATACACTTTTACCAGGTCAAAATAGTAAAGTGCACGAAGGTATTGAAGCTGTGCTGTCCATGATGCCTTATCAGCAGCAGTAACACCTGGAGCAGTAGATGTTGGAATGGCTTCAAGAATCAAGTTAGCTTGATTGATACCATTGTAACAAGCTGACCAATGTGTTCCAGTGAAATGCGCACGGAAGACGTTGTTTGCTTCAGGCAATAAACGACCCGATTTGTTTGTTGCAAAACCATTATCAGCCAGTGCTTCTGGAATTGCAATTAAATCACGTCCGTATAAACGAACGCTCTTGAACCTTGAGTATACTGAAACAACAGCTGCGTTAATACCATCCTTGGTATTCAGTGCAGTGGCTGCATCGATAGATTGTCTTGGATCAATAACCAAAGCATCGCGACAAGCGCTGAAGCTCGTTACCACCAAGGCAATCAAACTAAGTTTTAAAAATATATTTTTCATCTTGATCAAATTTTTAAATTAAAAACCGATTTGAATACCAGCAGTGATCTTTCTACTTTGAGGAATGATACCTGTTGCTGAACCTACGAATTCAATATCATAGCTGAACCAGTCAGATAAAGTCCACAGGTTAGTTCCCTGTAAGTAGAATCTTGCATTGCTGAGTTTCAGTTTTCTTACAACATCACTGTTCAAGTCATATGAAAGCGTAACGTTTTTCAAGCGGATATAATCAGCTTTAAAAAGAGTACGGCTTCCACTTGCTGCAGATGATCCTTTAGTCTCTGCACCGGCTGAAACCATTCTTGGATACCAGGTGACCTGTCCAGGAGTTGTCCAACGATTTTCGTAGAGGTCAACAAAACCATTCAACCTCGCGATGTTTTCTAACATAAAGTTTACCTGTCCATCATCTGCCATTCTTCCGTATTCATATTGGAAGAATACATCCAAGGTGAATCCTTTGTAAGTGAAGTTATTGGTCCAACCACCCCAGAAATCAGGCTGTGTATCGCCTAAATAAACACGATCTCTCAATTGTGGCTGATAAGTAATGTTTCCTAAGGTATCTAACCACATTGGGCGACCAGTTGCAACATTCACACCAGCATACTGCTGAGTAAATACAGAACCTAGTGATTTGTTCACTCTTGTACTTGGGTTACCAGGAAGTTCCTGTAATCCATCATACAATTTCCTAACACGGTTATTGTTGAACGTGAAAATAAAGGTACTTGTCCAATTGAATCCACCTGGCTTAAGTGATCTTACTGGTTGTACACCTAGCGTCAACTCGATACCACGGTTTTGAATCTGACCAACGTTTCTGGTAATGCTACTGAAACCAGTTGTCAACTGCAATGGCTGAGAGAGCAACAAGTCTGCAGTGATTTTGTCATAAGCTTCTAATGAACCGAAAACTTTGTTATCAAAGAAAGAGAAGTCAAGACCAAGGTTGGCAGTTCTATTCTTTTCCCATCTCAATTCAGGATTCGCTAACTGACTAAAGGTGATACCAGGTTGTCCACTGTATGGCGCTGCTGCACCATATAATCCAAGACCATCAAAGTTTCCAATCTGGTCATTACCAGTGATACCATAAGAAGCCCTGAATCTCAAAGAGTTGATCCAGCTTGCATCAGCAAGAAACTTCTCGTTATCAAGGTTCCAAGCAAATCTCAATGATGGGAATAAACCATAGCGGTAGTTTGCACCAAATCTTGAAGATCCATCATATCGTGCAATTGCAGACAAGATGTATTTGCTGTCGTAGTTGTAGTTCAAGTTGGCAAAAACCGACTGACGTCTATAACCAGTAAAGAATTCAGATGTAGTTAATGGAGTTGCAGCAGTATTTAAAGTTGTAAACTGGAAAGTTGGGAAACCTTCACCTATTGCAGAAATACCTTCCTGGTTTTCTTTTCTGTACTCATAACCGACAAGACCATCGATGCGGTGCTTGTCTTTAACATTAAAGTTGAAGTTCAATGTCTGTGTAGAGATGATGTTGGTGTTCCACTCACTTTCAACCTGACCAAGACCTTTTCTTGCGAAACCATCTGGTGTTCTAGGATCAGTGAAACGTTTACCTTGAACCAAGCGGTAATCTAAACCAAAGAATGAGCGATAGCTCAACCATGAATTTAATTTATAATCAAGGCTGATATTACCAACCAACTGGTTAGATCTGTTGAAACCCTGATTATACTCATTAACTGCGATAACGTTTTGGTTCAATAGACCTGCTACGTTTGCAGGTGGAATACCAAAATAGCTTCCATCCGGATTGTAGATAGGGTTGAATGGATAGATTGCAGCAGATGCGAAAGCTGGACTTCCTAAGAAGCTACCAGATGTTGCAAAAGGCACATTCTGATCAAATGTACTTGCATTGATAGAGGTGTTGATGGTCAACTTCTCAGTCGCTTTATTGCTCACGTCTAATTTCAAAGTACCTCTTTTGAAATTGGCTTTAGAGATAATTGCTTCTTGTAAGTTATAAGAAGAAGAAAGACGGTAAGTTGTTCTATCGTTACCTCCTGAGGCACTCAACTCATAGTTCTGAATAGCACCAGACTTGAAGGCTGCATCCTGCCAATCGTAAGTTGGTAATGCTGCAATAGCATCTGCAGCCAACTTAGATGTGGTGATGTTTGTTATCGGCACACGGAACTCATTCAATACAAACCTTTGAATAGCTAAGTCATTTGCAGGCAAGTTGTTTGTATTACCTACAGACTCAGCACGCAATTGGAACAATTGTTGTGAATTCAATACTTCCAACTTCTTTAATGCAGTTGCTTGTCCCACATATGAGTTAAACTGGAATTTAGTTTTACCAGCTTTACCTTTTTTAGTGGTTACGATTACAACACCATTTGATGCCTGTGCACCATAGATAGCTGCCGAAGCTGCATCTTTTAGGATGTCAATCGACTCAATATCGTTAGGGTTCAAAAAGGCAAGTGGGTTAGATTCAGTGTAGTTCGCATCACTTCTGGTATTCAACTGAACTCCATCAATTACATAGAGTGGTTGAGTACCTGCAAGGAATGAACCTGTACCCCTGATTCTTACGTTGATACCACCACCTGGGATACCACTGTTGGATTGTACCAACACACCAGCTGCACGTCCCTGTAGTGCTTTATCCAATGAAGGGTTTGGAAGGTTTTCTATTTCTTTGCCCCTTACGGTTGAAACTGCACCAGCCTCATCTCTTTTTCTTCTGACCTGGTAACCTGTAATGATAACCTCATCAAGCTTTTTATCATCTTGTTGTAAGGTTACATTTACATTACCACTTGCAGGAATAGCTACTTCTAAAGAAGCTAGACCAACAGCAGAAACAATAAGTGCTTTTGCATTTGTAGGAACACTGAAACTGAAATTACCACTCGCATTGGAAGTAGTACCAATCCTGGTTCC
>JBKCGF010000231.1:0-9518 GCA_046303455.1 Chitinophagaceae bacterium | reverse complement strand
TGCTATCTTTTTCATATTCTGAGAACAAATGAAGCCCTTTTTCATTTGTTGGCCAGGGGCTTTTAAAGTAAAAAGCCCATAAGTCTTTATAGCCGTCACCAGTAAGATCAGTATATAGGTAAGTGCCTTTACTGAACCAGTAATAGGATTTTTGATTGGACCAATTGGCTGCATTGGACCTGTTATATGGCATAATTTCTAGGCTTGGTGTAAGTTCAAATCCAACATAATTTGAAGCTTCAGGGTTAAATAAAGTTGTAAATGAAGTAGTGGTCAGAAACCAGGACGTAGATTTATTAATGGATGAATAGCCATCCAATGTGCTGGTGGGGTATACTAATGAACCTTCAGGCTTAGGTGTTCTGATGAAATTTTCCGTTAATGTGGGTTCATTTTTTTTACAACTCAGAACCAAAAAAAGACTAATTAATAAATTATATTGCAAGTAGGAAAATTTGAAGAAATACAGGCGTGGATTTGGCTTCATGTTAATATTAGTTTTCATGAGTCTAACCTAAAGAATATCTCCTACAAGAAAGATGATTCTTGCCCAATTATCAACTTCATACTATTCCTATTTTTTAATTGTTTGTGTTATCGTAAAATGTAAATCTCAAAAGATGAGAAAAAGTTTATTCTTAATTGTAGTTTGCTTGTTGACTGGAATCGTATCAATGGCACAGCCTTTTCGTAATCCAGGTTCAAATCATGGTAATCGTTTCGAGCAGTTGGATTATTTGATGCAGGATCCAAATGAATACAGGACTGCCAGCGGTGCTCCTGGTCCAAAGTACTGGCAACAACGTGCTGATTATGACATCAATGTTGAAATCAATGAAGTTGATAATATACTTACAGGCTCAGAAACTGTTACGTATTTCAATAACTCTCCTGATATATTAACCTATATCTGGTTGCAAATAGATGAAAATTTTCATCATCCCAATAGTGATAACAATTATGATAAACCATCAACGATGGGTAATCGGTTGACGCACCAACAGTTGTTGCAGATGAATCCAAAAGAATACCTGAATGGTTATGGCGTTAATGTTACTTCATTGACAGATGCTACAGGACGCCCTTTGAAGTATACGGTTAATCAAACCATGATGAGGGTTGAATTACCAATACCATTGAAGCCCGGACAAAAATTTATTTTTAAGGCGAGTTGGAATTATAGAATTCCTGATAAATTGACAAGATATGGAAGAGGTGGATATGAGTATTTTGCTGAAGACGATAATAATCTTTATTCTATTGCACAATGGTTTCCAAGACTGGCTGTATACAGTGATTTTCAAGGTTGGCAGAATCTTCAATTTACAGGTGGTGCAGAGTTCGCTCTTGCCTTCGGAAATTATAAAGTCAACATCACCGTTCCGGAAGATCACATTGTAGCATCAACTGGTGAATGTAAAAATCTTGCAGCTGTATTGACGCCAACGCAAATGGCTCGCTGGCAGCAAGCGCAAACTTCAGCAGAACCAATCGAGATTGTTACCCTTGCAGAAGCGAATGAAAATGCAAAGGATAAATCTAAGGGTAAGAAGACCTGGATATATGAAGCACAAAATGTGCGTGACTTCGCATTTAACACATCCAGAAGACTGGTTTGGGATGCAATGGCTGTGGATGTGGAAGGCAAGAAGGTCATGTGTATGAGTTATTATGGTAAAGAAGCTTATCCTATATACAGGAAGTATTCAACAAAAGCGACTGCCCATACAGTTAAGGTGTATTCCAAATTCACAATACCTTATCCATACCCTGTAGCGATTTCCGTAGAAGCTGCTATTGGTATGGAGTATCCAATGCTTGCGATGAATTTTGGTCGTGCTGAAAAAGATGGTACCTATAGTGAGGCAGTAAAATATGGTGCCATTGGTGTAATTATTCATGAAGTTGGACATAATTTCTTTCCAATGATCATCAACTCAGATGAACGTCAATACTGGTGGATGGATGAAGGGTTGAATACCTTCGTTCAATTTTTAACAGAACAAGAGTTTGATAATAATTATCCATCCAGAAGAGGTCCAGCTCATCTGATTGCAGATTACATGAAGCTGCCAAAGGATTTATTGGAGCCTGTTATGACCAAAGGTGATAATGTTGCAAACGTTGGCTCTAATGCCTATGCTAAAGCAGCAACGGGTTTAAATATTTTGCGTGAAACCATTATGGGTCGCGAGTTATTTGATTATGCATTTAAAGAGTATGCAAGGAGATGGGCTTTTAAACATCCTACTCCATATGATTTGTTCAGGACGATGGAAGATGCGAGTGCTGTTGATTTGGATTGGTTTTGGCGCGGTTGGTATTATGGAACAGATCCAGTAGACATCTCATTGGATTCTGTAAAGTGGTTCCGTTTGGACAGTGAAAAGAACATGGCTCAAATGAAAGCAAATGAATTTGAAAGTATCAGTAAGCAAAGAAACCGTGAGGACAAATCACTTAGCTTCTATACAGATAGGGATACAACGTTGAGGGACTTTTATTATTACAATAGGAATGCAGATATGAAGATGATGCAGGAAATGTCTCAGCAGCAATTAAATACACAAAAGGATAACGCCAATTATGCAGCATGGGAGAATAAACATTTTTATGAATTGACCTTCAGCAATAAAGGCGGTATGATCATGCCGATTATCGTTGAGTTCACCTTTAAAGACGGATCAAAAGAAGTTGATAGAATCCCTGTTACCATCTGGCGATTGAATGAGCAAAAAGTGAGCAAGCTTTTTATCAAAGACAAAGAAGTTGCTGCCATAAAGCTCGATCCTATGCGTGAAACAGCCGATATCAATGAAGCAAATGGCATGTGGCCGATCAAAGAAATGCCAAGTAAGTTTCAATTGTTCAAGGGTGCTTCAACCATCAGTGGCTTAGGTGCACCAAGGGTTTCAGGTGGAGCAGCGAATGCCATGCAAAAAGCCAAAAACTAAATTATTTTAGCCAAGAGGTGAATTCCTCTTTGCTCACGATGCCTTGTTTTCTTTTAACCTCTTTACCATTTTTGTAAAGAATAAAAGTTGGCAAGGCATCTACTTTTACTGTCTTCATCAATTCAGTTTCTACGCCACCATCCATTTTAACAAGTGTAAGTTTAGAAGCATTCTCTTTCATGAATTGATTCAGCACAGGTTCCATTTTTTTACATGGTGGGCACCATTCTGCGCCAAAATCAACCAACACTAGATTTGTACTTCTGATTTGACCTTGGTAAGCAGCCATGCTTGTTTGTTTGATATTGGCATTGCTGCCAACCAATGGTTGATTGTTTCTTTTCCATGCATTGATGCCACCTTCCATATTGGTGACTTTATAACCTTTTGCGCGAAGTGCTTCTGCGGCCGCACCACTTCTGCCTCCACTTAGGCAGTAGATATAAACTGGAATGTTTTTATCCAAATGTGAGGTGCGGTCATAAAATTCTTTTCCATCGAGCCAATTTGCTTGTAGTGCTTTGTCGAGATGTCCGCTTTTGTACTCATCAGCAGTTCTTACATCCAAGACTTGTACTTTTCCTGAACTGACAGCTTTTGCAAAATCCTGTGTATTTAGGGAAGAAGGTTGGGCAAAAACAGAGAGCGTAGACATGAACAATACGCTTAACATCAATTTCAGATTCATAATTGGTGATTTTTACAAAATTAGTTAATCTTTATTGCTCATGCTTAAAGCCCAATAAACTTTAACTTGCCAGTATGTCTGATGCGAAACTCATCATGTTTGATAACCGCCTCAAAAAGGTGTTCAGAATACTCAGTAAACAGGCTAAGCAGCAAGGAGTTACTTGCTATCGTTTGTATGACCGCGACTTACCTGAGTTTCCTTTGATAATTGATATGTATGAAGATGAAGTACTTGTTACTGAATACCGCAGTAGCCATAGGTTAAGTGAAGAAGAGTATGAAAGATGGTTTAATGATAGCCTGGAAGTGGTTCAGCATGTATTGGGAAAGGATCCTTTGAAAATCCACATCAAAGAAAGGAAACGCAAAGAGAGCAGACAGGATCAATATCAGAAAACAGATAACCAGCAGCAGCATATCGAGGTAAGAGAGGGAGGATTGAAATTTCTGGTCAACCTGACTGATTTTTTAGATACAGGATTATTCATTGATCATCGGATTACGAGGGGGATGGTTGCAAAGCAAAGCGCAGGAAAGCGAGTGCTGAATTTGTTCTGTTATACAGGCTCATTTTCTGTTTATGCAGCACAAGGTGGGGCTAGTGAGGTGGTATCTGTTGATTTATCTAATACCTATTTAGATTGGGCTCAAAAAAATATGCAACTCAATCATTTCAACGAACAGAACTTCAGTTATGTAAAGGCAGATGTGTTACAATGGTTGCCCAAGGTGCCGAATGAATATTTTGATCTAATTGTACTGGATCCTCCAACGTTTAGCAATAGTAAGATGATGAAAGATGTATTTGATATCCAAGAGATGCATGTGGACTTAATCAATCAATGTATTTCCAAACTAAAAGAGGATGGTGTTTTATATTTCAGTACCAATGCAAGGAAATTTGAGATGAATATTGAGGAGATAAAGGGACAGGTAGAAAATATAACCACCGCAACAATCCCATTTGACTTCAAGGGGAAGTTATTGCGGTGGTGTTATAAAATACGAAAGGCTTAATTAGCCAACAATCTCAACCAATTCTACTTCAAAGATGAGGTCTTTGCCAGCAAGAAAATGATTGGCGTCCATGATGATTACTTCTTCTTTTACTTCGATCACTTCAACCGGAACAGGCTGGCCATATTGATTTTGAAGATTCAACTTCATGCCAACTTCAACTTGCATTCCTTCTGGAACATTTGAAGCAGGAAATTCAATAATCGCGTTAGGGTCTTTCTGACCATAACCGTTATCGGGATCAATTTGAATAGTCTTTTTTTCACCAACACTCATTCCAACAACACCTGCATCAAAGCCTGCAATCATTTGTCCCGCTCCTACAGTAAACTCTAAAGGAGAGCGACCAACTGAGCTATCAAATTGAGAACCATCATTAAGGGTGCCGGTATAATGAACACGAATAACATCGCCCTTTTTTACTTGCATAAATTTTGTTTAAAAATGTGAAAATTAAATCGAAACGAGGGGCGAATCTAGGTTTATTCTTTTATTTTTAAATCACAATGTTTCAAAACCATGCAAAAAAGGCTTGTTTTTAACGTACTTCTTTGTTTTTTTCTGATTTCTGTTCATGCCCAGAACATAGTCCCTGGAGCTGCGCGTATTGAAAAATACTTACCTATGTTACAAGGCAAGCAGGTAGCGGTTTTTGCAAACCAAACTTCGCTGGTCGGTGGCAAACATTTGGTAGATGTATTGCAGGAAAACAAAGTCAATGTAAAGCTGATTTTTGGTCCTGAACATGGGTTTAGGGGGGAAGCAGATGCTGGGGAAAAGGTTGGTAATTATACCGATGCCAAAACAGGTATTCGGGTGGTTTCCTTGTATGGTCAAAAAAGCAAACCATCCTCCGAAGATTTAGCAGGAATTGATATCATGCTTTTTGATATCCAAGATATAGGGGTTCGTTTTTACACATTTATTTCTTCACTGGAAGGATACATGGAGTCTGCATTTCTAAACAACAAAAAACTGATTGTACTCGATAGGCCTAACCCCAATATCCATTATGTGGATGGTCCTGTTTTAGAAAAGAAATACCGTTCTTTCGTCGGCATGCAGCCCGTGCCAGTCGTCTATGGCATGACCATCGGTGAATATGCAAACATGTTGGTAGGAGAAAAATGGTTGCAACCATCTGCAATGCAGGCATTTGAAAATAGCTTGAACAAAGGAGACCAGCCTTTGGAGGTGGTTTCATGCAGCAACTATACAAGAAACTCAACTTATATTCTTCCTGTAAAACCTTCGCCCAATCTTCCAAGCAATGCATCCATTTATTGGTACCCATCCATTTGTTTTTTTGAAGGAACGGTGCTTAGTGAGGGTAGAGGGACCAAGACTCCATTTCAAGTGTTTGGCCATCCGTCCTTGCCCAATAATTTATATGCCTTTACGCCTGTCGCCATGCCTGGAGCTTCACAGCCTAAGTTAAAGGACCAGTTGTGTTATGGTTGGAATATTTCAGATCCAGATGATCTGGTTTTCAAAAAAGTAAATGGACGATTACAGCTTGGTTATTTGCTGGAGGCTTATCGGTTGTTTCCCGACAAAGAAAAGTTTTTTATTCTGCCGAAGTCGGGCGACTCCGATGGCGCTTTCTTTAATAAATTGGCAGGCAATGCTAGTTTGATGCAGCAAATCAAAAGCGGCATGTCAGAGGGAGACATTCGAGCAACCTGGCAACCAGGATTAGATGCATTTAAATCTATCAGAAAAAAATACCTGCTTTATTAGTTTCTTTGCAACATGAAGCCCCTCAAGGATTGTCGCATTGTGTTTATGGGAACACCAGAATTTGCTGTCGCCATTCTGGAAAAATTAGTTGCTGAAAACTGTAATGTAGTTGCAGTCGTTACCGCTCCAGATAAACCTGCGGGAAGAGGAATGCATCTTTCGCAAAGTGCAGTAAAGCAATTCGCTGTTCAACATGGGCTAAAAGTATTGCAGCCGGTCAAGTTGAAGGATCCTTTATTTATTGAAGAATTGCAATCGTTGCATGTCGATGTGCAAGTGGTTGTTGCATTTCGCATGTTGCCAGAATTGGTATGGAACATGCCTCCAATGGGCACCATCAATTTACACGCTTCACTGCTTCCCAAGTACCGTGGTGCCGCGCCTATCAATTGGGCAATCATCAACGGTGAAAAGGAAACTGGTATTACAACCTTTAAACTTCAGCATGCAATTGATACAGGAGATGTATTGATGCGTCAAAAAATCAGTATTCGTCCAGATGAAACTGCAGGGGAGCTTCATGATGAAATGAAAGAGCTGGGTGCACAAATGGTTTATGATACACTGTATTGTTATTGCAATGGTTCTTTACAGCCTGTTCCGCAAAATAATCTGCAGGATGATGCAGTTGGCAACATTCCGGAAGCACCAAAGTTGCATACAGAAACATGTAAGATCGATTGGCATAAAAATGCTCAAGAAGTATTTAATCTAATTAGAGGACTTTCTCCATACCCAGGAGCTTTTACTTTTTTAAATGAAAAAATGTTGAAAGTCTATAAGGCTTCTTTTGAAGTAGCAACTGTTTCTAAAGCTATTGGAGAGGTTGATACAGATGAGAAAACCTATTTGAGATTTGCAGCAGCTGATGGATGGGTTTACGTAAAAGAACTCCAGCTGGAAGGAAAAAAAAGAATGTTGGTTGAAGATTTTTTAAGAGGCTATCGTTTTTAAATGAATTGAATATGTTACTCAGTCGTTTTCTGGAATACGTTCAAATTGACACACAAAGTGATCCTGAATCAAAAAGTTTTCCATCAACGGAGAAGCAAAAAAATCTAGGTAAACTACTTGCAACTCAATTGAAAGCAATGGGGGTTGTTGATGCCCATATGGACGAATTTGGTTATGTATACGCTACTATACCTGCAACTGTTACCAATATTGTTCCAGTAATTTGTTTGTGTGCACACATGGATACAGCACCGGATTGCTCAGGTACTGGTGTGAAGCCAATTGTACATCCTAATTATCAGGGACAAGATCTTGTTTTACCGGATGACACATCACAAGTAATTAGTACAGTTGAACATCCGTATTTGCTGGAAAAAATTGGAGATGACATAGTAACTGCAAGCGGTCTTACCTTATTAGGGGCAGATGATAAAGCAGGTGTTGCAATTATTATGGAGGTAGCACATCAACTGCTGCAAAACAAAGATTTAGCGTATGGGGAAATTAAAATCTTGTTTACACCTGATGAAGAAGTTGGACGTGGTGTTGAGCATGTAGATCTTGACAAGTTGGGTGCTGATTTTGGGTATACATTGGATGGCGGTGAATTGGGTTCATTTGAACATGAGACATTTTCAGCGAACGGAGTTGAAATTATTGTACATGGGGTCATTGCACATCCAGGAAGCGCAAAAGGTAAAATGGTGAATGCGATCAAGATTATTGGGGCTTTTCTGGATGCTTTGCCAAAGGATGTTTTAGCACCTGAAGTAACAGAAGGGTTGCAGGGCTTTGTGCATCCAACAGATATTAAGGGAGGTGCAGAAAGAGCTGTTGTAAAACTGATTGTAAGAGATTTTAATACAGCTAAGCTCAAGGAATATCAAGATCTTATGCAGTCTATATTGGATAAAATTATGTTGTCTTATCCAAAAGCCAGTTATGAGTTTAAGGTGACAGAGCAATACAGAAACATGGGGGAGGTATTGGAGCAGTATCCAGCTGTAATCAAACATGCGGTTACAGCTATTGAGCAAGAGGGCATTAAGCCAATTTCTATACCTGTGAGGGGCGGGACAGACGGATCGAGGTTGTCGTTTATGGGTTTGCCTTGTCCAAATATATTCACGGGTGAAATGGCACTGCACTCCAAGCATGAGTATGTGTCTGTGCAGGATATGGAAAAATCAGTAAGGGTCGTTCTTCGCATGTTACAAAATTGGGCATTGGCATAACCATGATAACTTTACCAACTCGTTAATAAATAAAGTTGCATCTTCATAGTATCATTAATTTGTAGTTGCCATTTAAGGTTAAAAATTATACATCATGTCAATTCATTTTCTGCAAATTCCAGCTGTAACAGATTCAACACAAACAGTTGCTATGCAGTCCACCAAACCGATGCAGTTGTGGGATATTTTGCAGTCGGGTGGCGCTTTAATGATTCCGCTGATTTTACTTTTGATACTTGCCGTCTTCTTTTTCTTTGAAAGGTATATTGCCATCAAGAAAGCAGGTAAGATTGATGATAATTTTATGCGCATTATCAGAGATCACATTCTGAATAATAATGTTTTAGCAGCAAGAGCCATGACCAAAAACACCGATAATCCGGTGGCAAGAATAATTGATAAAGGTATTCAGCGCATTGGTAAGCCAATTGATGCAGTGGAAAGAAGCATGGAGAATGTTGCACGTCTGGAAATGTACAATCTTGAAAGGAACCTGAGCGTATTGAGTGTGATTTCAAGGGCAGCTCCAATTTTTGGTTTTGTGGGAACATTGGCTGGGCTGATGCAATTGTTTTTTGATATCAATACTACAGGTGAGTTTGTTTTGAATACCATTGCAGGTGGGTTGTATGTAAAATTGGTGACTTCAATAACGGGACTGGTAATTGGATTGTTATCTTTCTTGGGTTATAGTTTTTTACATACACAAATTGATAAGACTGCCAACAAAATGGAGGTTGCGGCCTCAGATTTTCTTGATATTATTCAGGAGCCATCTAAATAAAATCCATGCAAATCAGGAAGGCACATAGAGGAGAAACAGAAGTCTTTACCGAGGCGCTCAATGATATTTTATTTATCTTATTGATGTTCTTCCTTATTGTATCAACTTTAGCGAATCCTAATGTGATCAAATTATCACAGCCCA
>JBKCGF010000230.1:0-4351 GCA_046303455.1 Chitinophagaceae bacterium | reverse complement strand
CATCAATCATAAAATTGTAAATAAGAAAAGCAAGAATAAAAACAGTTTAGGATTTCCCTATTGGCTCATCATGACAATTATCATCTTGCTTATACTCATTTCAATTGGCTATTTTATAGTCTATAAGCTAGCTTCCTGAGTTCATTACAATTAAACGATTATTGATATTGAATATACAAAGGGATAGGCTTTAAGGAAAGCAATTCTTTGATGGTAAGCAAACGATGAGGAGCTTCTTTCAGATCATTTTTATAGAACAATTTGAATCCTGTGAACTGAATAGGCTCTCGGTGAGCAAACAGTTTATATGTATTGATTTTTCTTGCGGGAGAGCCCCATCCATCCATGTCTACAACAAACTGTACTTCCGGAATGATTTTTATCTGTTTGTACTCTTTAAGCATCCCTTGGGTAAATCTGTGCACAACAAGTATTTTGGGAGGCAAGTCGTTTTTCTTAACCAAATCTGCCAAATAGTTTGCAGCATAATTCATATCTGCAGCATCAAAACATCCAATTACAGTCCCGGGTCTTTGCCCTCCTTTCATTGAAAACTCAGGATCAATCCCCAAATGCACCCTTGGATGTTTAAGGTATTTTTCAATTACGGGGATTTCTTCTCTCAGGTTACTCAAACCCACTTGAATATCCAAGAACACGATTGCATTGATCTCCTCTGCCATGGCCATTACTTTATCTATCTCAGCATTAGGCATTCTAAGTCGGTACTTACCTGTTGAACCAGGTGAGCCCTGTGCAGTCGTTACAATATAATGCAATGCAGGTACAACAGGTGTAGAAGGATCTGCTTTCTCCCAAGCCTTTATCTCTTCTTTAAGGCGAGCAAACATTTGCTTTTTAGGCAATTCGCCCAAGATGCCCATTCTAGTTGAATAAAGATTTCCATAATATGCAATAACCCTGTTAAAAGGCAAGATTGCACCAACTTTTGGGTACTGTCCATTGAAAGTCCATTTCCCAGAACTATCACCATTTGCCATGGCTTTCATTCTGTTTGAGTAGTCGACTGAATCCAATACTGGTTTGATTACTTCAGTAGAAGGACCTTTTTTCTGAGTTGCGTTTTCAGGATCACTTTGTGCAACTCCACATCCAGAAAGAATTAAAAAGAAAAACAAATAGTAAAGAGCAGGTTTCGAAAAAAAAGAAAAGGGAAATTTTAGCATTTTCATTATTTATTCAACTCGGTAAATATTCTAGCAAAATCTTCATTTGTCTTCAACTTCAGCCTATTGTTTCGAATAGCTGAGCTGATTTTATCTTTTAGATCAGGCAACGCCTCAACAAGAGAAGCTTCAGTTCGTTTGATCTTGATCATTTTTCCAAATGCAACATCAAAAACATAAAGTTCTTCAATTTCTTTAAAGGCTTTTTTTGCCTGACCACCATATTGATAGGAATCAGCTAAATAAGTAGATCGATAGACGAGGAATTGAAATTTTGCTCCATCTTCAAGAACTTCATAAAAAGTTTCTTTGTTCAAACGACCATTTAAAGGATATCCAGACCTAAAATGAACTTCTTTTTTACCGGCTGAAGATGAATAACTCATCCTGAAACTCATAACAGGATCATTAAAAAGAAATAGTTCTCCATCTCTGTTAAAATACAATTCATTCTTTTCAAGGTTGAATTTTAGCTCTACATTCTGAGCAACTGTCCCATCTTTAAAATAGACTGTCCCTTGACCCCAATCTAGATTTAAAAGAGGAGAACCTTCAATATTTGAAGCATCTGGATTGACAAATGGCCTTCCCCTTATATTATATGCCTCAAGATAAAAATTTGTTGATTGACTATTTGTAGTTGATTGTGCCATTGACTCTAATGCAAGAAATAGCATTAAAGTTGTCAATATATTTAGGTTAATCGGCTTGTGTTTCATAACGAATGCTTGAAACATAAAATTACCAAAGAAAATGCAAGAACAAGCTTAATTTAAGCGCTTGGGTATAATTAAACTACCTTTGTGAAAACAACAATATTTATAGTTTGGATTTCTCTTCATTTCAATTTCACGAATCCCTTGCAGAAAGCTTAGCTGCAAGCGGCTATCAAAAGCCAACACCTATTCAGGAAAAAGCCATCCCAGTAATTCTGGAAGGAAAGGATATTATAGCATCAGCTCAGACTGGAACGGGTAAAACGGCTGCTTTTTTGTTGCCTGTTTTACACAAGCTACTCTCTGAAGATAAAAACGACGATGATGTGCATGCTTTGATCCTGGTACCCACCAGGGAACTGGCCATCCAAATCAGCAGCCACCTTGACGGTTTAACTTATTTCACCTCACTTAGTTCCATTGCGGTTTATGGTGGTGGCGACGGTGGTAGTTTTGTCCAGGAGAAACAAGCACTTTCAAAAGGCGTGGATATAGTTGTAGCTACCCCTGGAAAATTGATATCCCATTTGAACATGGGTTATGTAAAAATGAAGTCCCTCAAGTACTTGATCCTTGATGAGGCCGACAGAATGCTAGATATGGGTTTTTACGACGATATCATGAGAATCATATCTCATTTGCCTGCTAAACGTCAAACCATATTATTCTCAGCCACTATGCCTCCTAAAATGTTGCAATTGGCAAAAACCATCCTTGTCAATCCTGAGGAAGTGAGTATAGCTTTATCCAAACCTCCGGAAAGCATAAAGCAACAAGTGTATTGGGTATTCGACACTCAAAAAATCCCACTGATACAACATATACTGGGTGAACAACCTTACAAATCCGTATTGATTTTTTGCTCAAGAAAGCAGACGGTAAAGCAGCTTACAGCGCAATTGCAAAGAAGAGGTTACGATGCAAAGGAAATCCATTCCGACTTAGATCAGAATCAAAGGGAAGAGGTTCTATTGGGTTTTGCTTCAAAACGTTTACCCATTTTGGTGGCTACAGATATCCTGAGCAGGGGTATTGATATCGATCAGATTGAACTTGTGATCAATTATGATGTACCACCAGATGGTGAAGATTATGTGCATCGAATTGGACGAACAGCAAGAGCTGCTACAAAAGGCTCTGCAATTACGCTGGTGAATCAGGATGACTTCATCAAATTCAAAAGGATTGAAAAACTTATTGGAAAAGAAATAGAAAAGGCAGTCGTGCCGACTGCCTTAGGTGATGTTCCGCAATTTCAGCAACATCGCCACACCCCAAAAGGAAATTCAAACAACAAGAAAGTCATCAAACTTAATCGTTCCGAAACACCACCACCCCATCAAAAACATCAACCATAACATTTTTAGTGCGGTCGACTTCTCCTGACAATATTTGTTTCGATAACTGATTAACGATTTCTTTCTGGATGAGTCTCTTTAATGGACGTGCTCCAAATTGAGGATCGAATCCATGTTCTGAAAGATAATCGACAGCATAAGTTGAAAACTCAAGATTAATTCCAGAGGATTGAACCAGTGCTTTTAATCCTTTTAACTGCACTTCAATAATTTGTCTCACATCCTTTTTACTCAAAGGCTGGAACATGATGATTTCATCTACACGATTTAAAAACTCCGGCCTGATGGTTTGTTTCAACAATGCCATTACTTCAACCTTAGCCTTCTCTGCTGTTGCTTCAAGTGATTCAGTCTTTGCATTTTCAAATGCATCTTGAATCAAATGACTTCCCAGATTGCTTGTCATGATGATGATGGTATTTTTAAAATTCACTACCCTACCCTTATTGTCAGTCAATCTACCATCATCAAGTACCTGTAGCAATACATTCCAGACATCAGGATGTGCCTTTTCAATTTCATCCAACAAGACAACACTATAGGGTTTTCTGCGCACTGCTTCTGTAAGTTGTCCACCTTCATCATAGCCAACATAACCCGGAGGTGCACCCACCAATCTGGAAACAGTATGCTTTTCCTGATATTCACTCATATCAATCCTGGTCATCATGTTTTCATCATCAAACAAATAGGCTGCAAGTGTTTTAGCCAATTCTGTTTTACCTACACCAGTGGTACCAAGAAAAATAAATGACCCAATGGGTTTTTTAGGATCTTGCAAACCTGCTCTGCTTCTTCGTATAGCATCAGCAACTGCAGTTATCGCCTCTTCTTGTCCAATTACGCGTTCATGCAAATGGTCTTCTAGTTGCAACAATTTTTCCCTGTCGCTTTGCAACATTTTAGAGACTGGAATACCGGTTGCTTTGGCTACCTGCTCTGCAATATCTTCTCCATCTACCTCTTCTTTCAGCAATCTTGTTTCTGTATTGCTTTCAAGTTCTTTTGAGAGAGTGGCAATTGTTGCTTCCTTTTCTTTTATCTTACCATAACGGATTTCAGCAACAGTGCCATAGTCGCCTTCACGCTC
>JBKCGF010000229.1:0-6645 GCA_046303455.1 Chitinophagaceae bacterium | reverse complement strand
GAATTGATATGAATCAGGAAGAGAACAAGAACGAAAAGAGGCAGAATCCATTTTCCTCGTTTAAACGCAACAAGGAAAATGGCGGTAACGGACCTTTACCAAAGGGTCCTAAATTCAGTTTTTACTGGATCTATGTAATTGCTGCTGTGATGTTAATTGGCTACCAGGTCATGCGCGGTGTTAGTCCAGATGCGAGTACCATCACAGAACTGGAATTCAGACAAAAATTATTGGAAAGAAACCATGTTGAGAAACTGGAGCCAGTAAAAAATAAAGGTGTTATTAGGGTTTACATCAAACAGGATAGTTTGAGCAATCCCATTTATGAGACTTTAATTGGAGCAAAAAAACTGGTTCATGCCAAGGCTTCTAAAGGGCCTCATTTCCAGTTTAATTATTCGAAAGTGGATGATTATCAGGAAAACATCGATAAATATTTTAGTGAGCATCCTAATGTAACACCAGTAAAAGTCGACCCAGTAAGTGATCCAGAATTTTTTGGTCCTCTAGTTAATTTTCTTTTCCCCTTGTTGATGTTTGGCTTGTTATTTGTGCTGATGATGAGGAAAATGGGTGGTGGTGCCGGCGGAGGTGGAGGCGGTGGAATTTTTAATATTGGTAAGTCTAAAGCGCAATTGTTTGATAAAGGTACAAAAGTCAATATCACATTCACGGATGTAGCTGGATTAGATGAAGCCAAGCAGGAGGTGATGGAGATTGTAGACTTCTTAAAAAACCCAAAGAAATATACAGCACTTGGTGGTAAGATTCCTAAAGGTGCATTATTAGTTGGACCTCCAGGTACTGGTAAAACCTTACTTGCAAAAGCAATGGCAGGGGAAGCACAGGTTCCTTTCTTTTCTATGTCGGGTTCAGACTTTGTCGAAATGTTTGTTGGTGTTGGAGCAAGTAGGGTAAGAGATTTATTTAAACAAGCCAGAGAGAAGGCGCCTTGTATCATTTTCATTGATGAGATTGATGCCATTGGTAGAGCCCGTGGCAAAAATGTGATGATGAGCAATGATGAGCGTGAGAATACATTGAATCAATTGCTTGTAGAGATGGATGGATTTGGAGGTGACAGCGGAATCATAATTCTTGCTGCAACCAACAGGCCAGATGTATTGGACAGCGCATTATTGAGACCAGGAAGATTTGACAGACAAATTAGTATTGATAAGCCTGATGTGAAGGGAAGAGAAACAATTTTCTTGGTACACCTAAAGCCAATCAAAAGATCAGAGAAGTTGGATATCCACAAACTTGCTGAACAGACTCCTGGCTTTGCAGGAGCTGATATTGCCAATGTTTGTAATGAAGCTGCTTTAATTGCTGCTCGTAAAGGAAAGTCTGAAGTGGATATGGATGATTTCCAGGATGCAATTGACAGGGTGATTGGTGGATTGGAAAAGAAGAATAAAATCATCTTACCAGAAGAGAAAAAAATCATTGCCTATCATGAAGCGGGTCATGCTGTATGTGGCTGGTACCTTGAGCATGCTTATCCACTATTGAAAGTTACCATTGTGCCAAGAGGTGTTGCTGCATTGGGTTATGCTCAGTACACTCCTAAAGAGCAATACTTGTACAATACTGAACAGTTGCAAGATCAGATGTGCATGACACTGGGCGGAAGAGCCAGTGAAGAAATTTTCTTCGGTAAAATTTCTACTGGTGCACAGAATGATTTGCAGCAAGTGACGAAAATGTCTTATGCTATGGTCACCGTTTATGGTATGAGTGAAAAAGTAGGTAATGTGAGTTTTTACGATCCTCAACAAGAGAGCACTTTTACAAAACCATATAGTGAAGAGACGGGCAAACTGATTGATAATGAAGTAAGGAGTTTGGTTGAACAAGCATATAAGCGCACACTTCACTTGCTTTCTGAAAAGAAAAATGAAGTGGAGAAAATTGCTTTGGCATTGTTGGACAGGGAAGTATTGCATCAACAGGATGTAGAAGATTTAATTGGTAAAAGGCCTTATGGTGAAAAGAAAATATTTGCGGACGATCCGGTAGAAGTAATCACCGAAGTTGAGCCAAAACCAGAGCAGGAAAATACATCTTCAGAAGGGTAATAAATAAGCTAAAGCATGGAAGCATCTTCTGGAAAAGAAGCCATTTTAAAGAATATCAGGAAGGCGCTTGTTCACTCTACTGATATTCCTTATCCTGCTATTGAAAAAACTGAATTTTCATTTAATACTCCAAAAGAGGATTTGGCAGTTTTATTTGCAGAGAAATTTTCATCCCTTCTGGGAAAGTTTTCATTTTGTGATTCAGAGGAGGATTTGGTCCAACAGATTTCTGAATTGGTTGAAACCAAGAATTGGGAAGAAGTTTATTGTACTGATGAAAATATTAAATCGGCTTTGTCTTCTTTTGGCTTCAAATCATTTTCCAATAAAGAGCTCAAAGATGCTGATGTATCTATCACCATTTGTGAAGTGCTGGTAGCAAGAACGGGTACTCTGGTCTTGAGCAGTGCTGTTTCTTCCGGAAGAACCACAAGTGTATACGCACCGATACACATTTGTATTGCAAAAGTAAGTCAGCTTGTATACGATGTAAAAGATGCTATTGCTTTTTTGCAAACAAAGTATGGGGGGCAATTACCATCCATGATAAGTTTTGCAACTGGACCTAGCCGTACAGCAGATATTGAAAAAACTTTGGTGGTTGGGGTGCATGGTCCAAAAGAAGTCTATTGCTTCTTGTTAGATAAATAAAAGGGTTCAATTCCATTACTGATTATATTTGAACATGCAAATACCCGCAGGAAAAAAGGTTTACTTTTTGTCTGATTTCCACCTTGGGGTGCCAGATCATGCATCAAGTTTGGCAAGGGAAAAAAGAATCGTCTCTTTTTTGGATCATGCTAAAAAGGATGCAGCAATGATTTTTGTGGTGGGTGATTTATTTGATTTTTGGTTTGAGTACAGAACAGTTGTGCCTAAAGGGTATGTAAGAATTTTGGGGAAACTCGCGGAGCTGACCGACAATAATATTCCAGTCCATTTTTTTGTCGGCAACCACGACATGTGGATGTCTGGCTATTTTGAAAAAGAGTTGGGCATTCCAGTATTTTTTGACAATCAGACGTATAATTTTAATGGAAAAAAATTTTTAGTGGGACATGGAGATGGATTAGGTCCAGGCGACCATGGCTATAAGTTCATAAAAAAAGTATTTAGAAATCCGCTATGCCAGTTTTTATTTGGTCTGCTCCCTCCGTTTTTTGGTATTTCCTTGGCTAATTTTTTCAGTAAAAGAAGCAGGATCATGACGGGATCCAACGACGAAAAGTTTCTTGGTGAAGAAAAAGAATGGCTTGTTGTTTATACAAAAGACAAACTAAAAGAAGAGCATTTTGATTTTTTTGTTTTTGGCCACCGTCATTTGCCTATTGATTTTCAATTGAATGAGCAAAGTCGCTACATCAATTTAGGAGATTGGATCAAGTACAATTCATATGCAGAGTTTGATGGGGAACAGCTCCTTTTAAAGTATCATCAATAACATGAAAGTTCTCTCTCTTTTGATATTGATAAACGTTCTGACTGTTGAAGTTTTTGCACAGGATCTTAATGTATTAACATTGACCAAAACCATAAACGGTGAGTTTGAGTATTTCATGCCTGATGAATTGGGAAATCTGTTTGGACTCACCAAAAACGGGCAATTGAAGAAGTACAATAATAACCTGGATTCAATGGGCGTTTTTAATAATGTTAGACGATACGGAAAGTTATTTTCTATATCAGCAGATAATCCGTTGAGAACAGTCTTGTATTTTAAAGAGTATCGTACAATTTTGGTTTTGGATCGGTTGATGCAAGTGGTGAATAAAATCGATTTGCGAAAAGCAGGAATTTTTCAAGTGAAGGCTGTTGCCCAGAGTTATGATAATCTCTTTTGGGTATATGATGAGCAAGAAAGCAAATTGAAAAAAATCAATGAAGAAGGAAGGCTTGTTTTTGCTACTGCTGATTTAAGGTTGGTATTCTCTGAGGCAATTCTGCCCGTCAATATTTTTGACGCTGGAGGTTATGTTTATATCTATGATGAAAAAAACGGACTCTTCATATTTGATTATTATGGAGCATTGAAAAACAGAATTGCATTACTCGACTGGAGAAATGTACACCCTGTAGGAAAACGAATTGTTGGAATTAAAACTAATCATTTGGTAACCTATACCCCAGGAAATATTGATACAAAAGAATATCCTCTTCCTGAATCTTTACTTGGATACGATCAAATACATTTTACAGCTTCAGGATGTTTCGTCTTGAAAAATGGAAACATCTACAAATACGATTGGAAGAAATAATCGAAAGCTATTACGATAGACCTGCTTTCAATTCTAACAACATTGCGCGGATATTTTTGAGGACTTCAACAGTGTCAAATTTATCGTCTGCTTTCTTACCCTTCTTTAAATATTCTTTTGCTCCCTTGATGGTGTATTTTTTTTCTTTGAGCAGAAAATAGATGAGCTTGAGATTTCTAATGTCTTCTGGTCTGAAAAGACGGTCTCCTTTCTTATTTTTTCTTGGCTTTAAAATAGAAAACTCTTTTTCCCAAAAGCGCAGCAATGAAATGTTTACATTAAACATATTGGCTACTTCGCTTATGGGGTAATATTGTTTGCTATCCAGTTCTTTGTCCTCTGGAATATTTAAATGAACTGCTGGAGAAGGTTCTTTTTCTTCAACAACTGCAGGAGGGATAGGATTGCGAATGGGTTTACGCTCTGGCCTTGGCTCCACTCTTTTTCCAGGCTGCTCAGATGATTCTCCCCCAAATATGTCCAGTTGGTTGTACATCACCTCAAATTTATGCAGAATAAATAACCCTTCTTGTCTTAAGTTATGCACATTGAACTTAGTCGAATGTCTGATTTCTTGATGCAGCAAGTTTAAGAATACGCTGGTATTGTTCAGGCGTTAGGTCGTTGTAAAAAAAGTAAATAGGATCTAAACGTTTGTTGCCTTTGAGCACTTCATAATGCAAATGTGGACCGGTTGATTTACCCGTATTGCCTACATAGCCAATGATCTCACCACGCTTTACACGTTGTCCCTTTTTAGCTTTTATTCTATACAGATGGCCATATAAAGTGTTGTATGAGTAGCCATGATTAATCACCACATGATTTCCATAGGCGTTGCCTGAATTCCCTGCAATCTTGACTGTACCTTCTGCTGTAGCATAAACAGGCGTTCCTTGTGGGGCGCTGAAATCTAATCCTGGATGAAATTTAACTGTTTTGTAAAGTGGGTCTATCCGGTAACCAAAACCAGATGATAATCTGTTGAGGTCGCGGTTACTGAGCGGTTGAATCGCAGGGGTACTGGCAATTAACTTTTCTTTGTTTTTAAGCATTCCCTCTATATCCTTGTAAGATTTTTCCTGAACACGAACGCGGTTCGAAAGGGTATTCAATACTTCGTAAATACTATCTGTCATTTCACTGTTATCCATGGCAGACACAACTTGCAATTCTTTTTTTGTCTCCATTTGTTGGGCTCTGGCACTATCAGGAATGGGCTTGGCTTCAAAAACAGATCGATAGATATCGTTATCTCTTTTCTCCAGTTCCTTTAGTTTTTCATCCAGTTCCCCCAGTTTTTGAGCATAGATTTTGTTGGTTTCATCGGCACGCTCCAATTGCACTTTAAGCAGCTTTTCTTTTGGAGAATCTAGGAAACGGAAGGCGACTGCTACGATGATCAAGCCAGTTACAATAGCCGTTGAAATGAATGCAAATATCCTCAGAAGGGTAACTCTGAGGGGGACAATCTGCTTTTCGTATCGCAGGGTTTGGGTATTGTAATAATATTTGATCTTTTTCATCCTTGGACCGTGACTAAAAACTTATTTTTGCTAACCTGGATCTGGCAAATATAAACTTTAGATCCTAGAAGAAATCTTATAAAAGACTTAAGAAATGACCTCAGCGGAGATTCGTAGCCAGTTTTTGAAATTTTTTGAGGAGAAAGGCCATCATATTGTCCCTTCTGCACCTATTGTTTTAAAGGATGATCCAACCCTCTTGTTTACCAATGCAGGAATGAACCAGTTTAAGGACCTTTTTCTGGGCAACAAATCTGCTCAATTTAAAAGAGTTGCTGATACGCAGAAGTGCCTGAGGGTAAGTGGGAAGCACAATGATCTAGAAGAAGTTGGGGTAGATACCTATCACCATACCATGTTTGAGATGCTTGGCAACTGGAGTTTTGGTGATTATTTTAAGAAAGAAGCCATCACATGGAGCTGGGAACTGCTGACTGATGTATATGGCATAGAAAAGGATCGCTTGTATGCAACTGTATTCGAAGGTGATCCAAAGGAAAATCTGCCTGCTTCATCCATTGCTTTGGGTATATGGAAAAATCTGTTGCCAGAGGATCATATTGTATTTGGCAATAAAAAAGATAATTTCTGGGAAATGGGTGATACGGGGCCGTGTGGACCCTGCTCGGAAATTCATGTGGACTGTCGCTCCGAAGAAGAGAGAAAACAAGTACCCGGTCATTTGCTGGTCAACAAAGATCATCCGCAAGTGATTGAAATATGGAACAACGTATTCATCCAATACAACAGGATGAAAGATGGAAGTCTTCAGCCTCTCGCTGC
>JBKCGF010000228.1:0-1047 GCA_046303455.1 Chitinophagaceae bacterium | reverse complement strand
CCATCCTTGCTGGTCCACTGTTCTGTGAAATAAATATTTTTATTGGGATATGCTTCTTTAACTTTTGACAACGCACTAATATTTCCAGCATACAAATGAAATGCAGAACCATCAACGAATTGATTGGCTTCAGCATCAGCCAAGATTTGCATAGGATAATCAGGCAAATCGCAGTTGTGATCCCATATGATAATTTTGGTATTGATCTTACCCGACTTAAATGCAGGCCCAAGATGATTTTTTATAAAATCTGCCTGCTCCATGGCTTCCATTTTCAAACTGGGGTTGTTATCTGGATTCATGGGCTCATTCTGAATGGTCACGGCATCTATTGCAATACCCCTTAATTGCATTTGCTGAATATATTTCACAAAATAGATAGCATACACACTATAATATTCTTTGAGGAGCTTTCCTCCTTTACTTGATTTGTTGTCTTTCATCCAAACAGGTGGACTCCATGGACTTGCCATCAGTTTAATGGAAGGGTTAATAGCAAGAATTTCCTTTAATACAGGTATCAAATCTACAGTGTCTTCTGCCAAAGAAAACTGAGCCAGCATTGGATCTGTTTGTCCAATAGGCAAATCATTGTAACTGAAAACCGACTTACTTAAATCTGATGCCCCCAGACTTATTCGCAAGTAACTGATACCAATTCCATTTTCATCTCGTCCAAATAGTTCTTTCAATAAAGCAGCTCTGGAAGCTGATGGCATCTTATTCAGCAGATAAGCACTTCCACCGGTAAGTGTAAATCCGAATCCGTCAACTTTTTGATATGCAGTATTTGTATCAACAGTAAGAACAGGAAGCGTATTGTTAATTTTACCTGCATTGGATGAAAACAACTGCCTGCTCAGCTTCAGACATTGATCAGGTTTGGTGATCCATATTGTAACATCATTTTTAACATCTGTAGGAATGGGCTGAGCGATAACATTGCCGGATGTTTTAGTACAGGAAATTCCAATAACCAGAAAGAAAGTAAGCAATACAAAAGGAGCAAACCGTTTTTTATGGCACATAAATCAACAGAATAAGATT
>JBKCGF010000227.1:0-22149 GCA_046303455.1 Chitinophagaceae bacterium | reverse complement strand
AATTCTTCTAAAATAACTGCGCCACTTCCTTCCCCCATTACAAAGCCATCCCGCTCTTTATCGAAAGGTCTGGATGCAGTTTTGGGATCGTCGTTTCGCTCACTCAGTGCTTTCATGGCGTTGAAGCCGGCAACACCAGCATCACATACCACTGCCTCACTACCCCCTGCAACCATAACATCTGCTTTTCCAAGTTTGATGTAGTGGTATGCCTCAATTAATGCATGGGTAGAAGATGCACAGGCGCTAACGACTGCAAAGTTCGGGCCCCTGAATCCATGACGCATGGAGATGTGACCAGCAGCGATATCCAGGATCATTTTAGGAATGAAAAAAGGATTGAATCTTGGAGTACCGTCACCTTTGGCATAGGCCATTACTTCTTCCTGAAAAGTAAGTAAACCTCCAATACCACTAGAAAAAATAACTCCTGTTCGATCCGGATCAACATTTTCTTTACTGATTCCAGCATGACGAATGGCTTCGTCACTTGACACAATTGCCAATTGGGTGAAACGATCAACTTTTCTGGCTTCCTTTCTATCCAGATAGGCAACCGGGTCGAATCCTTTCACTTCACATGCAAACTGAGTTCTGAACTTTGATGCATCAAAAAGAGTAATATTGTCGGCACCGGAGGTACCCGCCAATAGCCCATTCCAATACTCTTCATAAGTATTACCAATGGGCGTGATGGCACCTATACCGGTGACGACTACTCTTTTTAATTCCATAAGTGGAAGAAAGAATGTGGGGTTACCCAGATTACTTAGCGTGCTCCTCTAGATAAGTGATAGCCTGACCAACAGTTGTGATGGTTTCAGCCTGCTCATCAGGGATAGAAATATTGAATTCCTTTTCGAATTCCATGATCAGTTCAACTGTGTCCAGAGAATCTGCTCCAAGATCGTTCGTAAAAGAAGCCTCGGTAGTTACTTCATTCTCATCAACACCAAGTTTGTCAACAATAATTTTCTTTACTCTTGTTGAAATGTCTGACATGATTATAATTTTTTGGTTTGTAGCCGCAAAAATAAACTATTTGAGATAAAAACAATTCTTCTGATGCACTTTGTATAATTATTTTTAAACAAACTCGTCATTACAAACGATTGAAATTCAATGAGTAAGGAACTTGTCACAAAAAAAATAGGATTTAAGCATCTTTTCTTAAAAAAAAGAGGCTTGAATTTTTAGACTTTAGCGATTTGGATTAATTTGTAAGATGCCAATTAAAGTCATTGATCACGGCTCTGAAGACTACCAAAAAATGGTGGATTTAAGATTGGAAATCTTAAGAAAACCTTTGGGTTTAAGTTTTACAAAGACTGATCTAGAAAAAGAAAAACAGGATATACTGATCGGAGCATTTGAAGATGATGAGCTTCTTGCCTGTTGTGTTTTAACTAAAATAGGTGAAGGCACTTGTAAGTTAAGACAAATGGCTGTTCGCAATAAAATACAAAGAACTGGATTAGGCGCTGCAATGATGAATTACGCAGAACAGTTAGCAAAAGATGCCGGATACAAGAAAATGGTGATGAATGCCCGTAAAACAGCTAAAGGCTTTTACGAAAAACTAGGATATGAAATAAAAGGTGATGAATTTGTGGAAGTCACCTTGCCACATTTTTACATGCAGAAGAATATTATTTAGACTTTCCTATGTTCGTTCTGAACAATGATCTGGCATCATCAAGATCCTCTTGAGAGTGAAATACATCTTTAGGAATCAGAAAAAAAGTTTTATTGTCGAAATACAAGTGAAAAAATCCTGGTGTTTCAAAATAAGAATGAAACTCCCTCCATGCCCAGCTTTTTTTGCCTTGTTCAGTTTCGATAAAAAAATGATTCTCCTCAATCAACACTACAAAAGAATCTCTAAATGTTTTGCTTTTATTGTAGATCAATAATGGCAGCCAAATCCAAAAGGCTACCATCATTGAAATCCACAATACTGAACTCATTAAAAAAGGTAAAGGTGAAATGAGTTTGAATGCATAGAGTCCCGCTGCCAGTAATGCAAATACATTCACCAGGATCATCATGATTTTGATCTCTGTCCTAGAAATGAAATGGTACCGCAGAGCCTGCAGTACCTTTCCTTTTGTATAACTGATTTCTATTCTCAATGAAATTTATTTAGCTGCAACCCATGCTGTTGCCAC
Source organism: Chitinophagaceae bacterium (assembly GCA_046303455.1). Taxonomy (GTDB): domain Bacteria; phylum Bacteroidota; class Bacteroidia; order Chitinophagales; family Chitinophagaceae; genus Pollutibacter. The sequence continues at coordinate 19,981 of JBKCGF010000227.1, read as the reverse complement.
AGTTCAAGCATTTGTAACAAGTACCACTTCTCACCGTGATATGTCCGCAAGTATTACAAGCTGGCGCATCACTTTGCATGCTCTTCATGAATTCTTGTGTGCTATTCTCTGCTTTTACTGCTACTGCTGCTTTTTGTGCTTTTGGTGCTGGAGCCGCAGTATTGCTTGAAGCGACTACCCTAACATCAGAAAGTTCAGGTTTTGCAGGTGTTTCATCCCAATCGTCGTTACCTGTATTCATTACTTCTGGTCTGTCGAGCACATGAACCAGATCAGTTCTGTCGAGGTACTCATAAGCCAAACAACGGAATACGAAATCAATGATAGAGGTAGTTGATTTGATATTTGGATGATCTACCATTCCAGCTGGCTCAAACTTGGTAAACACAAACTTCTCTACAAACTCTTCCAATGGAACACCATACTGAAGACCCACAGAAACAGAGATTGCAAAGCAGTTCATCAAACTGCGAAGAGTTGAACCTTCTTTAGCAAGATCGATGAAGATTTCACCAAGTGTCTGATCGTCATATTCTCCTGTTCTCAAGAAAATAGCCTGACCATTTATTTTTGCTTTCTGGGTAAAGCCTCTGCGCTTAGAAGGAAGCGACTTACGCTCTACGATTCTGGAAAGTTGACGTTTTAGTTTGGTGTCTGGTGAAGCTTGCATTCTTTTTTGCACTTCATTCAAAAGCTCATCAACAGTTAGTTTACCAATATCAATGAACTGACTGTCTGTTGATGCAGCAGTTGTATCTGCTTCTTCCTCAGATTTGGTTTCGCTCTTGTTGCTCAGTGGCTGACTCAATTTAGATCCATCTCTGTAAAGCGCACAAGCTTTGAGACCAAGCTCCCAGCTGAGCTGATAGCAATCTGCAATCTCGTCTATGTTTGCTTCGTTTGGCAGGTTGATGGTTTTTGAAATTGCACCACTGATGAAAGGCTGTGCAGCACCCATCATGCGGATGTGACCATGTGCATGAATATAACGCTCACCTTTTTTACCACACTTGTTGGCACAATCAAACACTGGATAGTGTTCTTCCTTAAGATGAGGTGCGCCTTCGATGGTCATGGTACCACATACATAATCATTCGCTGCTTCAATTTCAGCATTCTTGAAACCAAGCGCATGCAACATGTTCCAATCAAAGTTGAAGTATTGCTCAGGCTTGAAACCTAAACGCTGTAAACATTCTTCACCAAGTGTATATACGTTGAATACAAATCCAACTTCAAATGCAGACAGCACTGCATCGTCTAATTTCTTGATCTCTTCAGCAATGAACCCTTTTTCGCTAAGTGTTTGGTGGTTGATGAAAGGAGCACCTGCAAAACTTGCAGCACCTACAGCATACTTAATAATAGCATCCTGTTCAGCAGCAGTGTACTTGAGGTTGGCCAATGCCTGTGGAACAGACTGGTTGATGATTTTGAAATATCCACCACCAGAAAGTTTCTTGAACTTCACCAAAGCAAAGTCAGGCTCAACACCAGTTGTATCGCAATCCATAACCAGACCAATGGTTCCAGTTGGTGCGATTACAGTTGTTTGTGCGTTGCGGTATCCATATTTTTCACCAAGAGAAACAGCATCGTCCCATGCCTTGCAAGCTGCATTCAAAAGATAATCTGGACAATCTTTTGCCTTGATTCCTTGTGGCTTGATGCTCAAGCCAACATAGGCCTGATCTGCATCGTATGCTGCAGCACGGTGGTTTCTCATCACTCTTAACATGTCTTCGCTGTTCTCTTTGTAACGAGCGAATGGTCCATGTATTTTTGCAATCTCTGCTGAAGTCTTGTAGGAGATACCTGTCATGATAGCAGAAATAGCACCAGCAATTCCCCTTGCTTCATCGCTGTCGTAAGGAATGCCGCTCACCATCAACATGCTACCAAGATTGGCATAACCCAATCCAAGTGTACGGTAATCGTAGCTCAATTGAGCAACTTCTTTACTTGGGAATTGTGCCATCAAAACAGACACTTCCAATACCACAGTCCACAACCTTACTGTATATTCAAAACCTTGAACATCGAAGGAATTGTCATCTTCGTTAAAGAACTTCCTGAGGTTGGCAGAAGCCAGGTTACATGCGGTATTATCAAGGAACATGTACTCGCTACAAGGGTTAGAAGCCCTGATGGGACCACCTTGTGGACAAGTATGCCATTCGTTGATGGTAGTGTCGTATTGTGTTCCAGGGTCAGCACAACGCCATGCAGCATATGCTATCTTGTCCCACAAAGCCTTAGAAGAAATCTTCTTCATAACGCGACCATCCATACGGCCTGTCAATTCCCAATCTTCACCTTTTGCCAATTTCTCGAAGAAGGAATTTGGTATTCTTACGGAGTTATTTGAGTTTTGACCACTTACAGTTTTATAAGCTTCCCCTTCATAATCGCTTGCATAACCAGCAGCAATAAGTGCAGCCACTTTCTTTTCTTCCTCCACTTTCCAATCAATGAACTGCTCAATTTCTGGGTGATCCAAATCGAGACAAACCATTTTAGCAGCACGACGGGTTGTACCACCACTTTTGATAGCACCAGCAGCTCTGTCACCTATTTTAAGAAAACTCATCAAACCTGATGAAGTTCCGCCACCACTTAATTTTTCACCTTCACCACGAAGATTAGAGAAATTGGTTCCTACACCAGATCCGTACTTGAAAATTCTTGCCTCACGTACCCAAAGATCCATGATACCACCTTCGTTCACCAAATCATCATCCACGCTCAAAATGAAACAAGCGTGAGGTTGAGGACGCTCATACGCTGAAGTAGATTTCTTCAGCTGACCATCATTCTGGTCAACATAATAGTGACCTTGTGGCTTACCCTTGATGCCATAACTTTCATGTAGTCCTGTATTGAACCATTGTGGCGAGTTAGGTACACAAGCCTGGTTGAGGATACTATATACCAACTCTTCATAAAACACCTGCGCATCATCGCCGCTCGCGAAATAGCCATAGCGCTCACCCCATACTCTCCAACAATTGGCCATTCTGTGGGCAACCTGTTTTGCAGAAGTTTCCCTTCCCAATGACCCATCAGGTTGAGGCACACCAGCCTTTCTGAAATATTTTTGTGCCAGGATATCCGTAGCAATCTGGCTCCATTGTTTTGGAACCTCTACATTGGTCATTTCAAAAACGACTTCACCACTAGGGTTACGGATAACCGAAGTACGGTAGTCGTATTCAAACATATCATAAACACCCTGCTTGTCGGATGTGAAATGCCTCTTAAACTTGAGGCCCTGGCTGCTGGCGGTGGCTTTGGATTTGGCGGTTGACATAATGCGTATCTGTTAATTAATGGTGAAAGTTGTAGTTATTTTTTTCCGACGGGAAAGAATACGAAAATATCCCCCCTTCCCTTTTTTTCAAGTGCCTAAATATCAACACCCTGTTGATAACCCCAATAAGCCGCAACAGCAGTGGATTTGCTATTTTATACACTTTTCTTGTAAAAAATATTTTGGTCAGATTCAAGAAAATCAATAAGTGTAAAAGTATCAGTTTGTGGATGAAATAGCCATGATCAACATCAGGTCGTTTTATTGGTTTAGCACAATCTTCGAATATCAAAAAAAATACATTGAAAAAAACATTGGTCATTGCAAATTCAATTCTGTTTTTATTTTTTCATTTGCAATCAAATGCACAACAGACAAGGCAAAGCGGATGGGCGATGTATATGAACACTTTCAATCTGAATGAAAAGTTCACTTTCTTTTTTGATGCGCAATTGAGATCAGACGACAATTGGATACATCTAAAAAAAATATTTTCCGACCAGCAATAGGATGTGCAATAAATAATCAAACAACGATTAGTCTTGGCTATGCAGTTGTTACCAACTGAAGAGAACTATTCTATGTTAGTCCCGTTGACGCAGATAAAATAGTAAGAGTTGGGGTATATGCTCCAGATAGTAGTACCTAGAAATGGAAACAATACCACAAATCATATTGCACAACTGAGTTCATTCCTCCGTTTATAGAAAAGTTTTCGCACATTTGCATAAGAACTGACCTACATGCACCCGGCTGTATACCATAAAATCACAGAACTTAAAAGACAAAACAAGAAGTCTTTTGCAGTGTTAGTCGACCCCGACAAGACCAATCTTGCCAAGGCCGATGAATTGATCAGTATATGTACAGCCTCAAAAGTGGACTTTATCTTTGTAGGAGGCAGTCTGGTAGTAAGCGCCCATTTAGAAGAACTGGTACAACATATCAAAAAAGAATGCGACATCCCTGTGGTTCTTTTCCCAGGTAGCCCTTCTCAAGTTACCCCATATGCAGATGCCTTACTTTATCTTTCTCTGATTTCCGGAAGGAATCCAGAATTGTTGATTGGACAGCACGTGGTTTCTGCACCTTTGGTAAGAAAAAGCGGATTGGAAGTAATTTCAACCGGCTATATGGTAATTGATGGCGGTGCCCCAACAACCGTTTCTTACATCAGCAATGCAAGCCCCATTCCAGCAGATAAAAATGAAATTGCTGTGTGTACAGCTATGGCAGGTGAAATGCTAGGACTAAAACTTCTCTACATGGATGCAGGTAGCGGAGCAAAGACACCTATTACAGAACAAATGATCTATTCCGTTTCCTCACAAACCAGCATTCCTTTGGTAATTGGAGGCGGTATCAGAGATGCCGAAAAAGCTTATAGAAACTGTAAAGCTGGAGCAGATCTCATAGTAGTTGGTAATGCAATCGAAAAAGACCCTCAACTGATCAAAGAAATAAGTGACGCCATCCACTCCTGCTCTGGCGTTCCTCAAATTTGATATCTTCTAAGGTTAACCCAATTTTAAGGGTAAATTCAATAAAATCAGTTAATTTTACAGTTCACAATTATACTCCACAAGAAGACTATTTAGAAAAATGAAAAAAAACCTGACCTCATTATCAATAGCAGAAATGGTTCATGCCATTTCCACGCGTTGGGTTTTTACTGTTTCTCGCTGCAGAACAGTTTTTGTTAGCCAGCCCATTCCTTTCTTGGTACGACGTTGATAGATACCAACCTTCTTATTGTTTACTCTCGTAAATGTGCATGACCCTTAGATGTGTCAGGCGCAACGCGTCAATTTCTTCAATTGTCAAAAATGGATCAAATCAAACAAAATTTTAATATTTATATCGCTACTGAAAGTGACTACCGCTTTGCAGAAGAGATTTGTAACGAAATGGAAGAATCTGCAAAGGCCAGAGGTACTGGTATTGCAAAAAGAAATCCAGAATACATACAGACGAAAATGAAAGAAGGCAAAGCAGTCATCGCCACTACCAAAGAAGGCGCATGGGCTGGATTTTGCTACATAGAAACCTGGAGTCATGCTGAGTATGTTGCAAATTCCGGACTAATCGTTAGACCTGATTTCAGAAAAAGTGGACTCGCAAAAATGATTAAGCACAAAATATTTAACCTCAGTAAAAGCAAATACCCTGAAGCAAAAATTTTTGGACTTACAACAGGACTTGCAGTGATGAAAATCAATTCTGAACTGGGATATGAACCGGTTACCTATTCTGAACTCACACAGGATGAAGACTTCTGGGCTGGTTGTAAAAGTTGCGTCAACTATGACATCCTTATGAGCAAAGAAAGAAAAAATTGCATGTGTACCGCAATGCTCTATGACCCAAAAGATCATTATGAACCTGAAGAGACCAAACAGTTTTTTGACGAAAATGCAAAAGGCTTTGAAAGGCTATTCAGAATACGTCAATGGAAACTCTTAAAACCCTTTTTGAAAAATGTCTAAAAAAATTGTCCTTGGCTTCAGTGGTGGCCTGGATACCACCTTTTGTGTAAAATACCTTTCCGAAGAAAAAGGATATGAGGTACACAGTATCATTGTAAACACAGGTGGATTCTCAGATGAAGAACTTGAGAAAATTGAAACCCATGCAAAAACACTGGGGGTGGCATCACATACTACTGTGCATGCTGTTAAAAGCTATTATGATAGTATCATCAAATACCTCATTTACGGAAATGTATTAAAGAACAACACTTACCCGCTTAGTGTAAGTGCAGAACGACTCAGTCAGGCTATTCATATTGCTGAACATGTAAAAAAACTTGGTGCCGATGCAGTTGCACATGGCAGCACTGGAGCAGGAAACGACCAGGTAAGATTTGATATGGTATTCCACATCATGATTCCTGGAGTTGAAATCATTACACCCATACGCGATCTTAAGTTGAGCCGTGAACAAGAAATAGAATACCTCCAATCAAAAGGGGTCCACATGAATGCTGAAAAAGCCATGTATTCCATCAACAAGGGCTTATGGGGTACCAGTGTTGGAGGAAAAGAAACACTCTCTTCCAAAGGCATGTTACCTGAATCAGCCTGGCCAACACAAGTGACCAAACACGATAGTGAAGAAGTGGTACTCGGGTTTGAAAAAGGAGAACTACAATCCATCAACGAACAAAAATTCAATCATCCATCTGAGGCCATTCAATATTTACAAACCATCGCAGGTGCCTATGGTATTGGTCGCGACATACATGTAGGCGACACCATCATCGGCATCAAAGGAAGAGTGGGTTTTGAAGCAGCAGCCCCAATGGTGATTTTAAAATCACATCATGCATTGGAAAAACACGTTCTTACCAAATGGCAATTGCAGTGGAAGGATACCTTATCACAGTTCTATGGAAACTGGTTGCATGAAGGGCAAATTCTTGATCCTGTAATGCGCAACATAGAAAGCTTCCTTGAAAACACGCAACAAACCGTCACAGGCAAAGTATTTGTTCAACTCATGCCCTATCGTTTTCATGTTATTGGAATTGAATCCGCAAACGATTTGATGAACAGCAAATTTGGAAAATACGGAGAGATGAACAGTGGTTTTACAGGTGAAGATGTGAGAGGTTTCAGTAAAATATTTGGCAACCAGACCATCATCTGGAATGCCGTCAACCAGGAAAATAAACAATAAACCTATCACTATGCAACAGGTAATCAGAGCTGGCATCATGGGTGGAGCGGGATATACAGGAGGTGAATTGATAAGACTCTTGATCCATCACCCTAATGTATCCATTGGCTTTATTCACAGCAAGAGCAACGCTGGAAATCCTGTGCATCAGGTACACCAAGATCTGATTGGATCAACCTCACTTGTTTTTAGCGATGCAATTGATTCAGACATTGAAGTTCTTTTTCTTTGCTTCGGACATGGAGAGTCGAAAAAATTCTTATCAGAAACATCCCTGCCAGAAAATATTAAGATAATCGATCTGGCAAATGATTTCAGAATAAAAGCAGATGCACAAGCAGGCACAAGAGCATTCACATATGGATTACCTGAATTGAATCTAAGTGCAATTCAAAAAGCCAAGAACATTGCTAATCCTGGTTGTTTTGCTACAGCTATACAGCTTGGGCTGCTCCCATTGGCAGAGAAGGGAATGGTAAATGATGTATATACAACCGGTATTACTGGGTCGACTGGCGCTGGACAATCTTTATCCGAAACAAGTCACTTTAGCTGGAGAGCCAACAACATTCAAGCCTACAAAACCCTGAGCCACCAACACCTGAAGGAAATTCATCAATCGCTTGAACAAACGCAAATAACGAACAAAGCAAATGTTCATTTTGTGCCATGGAGAGGCAACTTCACCCGTGGTATTTTTGTGAGCTCTACACTTACAACAGATCTTACATTAGGTGAACTCTATGATTTGTATATATCATTTTACAGAGATTCAGCTTTTACTATAGTTTCTCGTGATCAGATTTCACTTAAACAAGTAATCAATACGAATAAATGTCTCATTCACCTGGAGAAAGAAAATGACAAGCTGGTGGTGCATAGTGCAATCGACAATTTGCTAAAGGGAGCTAGTGGACAAGCCATAGAAAACATGAACATCATGTTCAATTTTGAAAGAACAGCTGGACTTCTTCTTAAATCATCTGCATTTTAATTGTACAAGTATGGAACTCTTTAATGTATATCCCATAAACGACATCAACATCACCAAAGCCAGAGGTTCAAGGGTTTGGGACGATGCTGCAACTGAATACCTGGATATGTATGGCGGCCATGCCGTTATCAGTATCGGCCATCAACATCCTCATTGGGTAAACCGCATCAAAGATCAGTTGGATAAAATTTCGTTTTACTCCAACTCCATCAAAATACCAATACAACAAGAACTTGCTGAAAAACTTGGAAGATTGTCTGGCAAAGAAGACTACGCTCTTTTCCTCTGCAATTCTGGAGCTGAAGCCAATGAGAATGCACTCAAGCTGGCTTCTTTTCATACAGGTAGAAAAAAAATTATCGCATTTAAAAAAGCTTTTCACGGTCGCACCTCACTTGCTGTTGCTGCAACAGATAACCCTTCAATTGTTGCACCAGTAAACGAAACCAGTAACATTATCTTTCTTCCATTTAACGATGAAGAAGCACTACTCAATTGTTTTGCTCAAGAAGGGAATGAAATAGCTGCAGTGATTATTGAAGGTATTCAAGGTGTTGGCGGAATAAATATAGCAACCAGTACCTTCCTACAGGCGATCAGATCTCAGTGTGATGCTTATGGAGCTGTTTATATTGCCGACAGCGTGCAGTGTGGTTACGGTAGATCTGGATATTTTTTTAGCCATGATTATGCTGGTGTTTTCGCAGACATATATACAATGGCCAAAGGAATGGGAAATGGTTTCCCTATCGGAGGTATTATCATTTCTCCTAAAATTTCAGCTAAACATTTTATGTTAGGCACCACTTTTGGTGGCAATCACCTCGCTTGCGCAGCAGCTATAGCGGTTTTGGAAGTAATGGAGTCAGAAAAGCTGATGGAAAATGCAAATGCAATTGGCGCACATTTAATGCATGAACTGAATCAAATTCCTGAAATTAAAAATGTAAGAGGAATGGGACTCATGATTGGGTTTGATGTACCAGAAGAATTAAAACAATTGAAAAGTGTTTTATTGCACCAATGTAAAATTTTTACAGGAGAGGCAAAGCCCAATGTAATACGACTACTCCCTTCTCTTGCGCTTACCATAGAAGATGCAGAAATTTTTCTGGCTTCTTTGAAAAAATCAATAGCCCATCTTCAAGCATAAAACATGAAACAATTTATTTCAGCCCATGATGTTGCAGATATTCCAGCTTTGATTAAAAAAGCCCTTGAATACAAATCATCTCCGAGAAAAGATGAAATGCTAGGAAAGCACAAGCGAATTGGATGCCTTTTCCTGAATCCAAGTATGCGGACTAGATTAAGCACTCAAGTTGCTGCACAACAATTGGGCATGGAAGCTATTGTTTTCAATATTGGAAGTGAAGGCTGGGCAATGGAATTTGAAGATGGCGCCATCATGAATGGCACAACTGTAGAACATGTTAAAGACGCTGCACCCATAATGGGTCAATACTTTGATGTGTTGGCCATCAGAACTTTCCCTTCTCTAAAAGATAGAGAAGCTGATTATAGTGAATTCATCCTACAGCAATTTATTAAGTATGCAGGAATACCTGTTATCAGTCTTGAAAGTGCAACCCTACATCCATTACAAAGCTTAAGCGACTTAATTACCATAAAAGAAAATATAACTGCTAGTTTTTCTGAAATTAGAAAACCAAAAATAGTGCTCACATGGGCTCCACATGTTAAACCCCTCCCTCAATGTGTAGCCAATAGCTTTGCACAATGGGTAAATGCATGGGGCGAAGCTGAATTTGTAATCACACATCCGAAGGGCTACGAATTGCATACAGACTATACAAAGGGAGCCTCCATTGTTCATGATCAAGAAGAAGCATTAATAGGCGCTGATTTTATCTATGTTAAAAACTGGAGTGCTTATCATGATTATGGTTCAATGCCACCTTACGAAGGTGATTGGATGCTTACACTTGAAAAAATAAAAGCAACCAATAACGCCAAAGTAATGCATTGCTTACCTGTAAGAAGAAATGTTGAATTATCTGATGAAATTCTTGATAGTGCCCATAGTCTTGTTACACAACAGGCTGCTAACCGTGTATGGGCTGCACAAGCTGTAATTTCAAAAATGATTGGTTAATGAAAAAATCACTCACAATTGTAAAAGTTGGAGGCAACATCATTGATGATGATGCGAAACTCAAAATATTCTTGTCCGATTTTGCAGCAATTAAAGGCTTAAAAATCCTCGTTCACGGTGGTGGAAAACTGGCCACTCAGTTGGCCAACGACCTGCAAATTCCACAACAAATGATTGACGGAAGAAGAATAACAGATGAAGCCACTTTAAAAATAGTGACAATGGTATATGCGGGCTGGATCAATAAAAATATTGTAGCCAACCTTAATGCGCTAAACAATCCTTCAATTGGACTGACTGGAGCAGATGGAAACTGTATATTGGCCCATAAAAGAAAGCATGATCAAATCGACTTTGGTTATGTAGGCGATATCGATGGTGTAAATACTTTAGTCTTTACACAGCTACTTGATCAAGGCCTATCTATTGTTGTAGCACCCATCACCCAAGATCAAGAGGGTCAACTGCTCAATACCAATGCAGATACTATTGCACAAGAAATAGCAAAAGCACTATCAGCAACTTATGATGTCAGCTTAATCTATTCTTTCGAGAAAAAAGGCGTTCTAAAAGATATAAATAACGAGAATAGTGTCATCAACAAACTCGATCATGACACTTACCAGTCGCTAAAAAACCAAAGTCTGATTTTTGCAGGAATGATTCCTAAATTAGATAACGCATTTGCTGCAGTTGCAGCTGGTGTGAACCGTGTAGTTATTGGAGAAGGAATTTCCTTAGCGGCATTAATAGAAGGCACAAACGGTACAACCATATCATAACTATTCATGAAGGACAACCTCGATACATTGACAAAAGATGCAATTCACCTGCTCAAAGAGATGATCTCTATCCCCTCCTTTAGCAAAGAAGAAGAGGCAGTGGCTTCTTGTATCGAATCATTCCTTCATAATAATGGCATCAAAACCAATCGCCTCCTAAACAACATTTATGCCTTTAGTGAAGCGTTTGATGTAAGTCGACCTACAATCATCTTAAACTCACATCATGATACTGTACAACCTGCTAAAGGTTATAACACTGATCCGTTTACACCTACTATTATTGATGATAAGTTAATCGGCCTTGGAAGCAATGATGCAGGGGGACCACTCGTATCGCTAATTGCAACATTCATTTATTACCACAAGGACCAAAGCCTGCCATTTAATCTTTGTTTGATTGCAAGTGCAGAAGAAGAGATTTCAGGGAAAAATGGTGTTGAATTACTTTTAAATAACGATGCCTTCAAACAACAACTCAGTGGAAGTACAATACTAGGAGCAATTGTTGGTGAACCCACCAAAATGGAAATGGCAGTCGCAGAACGTGGTCTATTGGTAATCGATGCAATCGCCCATGGCGTAGCAGGACATGCAGCAAGAGAAGAAGGCATCAATGCAATTGATATTGCCTTAGATGATATCAAAACCATCAATGACATGGTTTTTGAAAAGGTCTCCGTCCTCACTGGCAAAGCGACTGCAAAAGTCACGGTAATTGAAACAGAAAACAAAGCCCACAATGTAGTGCCTGCCTCTTGCAAATTTGTCATCGATGTGAGGGTAAACGAAAACTACAGTTTTGAAGAAATTCTGCAACAGATGCAGTCGTCTGTAAAAAGCGAACTAACACCCAGAAGTTTCAGGTTGAGATCCACGATGATAGATATGCAGCATCCTCTTGTAAAAGCAGGTAAAAAACTAGGATGGGCACATTATGGTTCTCCAACCACAAGTGACAAAGCTTTGATGCATTTCCCAGCACTAAAAATTGGTCCCGGTGATTCCGCAAGAAGCCATACCGCCAACGAATACATTTTGCTGGATGAAATTGCTTCAGGAATAAAAGGATATATTGAACTATTGCAGGAGACAGCCATCCAACTCGAACAACCCAAATAACGAACATGAAACTTTGGAGCAAAACAAGTACCACCACCACTGAAAAAATTGAACAATTTACCGTTGGCAACGACCGTACATTTGATTTACGCATGGCCGCTTTTGATGTGGAAGGATCCATTGCCCATGTTACCATGCTGGGAGAACAAGGCTTAATGACGAAAGAAAATGCAGAGACTGCTGTTCGTGCATTGAAAGAAATTTTAGAAAATATTGTTGCAGGCAATTTCAATATAGACCCTCAGGTAGAGGACATCCATTCACAGATTGAATTCATGCTAACGGAAAAAATCGGGGATGTTGGAAAAATGATCCATACAGGCAGAAGCAGAAACGACCAAGTTGCATTAGACATCAAACTCTTTCTTCGTTCGCAAATAAAAGAGATCAAAGAGGAAACTATTCACTTATTTGATCTTTTAATTGCCAAAAGCGAAGCACATAAAAATGCACTGCTCCCAGGCTATACCCATTTACAAATTGCCATGCCTTCTTCTGTGGGCTTGTGGTTAGGTGCGTATGCAGAAAGCCTGGTGGATGATCTGGAATTTCTTGCTGCAGCATATCAGGTTGCAAACAAAAACCCATTGGGTAGTGGTGCCGGATACGGGTCTTCGTTTCCATTAAACAGAACAAGAACAACAGCATTGCTGAATTTTAAAACACTCAACTTCAATTCTGTCTATGCACAAATGAGCAGGGGTAAAACAGAAAAACTGACTGCCATGGCCTTGGCTTCTGTCGCTGCAACCATAGGAAAACTGGCAATGGATTGCTGCTTCTACATGAACCAAAATTTTGGTTTTATCCAATTCCCGGATGAACTCACGACAGGCAGCAGCATCATGCCACACAAAAAAAACCCAGATGTATTTGAACTGATTCGTGCAAAATGCAACAGGATTCAATCCACACCCAACGAACTCACTTTGCTCACGAACAACCTGCCTTCGGGTTACCACCGCGACATGCAATTGACCAAAGAAATTTTATTTCCGGCAATCGAGGAACTAAAATCTTGTCTGGAAATGATGCAATTGATGCTCAGTGAAATGAGGGTAAAAGAAGATATTTTACTGGATCCAAAATACACTTACTTGTTTAGCGTTGAAATGGTAAACGAATTGGTGAACCAGGGAGTCCCATTTAGAGATGCATATAAAGAAGTGGGTAATAAAATCGAAAAAGGAGAATTTACATTCGATCCCACGAAAGGATTAAAACATACACACGAAGGAAGCATCGGCAATCTTTGCAACAAGGAAATCCAATTGGAAATGGACAAAGTAGTTGAAAAGTTCAACTAATCAGTTCTGCCATTTTAAAGAATGGATCAAATGCTTGATGTCCTTTTCTAAAAAATCGCTGACAATCGATAGGGAGTCGGAATTGGGAGTTGCATCAAAATAAAGTGCGCCTCTTAAAAAATGTTTCGCCGTATCTGTCAGGTAAAATTGTTTTGATGTTGCCGCTTCTCCAGCCACATAAAAATATACCCCCGAAGAACCATTGGGGTTGGTAAAAAAAGAATCTACTATACCACTGGCTTTGATGGAATGCTTGTAGGTCATTTTGTAGGCCTCTTCACGCAACAATTCAAAACTGTTTCGCACTACAGAATCTTTATACCCATTTTGAGATTTTATCTTATAGACAGTCGATGAGTTAACGCCTTTGTAACTAATGTATATTCTTCCGGCATAACCAGGAAAATCTATATTGATCCAATAAGGATTTTGACCGGTGGAATCTTCTTCTTTTGAAATGGTAGCATAGGTTGGATATTCAAAAGTATAAGGATACCCTGGCAAATTAAATTGCTGGTACTTGTGCTCAGGAAAATCAATTTTAAAATAACCCTTCGGTTTAGGTGTGAAATTACTGTTACAGGAAACCAATAAAATCCCAAAAGCGCAAAAGAGTAGAACCTTGCTGTATGCCATATAGAATTTATTGTTGGTCTTCAATGGTTATTTTGATTTTATGGATGCGGTTCATGCTCACTTCCAAAACAGTAAATGTAAAGCCGCGCACAGAAAGTACTTGGTTTGGTTTTGGTATTTCTCCTGCAATCTCCAGAACCAATCCTGCTACCGTTTCACTATCCCCCCGCATATTATCAAATAATTTCGATGGCAAGTGCATCAATTTAAGTGCCTGGTTGATCATCATCCTTCCTTCAAAAATATAATTGAATTCATCCAGTCTGATATTGACAGGATCGTCATCGTCATATTCATCTCTAATCTCACCTACAATTTCTTCCAGGATATCTTCCATGGTAATGATACCATCTGTCCCCCCAAATTCATCCACTACTATTGCAAAATGAATTCTTTTCGATTGAAACTCTCTCAAGAGATCTTCAACCAACATTTGTTCATGAATAAAAAAAGCGGGGCGCACTAAAGTACTCCAGTTGAAATCATCTTTTTCATCTAAATATGGTATAAGATCCTTTGCGTGCAAAATCCCCGTAATGCTGTCTAGACTTTCCTTGAAAACAGGAAAACGAGAATACTGTTGTTCTTCAACCTTCTTCTTCAATTCTCCAAAGTTGACAGTCTCTTCAACACCTTGGACGTCGAGTCTGCTTCGCATGGCTTTTCTAACAGTCACATTACCAAACTGAGCAATTCCCTTTAAAATATTTTTTTCTTCTTCTGATGTTACATCATCCGCTTCCATTGAAATGGCCTGGTCGATTTGGTCTATTCTTGCATGAAGATCATCCTTTCCCAAAGCCTTTTCAATTTTTTGCGTAATCTCAGCCATCCATTTGCCTGGTCGTTTAAAAAGCATAAAGTTCAACCAAACGAAGCTGGATGAGTAGTAAGCAAATCTGATATAGTTATTGGATGCCCAAACTTTAGGAAGCAGCTCTCCAAATAGAATTAAAACGATGATGGCGACAAACAAGCGAACAACAAATAATAAAAATCCAGATAGGCCAGGAAAAGTTGCATCTGTTACCAAATAATTAAACAATAAAATCACAAGAATTCTCAAGACCATATTGCCCATCAGCAATGAAGACATCAGTAATCTTGGCTCTTGAACCAGAGAAAGTATACGTTGAGCTGCAGGATATTGTCTAGTCCTTAAATTTTTTAGATCACGAAACGAAAGTGAAAAAAATGCAATCTCGGCTCCGGAATTCATGAACAACATCAACAAGGAAGCCGATAACAAGATAGCCATTACAACCATGGTGCAAATTTACTGAAATAGCAGGAGATGCCATTCTATGTGTGCATTTCTAAATACCGAGTGAGTAATCTAGGAAAAGCCAATTTCCTAAATTCATTTAGGGAAACCCATGTGTAGCCTTCAATTGCAATTTTCTTATCAATTCTTACATTTAAAATACGTGAATGTATTTTTTGATGGGTAAGTTGATGAATCAGTTCATCAGAAACCTGAATGATTTGTTTTGGAGAAAACAGTTGTTGATTAGACCAAAAAAGATTCTTTTTTACCTCTTTTTCATCTGCAGGTTCATCTTTTTCTACCAAAAGAAATTCATGCAGGTCTTTCCAAATATCACCCGCCCCTCTTTTCCTGACCAATCTATATGTTTTGTATTCTAGTAGTAAATAATAAAGAAAACGATCTCTTGTTTTTACTTTTTTCGCTTTTACGGGTAGGCTGGTTTGAATGTTTTTTTCAAACGCGACACATTTTTTTTGGAATGGGCATTCTCCACAGTCTGGTTGTTTGGGTTTACAAACAGTTGCCCCAAGGTCCATCATCGCTTGGTTAAAGGCTGCTGGATCTTTTTTATTGAGAAGTTCATGAGCCAGCTGCTCAAAAAGCAATTTCCCCTTTGGTTGATCAATCGGTTCATCAATACCCAAAACCCTGGACAGCACTCTGTAAACATTTCCATCTACTACTGCAAGAGGTAGTCCAAATGCAAAAGACCCAATTGCAGCAGCTGTATAGTTTCCGATACCCTTAAGTTTTAAAAGACCTTCTTTGGAAGGAGGGAATTGTCCGTTGTGTAGGTTACTAATTTCACGGGCTGTGGTAAGCAGGTTTCTGCACCTATTATAATATCCTAATCCCTCCCAAAGTTTAAATACTTCATTATCAACTGATTGTGCTAAATGATGAACGGTAGGATACTTTTTGATAAAGCGCTCGTAATAGGCCAATCCCTGCTCAACTCTGGTTTGTTGAAGAATAATTTCGCTCAACCATATTTTATATGGATCTTTTTCTCCTTTCCAGGGCATTTGACGTTTATTTTTCTTCAAATGCCACTGTTTCAGTGAGCGTATAAACCATTCTTTTAATTGTTTTTCAAGCACTTATGTCACTTTTTTTTGGCAAATTCTAAAAAAGTACGCAATTTTATAGGAATCGGTACGTTATTAGTGCTATTGGCCTGATAACTAATGTGTTTTGAAGGCTAAAATTAAAACATTCAACCTAAAGTAGTAAAATTTAAAACGTACTAACAATGAGAAAAGCAGATCTCATCAACAAGATTGCCGAAAAAACTAATATTCCAAAAGTGGATGTATTGGTAACCCTTGAAACCATGTTCAAGGAAATCAAATCTACTCTCGCAAAGGGTGAGAACATCTATGTAAGAGGTTTTGGATCCTTCATTACCAAGCAAAGAGCGGCAAAAATTGGTAGAAACATCAAGAGAAATACAGCTGTACATATCCCTGCACATTATATTCCGGCATTCAAACCTGCCAAGGAGTTCATGCAGGAAGTTAAAAAGCTTGAAGTTGGCACCGTTATTAAAGACGATGGTGCTGATGAAATGGCTTAAGTCAGTACCTTTGCACTCTTAAATTAATTTTTAATGTTGAAAAAACAACAATGGATAGCAGTATCTGCTGTAGCAGTATTGTTATTCGTAACCTTTGCTTTTGGAAGATTCAGTCCCGTATCAGCTGAACATGATGACCATTCTGCAGAAAGTCCGGCTGCATCAAACACTCAACCCAGTCAATTCGACATCAACGCCTATATCAATCAGCTTAAAAAAGGTCTAACGTCTTCACAATCAGCCTATTTAACAAGTCTGGAAGATGCACTTACCCGTGGCGACCTGGTTACCCAGAAAAGACAAAATTTTCAGGCCCTATCGGATTTCTGGAAAGACAGTGCCAGAAGTTTCCTCCCTTTCATTTATTTCTATGGCGAAAAGGCCAAATTGGAAAATTCTGAAAAAAGCCTCAACTTTGCCGCCCACTCTATGTTGGAGGAATTGAGAGGAGTTTCAGATCCTGGACTAAGAGTATGGATGGCTAATGAGGCAAACGATTTGTTTACCCGTTCCCTGAAACTGAATCCTAACAACGACTCAACGGTAATTGGTCAAGGAAGTACTTTCTTCTTTGGCGTATCCGGCGCCCCGATGGAAGGAATTTTGAAAATCAGGGCAATCGCAGAGAAAGATCCAAACAATGTTTTTGCACAATTCATGTTGGGATTTGGAGGGATGGTATCTGGACAAAATGATAAGGCTATTGAAAGATTTTTAAAGGTCATACAACTTGACCCTAAAAATTCTGAAGCCATTTTCCTTTTGGCGGAACTTTATGAGAGAGGTGGCGATAAGAAGAAAGCGATAGAGTGGTATGAACAAGGAAAGAAATTTGTAGAAAATCCAGAGCTCATGAAAGCGTTGGATGAAAAGATAAAATCATTAAAATAATTTTTAACATTTAAACTCATTGCATCATGCCTTGTGGTAAAAAAAGAAAACGTCATAAAATAGCTACTCACAAACGTAAAAAGAGACTTAGAAAGAATCGTCACAAGAAGGGTAAGAAATAACCTTTATTTTCTTTATCATCATTGTATAATGAATTAGCACTGCCATGTGAGTAATCACGGCAGTGCATGTTCAATTATATCTATTGATCAAAGTCATCTTTTGAACAAGGAACTGATCATACAATCATCTGCCCAAGGTGTGCAAATCGCCTTGCTGGAAGACAAAAAACTGGTAGAGCTTCATCAAGAAAAAGCTGATGCCAGTTTTGCTGTGGGTGATCTTTATTTGGGTAAAGTGAAGAAACTCATTCCCGGACTGAACGCAGCATTTGTTGATGTGGGTTTTGAAAAGGATGCATTCCTGCATTATACCGATTTGAGTCCCTATGCCCGTTCTATTCTCAAGTTCACCAATCATTCCATCAGTACTCCAGTAGATAAGCAACAAGACTTCGCTCAATTCACAGTTGAGCCTGAAATAGTAAAGACTGGAAAGATCAATGAAGTGATGGGTCAAAAACCCAATGTTTTAGTACAGATTCTTAAAGAGCCAATTGCAGCAAAGGGACCAAGACTGAGTTGTGAGATTTCCCTTCCAGGGAGATTTGTAGTCATAACTCCGTTTAATGATATCATTGCGGTATCCAGAAAAATACATTCAGCGGAAGAACGCAAACGTCTTCAAAAAATCATTGAAGCGATCAAGCCAAAAAACTTTGGTGTTATCGTTCGTACAGCCGCCGAAGGAAAAAATACAGCTGAATTGCACGAAGACCTGAATGCATTATTTTCAAAATGGAAAAGTATTCAGCAAAATCTCAGTGGCGCAGTACCTCCTGCCAAAATTCTCAGTGAACAAACAAAAGCAACTAGCATTTTAAGAGATTTGCTTAGTGCTGATTTCAATAAAATCACGGTAAACGACAAACAGATTTTTGCTGATACCAAAGCATACATACAGAGAATCTCTCCAGATAAAGTAGATATTGTTTCTTTTTATTCAGGAAGTTCAAACCTATTCGATTTCACAGGCGTAACCAAACAGGTCAAAAGTACTTTTGGAAAAACGGTGAATCTGCCCAGCGGAGCGTACCTGATTATTGAGCATACCGAAGCGTTACATGTAATCGATGTAAACAGTGGATACAAGAGCGTAAGTAGTAACCAGGAAGAGAATGCCCTTCAGACGAATTTAGAGGCTGCTGAAGAGATCGCAAGACAATTAAGGCTTCGTGATATAGGAGGAATCATAGTGGTCGATTTTATCGACATGAAGCTCCCTGAGAACAAAAGAAAATTACATGAAGCCATGGAAGGCTTTATGAAGATAGATCGTGCTAAACATGCAGTATTGGCGATATCCAAATTCGGACTCATGCAGCTGACCCGTCAGCGTATGAAACCTGAAATGAATATCAATACCCAAGAACAATGTCCAACTTGTCAGGGTACCGGTAAAATTTCATCTACTCTTGTCTTAGAAGATGAAATAGAAAAGAATATCAGCTACCTCAGTGAGCAGAAACACAAGTCTTTGGTCATTGCTGTTCATCCCATTCTTTATGCATACCTAACAAAGGGATTGATTTCAAAGAGAAGAAGATGGTCGTGGCACTACAAAATGACACTAACTGTTCAAGCCAACTCTAATTACCATCTTACCGAGTTTCACTTTTTTGATAAGAACGAAGAAGAAATAAGATTATAATTTTTTTATTTTTTTGACTATAAATAAAATGGGCTGTTCAAATGAACAGCCCATTTTATATTATTTCATTAAGCTAGCTTAGAGCTTGCTCAAACGAAGTGGGTAAGTACCATAACCAGTTCCACCGCCAGATACGTGTGTCAAACTCAATGTGATTTGACCAGTACAAGAGAAGAAGAAACCAGATCCAGTAGCAGTAAAGTTTTCAAAACCTGTACCATAGCTACCATAAGTCTGCTTAGCTACAGTTGCAGCACCAGTTGCTGCATTAACTGTTACTACCAACGGGTTTACACCTGGAGGAGCAGCATAAGGGAACGCATAGGTTAAAGTTGCAGAAGTAGCTGTTGCAGTTACATCGCAAGTTTCGCCAGTTGCACCATCCCAGTTATCAGCTGTGATAAGGTATGTACCTACTGCAGCTGATGGAAGGAACGGACAAACTACAGTTGCTTTCCAAGTCACAGCCATATTATAGGCAGGAAGACCAGCGACATCAGCAAAAGTGGTTACTACGTCGAATGTCCGA
>JBKCGF010000226.1:0-1976 GCA_046303455.1 Chitinophagaceae bacterium | reverse complement strand
GTTCATTTTCATGGGATAATTCTGCCATAGAGATTGGCAAAATTGCAGCCGATGCATTACATTTACATGCATGAAATTGAGCCGTTCCCATTTACTGTATGTACAAACGAAGTACATCGCAGATCTGCTCGCTATTTTCATTGCTTTTGGGTCATCTTATATGGTTTACCAAAAGTCGATGCAAGCAGTAGAGCAACGGTGGATTCTTATGGGTACACTCATCATCACGCTTGCTTGGTTTGTCGCCAGCTTTTTTTCTAATCTCTACCTCGACAGACGAACTAAGAAATTCTCAGAAGAAATTATAGTCGCTTTTTATAATGCCGTAATTACCGTTTTGGTGAGTAGCTCGGCGTTTTTCTTTTTGATGCGTGATCGTCATATTGAAAATGGCTATTGGATCAGCTTTTTCTCCACCATTCTTGTATGTTCTATTGTGTTCAAATACATCATTAGAAAATACACCCACTATTTGATTTACAAAGGAGAACTGGCTGAACATTTCATTTTAGTAGGCTATACACATGCGGGTGCAGAGTTCATTCAAACTGTTGATCGTTTTAAATACTACGGATACAATTGCAGGGGGATCGTGAATGACAACCCCGTTCAACATGATGGTATTCCTTATTTGGGAAAGATAGCTGAGCTGGAACAGATTATTCGAACCAATCCCATTCAGGAGTACATCTTGGCTTTATCTAACGATGATGCTGGATTGGTAAAGAAGATCATTCAGGTATGTGATCAGCACCAGAGAAAAGTGAGGTTGATACCCGATTTAGAGACCTATACCAATGCGAATATCGAGGTTGCCAACTTGGGTATCATGCCGGTATTGAACTATAAATCTTTACCATTAGATAGGTGGGAGAATAGGGTGATCAAACGTGTGTTTGATTTGACGTTTTAGATTTTCTATTTTGTTTTTATTGGTAGCTGGTTGATGCCATTGATTGCATTGGGAATAAAATTGAATTCTAAAGGGCCTGTATTTTTTAGGCAAATCAGATGGGGTGTTTCCAACGAACAAATTGTGTGTTATAAGTTCCGCACCATGACCATCTCCAGCAAGGATATCGATGAAGATGGAAATTACAACCAGGCTTCGCCGTCGGATCCAAGAATTACACGTTTTGGAAAATATTTACGCAAGACCAGTCTCGATGAACTGCCGCAGTTCTGGAATGTATTGATTGGAAATATGTCGGTTATTGGTCCACGACCACATCCCGTGCCATTGAACATGGCTTCTTTAGAAACGGTAGAAAACTACATGCTCCGCCACATTGTCAAGCCCGGCATTTCCGGATGGGCCCAGGTGAACGGCTGCAGGGGAGAGACCAAAGACATTGCAGATATGCAGAAGCGTGTTGACCACGATCTGTATTATATTCACCGTTGGAATTTGTTTTTTGATATACAGATTGTGTTGCAGACGGTGATTAATGTGATTAGAGGGGATCAGAATGCTTACTGAGAGTTGTCATTGTTGTCATTGTTATCTTTGTTGTCATAGTTAAAATACAGACAACTTGACAAACACGACAACTTTGACAACCACGACAACAATGACAACTAGATTAATGAAAAACACTTTTATAACAGTACTACTATTATTTATCACAGGCTCTGCTTCAGCTCAAGCAGTAGTTGAAAACGTCAACAACAGTATCTACGACTACCTCTACCGCAATGCACAGAAGGGAAATATTGAGCTGAATGATATGGTGAGGCCTTTGTTGAGGAACCAAATTGCTGGATACCTAAAAGAAATCAAAACTAAAGCAGAATCAGACCCCAAGGTGCTCAATACAATTGAAAGAAAGGAATTGGATTTTTACATTGCTGAATATGGGTTGGGGGTAATTGAAGGGGTGAAGAATGTTAGTAAGGAGCAGTTTATGAAAAAAGACCCTAGAGGGCGAACAAGGTTCTTTTCATTAATTCAACAAGATACAGCAAAGGAACAGGGA
>JBKCGF010000225.1:0-2350 GCA_046303455.1 Chitinophagaceae bacterium | reverse complement strand
TCATACGAGCACCCATCACGTTTGGATTGTCCTTTACAAAATCAACAAGCCAATCCAATTCTTTGCAACTCACTTCATACATTTTACTGAGCCCTTCGTGTGTTTTAAACATTTTCTTCCCCAACACTTGAATATTACCTTCACACAAATCCTCACATCCTCTTAGTAGACGTTCTATTTCCTGTACTACAAATCTGCTTCGTTTATCAATTAGCTCGCTCTTTGGTTTAACATATTGATCCAACATCGATTCAGTTACATCTCGAAGTGATGATACCGATGGCACAAATTGACGGACCCATTCTACCGCCTGCAAACATTCGTTTCTGCGTGTATTGTACTCGCTAGAAGCAAGTGCATGTTTTACATTGGTATTGAACAAAACAATTTTATACCCTTCTAATTTTAAAGGCACATATTCGTATTCCAATGATTGACAATCTATTCTGATTACATGGTCTTTTTTGCCCATCATCGATGCAAATTGATCCATGATGCCGCACAATACTCCTGCATATTCATGCTCAGCTTTTTGGGCCATACCTACCATTGTCAGTCGGGATAAATTTGTGCCCAACAATTCATTCAAGGCAAAAACAGTTGCACACTCAATCGCAGCAGATGAAGAGAGTCCAGCCCCAATGGGTACATCACTCAACAGCACTGCATTAAATCCTCGTAGCTCCAATCCATTTTTTTGAAATTGCGCAGCAGAACCCAAGATGTAATTGGTCCAACTTGCATTCCCAGAGGGTTTTAAATCCTCTATTCGGGTGGAAAAGGTTTCATTTAAATCCTGAGCAACAAGATGTATTTCATTATCCTCTCGAAGCGACATGGCAATGTAAGCCGCCTTGTCAATTGCAGCGGGTAAAACAAATCCGTTATTGTAATCGGTATGTTCTCCTATTATGTTAATTCGTCCGGGTGATTTTACAATTATTGGATCACCACCAAAACGAGAAATAAATTCTTTTAAAATATTTTCCTTCATGAAATAATATGTTTTCAAAAGTATTACAATAGAAAATAGTGAATTCTACTCGAATTTCCTGGTTTTATTTCATACTAAGCATATATCATAAGATCGATTGATAGTGATCATTCACATAGAGAGTTCATGCAAGTAGATTTGATAGGTAATTATTTATTTAATCAAAAAAATTTATTTTGTATGGACACAACGAAAACAAAAAGCAGTGAACACTTTAAAATCACTGGAAATTGGGAAGCAAAATCCAAAAAACTTAAAGCAAAGTATCCGCAATTGACAGAATCAGACTTAAAGTTTGAGCCTGGAAAAGAAAGTGAACTACTAAGCAGGCTGGAAAGCAGACTAAAAAAAACACGTGAAGAAGTCATTAGTGCAATTAGTTCTGTCGAGTTAGAAAAGGTTTAGGTTTACGTAAATGAATTGACAAAGTATTAGTCGATCTGATTTTACAAAGTCAATTACAAAAAATAAGGACAGTCAATAGTGGCTGTCCTTATTCTATACCTCAATATTGTAATGTCCATTTATGAGCATTATAATGAATAAAAGTTCTAGATGAACTGATTGTTATTCAGAAGCAAAATCAAAACTCCTTTGAATTATTTCTTAAGCTTCATTAAAAATCCTCCTCCTGGTGCAAGATGAATGGTTACCTGATCATTCTTTTTAATGATATTGCTGTAGGTGAGTGAATAATCAGATGCATATCGATCAGCGTTAATTCCATCTTTACATATTGTTGCATTGTATTGATCTTCCTCAAGAAAATCAAAGTTTAACTTAACATCTCTGGCTTGCCAATCACACATTCCTGCTATATACCAATCAGTACCTTTTCGTCTTGCAGTAATGATATAATCGCCAACTTTACCATCAACAACAATAGTTTCATCCCAAAGTGTTGGAATCGAACCTAATAATTCCATGAATGCTGGTTCGAGATAGGCTTCTGAAGGATTGCCTGAGAAAATTTGCATGGGACTATCATAAACCACAAACATGGCTAGTTGGTGAGAGCGGGTACCCGGACTGGTTACAACACCTGCAACTGGACGAGTTCCTTTTTCAGTCGCGTTATTCAATAACCCAGGTTCATAATCAAACCCTCCTGCCAGCATTCTTGTAAAAGGTAAAATCAAATCATGTTCAGGTGTTAATTTATTTCCCCAAATATTATACTCAGAGCCCATTGCACCTTCTCTTGCAACAGCATGTGGATAGGTTCTATCGAATCCTTTTGCTGGAAAAGTTCCGTGAAACATGACCATAATATTACGCTTAGCAGCGGCTTCTGCAATCTTGAAATGAAAATTGACTGCCTTTTGATCATCTCTGTCGATAAAGTCGGTCATGATG
>JBKCGF010000224.1:0-3389 GCA_046303455.1 Chitinophagaceae bacterium | reverse complement strand
ATCTACTTTTTGTAGCAGATTGATGTATTTCAACGCATCTCCTTTAACAGCAATGATGTCAGCTTGTTTACCAACACTGACTGTCCCTACTTTTTTATCAACACCCATGAATACCGAAGGCCAGTAGGTTGCTGATTTAATAGCCTGAATGGGATCAACACCAAATACTCTTACCCAAACATCCAATTCGTTCCATGTACTTTGTGAATGGAATTTCATAGGGATACCACTATCAGTTCCAATCAACATCACAACACCTGCTTTTTGCAGTTGTCTGAACTTAGTTTCTAAAGTTGGTTTCCTAATTGGAGTGAGTTGAAAATAACTCAATGTGCCAGGATATTTCAATGACTCTTTGATGTCTTTTATTACTGAATCTGGTAATCCCAAATGCCAGGATGGGTCATCTAGTTTTTCTGGATTGTCACGCACATCTTCATAGTTGTACAAACCTTCAATGGTAGGCGTCCAGAACAAAGGACCTTTGCTCATGTTGGCGGTTCTTTCTGCAAGTGCTTTTACAATATCATCTGGATAAGCTGGTGAAGAGGATAATCCAGTGTGTTCAAAATTATCTACACCTGCTTGAAGTCCTATTCTGATTTCATCTGGACGATGAGAATGTCCTACAACTTTTAAATTGTTTTTATGTGCTTCATCTACAATTGCAAAAACTTCTTCTTTGGTCATTTCATCCTGATCAATCAATTTAATGCAATCGACGCCTGCCTTTGCAAGTTTCTGCACTTTCTCCCTTCCATCTTTCTCACCATAAACGCCCCATCTGAATTGTTCCGTACCAGGGTAGGGGCGGTGTTGTAAAAATGGTCCGCTTACATACAT
Source organism: Chitinophagaceae bacterium (assembly GCA_046303455.1). Taxonomy (GTDB): domain Bacteria; phylum Bacteroidota; class Bacteroidia; order Chitinophagales; family Chitinophagaceae; genus Pollutibacter. Next base: position 2,546 of record JBKCGF010000224.1, on the reverse strand, counting down.
GGTTGCTCCAGGAATTTCACCTCTGTTGATGGCATCTCTTACTGCAATACTTTCTTCCAATGGTCCACCTAAATCACGCGCACTGGTGACACCTGCCATCAACAATTGATTTGCAGATGCAGGCATGATAATTTTTTGTAACAGGGGAGGATATTTTTTATCCCAATAAGGATAATCCGAATGTCCGTTGATCATCATGTGCACATGCATGTCCCACAAACCAGGCATTACGGTCATGCCCTCTGTCGATATAATTTGTGTACCTTTTGGTATATCAACTTCTCCAACTCGGCCTACTTTTTCAATGGTTTCTCCATTGATGATGACGACTGAATTTAATATGGGCTTACCGCCATATCCATCTACCAGTGTTCCACCCACCAGGGCTTTGCGTTGTGCTGAAATGCAGTTCGCAATTAAAAGCAATGAAAGGGCGAAAATGATTTTTTTCATGTTGATCAATTTATTATCTATATAGTTTCGTAGAAGTTAGATGTTTTAATTTACAAAGCCTTTCAGTTTACCGACTCCCACAGAAATTAATATTTGAAAACTTTTCCACCTGCCATCACCTCTTGAGTCTTTTCATCGAAAGTCACTTTTTCACCTGTCCTTGCTGCAGCATTGGACATGATGGTAGCAATGGAGTGGGTGTAACCAGCTTCAACTGGCGCATTGGTTTGTTTTCTGCTCCTCACACATTCCATCCAATTTCTAACGTGGGCGGATGTCAATTGATCTCCTCCAGTATTGGCTGCTGTTTCAACTTTTACTGCTCTATCGGTCAAATTAAGCTCAGGCAACATATTTTCTTTCATGTTCATCTGTTTGGCAAAAGATGCTGTTAGTCCACCTTTGGATGAAACTTTATTGGTGATGAGGTTGAGTTCGCCTCCATTGCTAAAATAAATCTCACTTGGATTTTCTTCGCCATTGTGCATGCGCGACATAAATACAACCTGAAAGCCTTTCGATAAATCATTTGTTGGTCCATACTCAAATACTGTTGTTGTTGTGTCCCAGTTGCTTCTTCCATCTTTCCATTTGTATACACCTCCGTTGGCGACAACCGTTCTTGGATGTGATAGTCCAGTGAACCAATGCACAGTATCAATCTGATGGCTCATCCACTGTCCGGGCATACCAGAAGAATAAGGCCAGAACAAACGGTATTCAAGGTATTTGCGCGGATCGAAATTTTCATAAGGCCTGTTCATCAGGTAACGTTTCCAATCGACGTCTTCTTGTTTACATTTCGCAACAAGATCAGGTCTTCTCCAGCGTCCTGGTTGGTTTACGTTCCATGTGAGTTCTACCATGGTGATGTCGCCAAATTCTCCCGATTGAATATATTTTGCTGCTGCATGGTAGTTGGAACCTGATCTGCGTTGGGAGCCGACTTGTATGATTCTATCTGAAGCTTTTGCGGCTTTCAGTGCTGCACGGTTGTCTTCCATTGTCTCTGCAAAAGGCTTCTCAACATAAATATCTTTTTTAGCTTTTAGTGCTTCGATGGTATGCAGTGCATGTTGGAAGTCGGCCGTGGAAATAAAAACTGCATCAATGTCTTTCAGCGCATAAAGTTCTTCATTGTTCTTACACCCAATGATGTCGTGCTCCATTTTTGATTTCAAAAACGAAACACCTTCTTCTCTTCTTAATTTCCAAATGTCTGAAACAGCAACAATATCAAAGTTGAGTTCCTTGTTGTGGTGCATGAAGCAGGGGATATGCGAATATTTATTTCTGTCTGAAAATCCTACAACGCCAACTCGTACGCGATCATTTGCTCCTAATATATTGCCATAAGATTTTGCTGTAAACCCCATTGATGCCAGTGCGATGCTTGCACTTGCTTTTGCAGATTGTTTGATGAAATTCCTTCTTTGTGACATGGTAATCGTTGTTTATTATATTATTTTAAGTTAGGCTTTTTCTTGCTGGCAAGTGACTTAGCAGAGGTAGTGATATAATATTTAGATAACATATTCGGGACTTCCCAGCCAGGCATATTGTTGTGCTGCAGGTAGTCGAGGTATTTACTCATCACTTGAGCAAAATGTGCTTCATGTCCGTCATTGTATTTTTCGGGAACTATAAGTTGCCATTCACTTTTATTTTTTTGTAGGCTAATGCCAGGGAATATTTCATTGATTTTGCTGATGGCAACATTTAGTTTGGTCTCAAAAGAGGGATCCTGATCTCTTTGTTGAATATAAAGGGTGGGCTTATACTTTTCTACAGCTCCTTGTCGGATGATCAGTGCTGATTTAGTGCCACGCATCAAAGAGTAATGGGTGTCGCCTGTTCCATCTGGTGCTTTGTAGTTCCAGGTCACCGCGACTTTCGCATGTGTGCCATTGATGGAGAAAGTAAATTCGCCATTGCTATTTACCTGTATGTTTCCTTGCTGATCAATTGACTTGTTTAAAAATGAAGGGACTACTTCTGATTTCGTGACTGCCTTAAATTCATCTTGGGTTAATACAGTCGACCATTCCCTGGCATTCAAGATTTGTATATCCTTTTTATAGTCAATTGATTTT
>JBKCGF010000223.1:0-11657 GCA_046303455.1 Chitinophagaceae bacterium | reverse complement strand
AGGCGCCGCCGAAGTAGTGGGCATAGACCTTTCAGAGCAAATGATTGTATTGGCCAACGAAGCAGAAAAAGTTGATCCGTTGGGCATATCCTATTTTGTTGGAAATGCGCTGGACCTTGATCTAGGAAGACAATTTGATTTGATTTCAGCATCGTATTTGTTGAACTACTCAGAAAATGAATCCCAACTGCAAACCATGTGTAATGTAATTGCCAAACACTTAAAACCAGGAGGGAGATTTATAACCATCAACAACAATCCCGAATGCAAACACCCGGAAATGTCGATGCGGAAATATGGATTTGAAAGGGTCCAAAAAGGATTTAATGATGGGGATGAAGTGATTTATCAACTTTACTCTCCCGATGAAAGCCATGTGGACCTTACCAATTACCATCTTTCCAAGCAAATGCATGAAAGATGTTTTAAGTCAGCTGGCTTAACCAATATCAATTGGCACAACATGGAAATGTCGGATGAGGGAGCTTCCCTTTTTGAAGAAACGTATTGGCAAGATTTATTAAAATGCGAACCGGTAACTGGTATTTCCTGTGAGAAGAAAAATTAAAAACCCACAACATCTGTAGTTTTTATTACTCAGTATTTCGAATAGATTCAAGTTGTAGTGCATGTCAATTTAATTTATGAGAAGTGTCATTTTGTTTCAAGATTTAATGTGATGAAGGTTCTTTTTTGCAGACTATTGCAGAAATACGTTTGCAAAAAGTACCATGAAAAAAGCATTTTACTTGCACGCATATTTATTATTAGGCTTTACAGTTTCCACAATTGCGCAAGACCAGGAAAAGAAGCAAGATCAACTTGAGACAAAAGAGCATGTTCTTTATCTAAATTCCGGTCAAGCTTCAAAAGTTAATCTTCGTTTACAATATACTAGCGATTGGGTTTATGCCGGAAGAAAAGATTCATTACCATTACCCTACTTAACACCTTCAATTTTGTATGCCCACCACTCTGGATTCTTTGTAAAAGGATTTTTGTCTTACCTCTCATCAGAAAAGAGAATCGACCTGTGGGGCGTAGGTGCAGGCTATAGAATGAATAAAGGAAACCTGTACTGGGGTATTGGCGGCGAGTTCAGGATATTTAACGATAGCAGTTATGCTATTCAGTCTTCAGTGAGTGCGATGGCATATACCTATTTGGGTTACGATTTACCCTGGTTAGAAACTATAGTTGATGTCAACGGATTTTTCGGAGATACTGGCGATATCCTTTTAGGTCTTGAACTTGGAAAAACATTTTTCCTTGCTGATAATAAATTTAGTATTTATCCAAATGCTTACGGACTATGGGGTACTCAGCGATATTACAGTGAATACTATACCTATAAAAGCACAACACAAAGACAGAAGCAAGGCCAGGGTGGTAACAATCCCCCTCCTGTTATTGCTAAATCGGTTATGGAAGAGTCAACAAAATTTAAGTTTTTGTCGGTCGATTTAGGTATTGCCTTTAGATATCGATTAAACAACCTAACATTTCACTTTCTCCCATACTATACTATTCCCTTTAACGCGGCAACATTTAATACAAACAATACAATTTCAAAAGAAAATCTTAAAAACACATTTTATTACAATGTGGGTATAAATTTTCTTCTTTAAATGAAATTTCAACGCTAGTTTGCAGTCATATAGCTCCCGTATCTTAACCAAAACTATATCATGACGCAGCTCAGCAGAAGAAGTTTCATAGGTCTTGGCTCTAAATCAATTGCCGGAGCACTCTTAACCCCTTCTTTGGTTGGTTTTTTAGAGGGATGCTCCAAGACAGATTTGCTTTCTGCTTTCGATTGGCAAATTCTTTCCAATCAATTAAACGGAACAGTACTCTTACCAGGTGCCCCTGAATTTGACCCTTTCACCCTTCCCTATGCTTTACAATACGGAAAAACAATTCCACAGGCAGTTGTCCGATGCATGAGTGAAAAAGATGTAGTTACAACAATCAAATGGGCAAGACAAAATGATATTGCGGTTACAACAAGATCAGGAGGCCACTCTTATGCAGGATATTCTTCAACAAATGAATTACTACTTGATCTTTCTGGGATGACCAATATTACTTTGAACTCATCAACTGGTTTGGCAACTTTAGACGGAGGTGTAAGAAACAAACATGTTTATGCTGCATTGCGTGAACCAAGCGTTGCTATCACCCATGGAAGATGCAAAGCGGTGGGCGTTGGCGGTCTAGTACTTGGAGGTGGTATAGGGTTTAATATGCGAGCACATGGACTAACATGCGATAGTTTAGTGGAGACAAGGATGGTGACAGCTGAAGGTGATATTGTTGTTTGCAGTGAGACAGAAAACCCAGATCTCTTCTGGGCAGTTCGTGGAGCAGGAGGTGGAAATTTTGGAGTTCATACCTCCTTTGTATTCAAGCCTTTCCCTGTGTCCAATATCACATATTTTGAAATTAGGTGGACAAATAAGTCAAGACAGGTATTTGAAAGACTGCAAGAAGTACTTTTAGCATCACCAAAAGAATTAGGTGCAAAACTATCTGTTACTGCAAGACAAGTTAGAGTACGACCCTCTGGTACAGCCATTCAATTGACAGTTGGTTTACTTGGTCAATTTGTTGGTGATATCGCAGCTTTAAAAACCATCCTAAAGCCTGCATACGATATTGCACCACCTGTTAATGAGTCAATTGAAAATGGCTTTTATTGGGATGCGCAGGAGTTTTTATCTGAAGCTGGAGAGCCTGAATATGTTCATGAGAAATCAAGATTTGCTTTTGAACCCCTTTCCTCTTCGGCAATAGATACAATTTTTGGAAGCCTACTCACTTGGCCAGGCACTTCGGGATATGCCATGTGGAAATGCTTCATTATGGGAGGTGCTATTGCAAATAAACAACCAGATCAAACTGCTTTCTTTGCCAGGAACGCAAAAATGGTTACTTCAATAGATCTGGGCTGGAAAGAAGGGGATCAAAACCTCTTTGGAAACATGCAATGGCTAGATTTATTTCATGAAGTCATGGAACAATACACATCAAAATACAGTTACATCAACTTCATCGATAGAACACAAAAAAATTATTTGGATGCTTACTATGGGCCATCGCTTCCAAAATTGAAAGCAGTAAAAAAACTAGTAGACCCAAAAAATCACTTCAGATTTCCTCAAAGCATCCCAGTTGGATGAGACTAATTAGCTAAACTCACTTATTTGCAGAACTACAGATTTGAATATACTGTCTGGTCTGAGGAGTTGGACTCAATGCCTTGCAATTCACACAATCGGGAGGTAGAGAAGTTGGTGGATCAATTCTAAAATAAAATTCTTGGCCCTCTTTCAAGTTACCAGGAAAACTACAATAGTTAGCATTGCCCATTACATTTTGATAGACGATGCCAGTCGATTCATCCTTCCATGTTTTTTCATAAAAAGAAGGATTCATTCTGTCATCTAAAACCTGCACAACTGCATTACCGCATAGCCCGACAAGCATCAACTTGCCTTTATAACATGCTGAATCTGTAACAACCTGTTGAACATCCACCTGTTTATCACAAGATGTGAATGAGATGAGTGTAAATATGATAAGAAGTATTCTCATGCTATAACAAAGCTAATATTTATTGATCCTTCAAGCCAAATTTTTCATTCAGTGCAAATACTTTCTCTGCAGAATATTGCTCGCCTGCAACCTCAGCCAACTGCTCTTCGAGTAATTTTTGTTTGTGAGACAAAGTGGTTTTGTTTGAATTGACAATACTCATGGTGACTTCATCTTGCTGATCTTCTAATGTTGCAATCACATCCAATACATCCTGCATTTGTTGCATTACCGCCTTCAACTGATTAGGCAACCAGCTGGTAATGGGTGTTCCCCCTGTTGCTTTAGCATAAGGCGTATTAGCCATGATGTATTTCTGCACAAACTGCCAGTGCCCATTTCTGAAATGATAGATCTGCTCTAATATTCCTAACAACCTGGAAAGTCCAATTACACTTTTCTGCTCTTTTAAATAACCAAACATCCCACGCTCATGTATACCTGCAACTTCATTTTCTAAATCAATAAAAAACTGCTGAATACATTTTGGTCTGTAGGTCCTAAGATCAAGTAAGTATTTAGTCAACTCATTTTTAGGATAATAATTAATCACACCTGAAAAAATATCTTCCATGGGTATGATATCATCTTGTGCTCCTGTTTGACCCCTGAATTGTTTGGGCTCATCCCAAACGCCAGTATAGGTAACACCATCACCAAATAATTCATCATTCCCTTTCACACCCATTATAAACACACGAAAATCATTATAATGTTGCCAGCGAGAAGCCTTCCACATTTCTTTTCTGCGGTTATTCATCTCAATCATGGTCTGCATGTTCTTATCCAATGCCGCTTCAGCTTTTTTGATGTCACCCTGCGATACAGCATCTAAAGTTTGCATAACAGATCCAACCAAATCAGCAGAATGCTGATTGATATCTACATGCAACATGATAAATCCAACTTCATCTGGTTGTCCTGAAAACCTGACACACATTTCTAAATTCGTCCATTCCAATCCTGCTGCATCATCTTTCTTCTTGAAATTTCCCAATGAATAGGCATAATGATAATCCAACCAAGGGTATACATCCATCTTATCTGCTACTGCTACAAAAGGTTGTGCAATTTGTACTGGCAACACATTCCTGGCTTTTCCATAATGGCCTGTTTCACGGTAATGTTGAAAAGAAGATTCCAATGTGTAAGCAGAAGCTAAAAATGAATAACCTCTGAACAAGGCTTGCAAAATTCTGACATCCGTTTCTGCATTGACCGCATCAACGTAATTAGGAAGCACTGATACAGCTTCTTCAATTTTGTTTGGATAATGTAAATAGCCGTATTCAGTCGCGCTCAACTGCACCGGCATTTTATCTAAAATATCCTGCAATACAGCATAAGTATCGGGCAAAGTTTTTAGTGGCAGGTGTTGAGGAAGGAAGCCGTTGACGGGACCAACATTGAAAAAGCCATCGGTATATTGTTGCTGCATGTAGTCTACTTTTTTGATTTTTTAAAGAAGCGGTATGAAAATATGACTGGCAAAATAACGATTAAGAAAACAACAGAAAAAAATATCGCCATTTGAGTAACCCCATCAAACAGTATTGCACACAAGGCCATAAGTAGTCCGCCTATTGCCCAAACTTTTCCTGCAAAAAGATGCGTAGCATTCCAGTTGGCAACATCTTCCAATGTCCAGGGTAGTCGCATACCTACAAAATAATTCTGCTTTACTCTTGGCATGTACAGACCAAATGCACTAAATCCAAACCCAACTAACAAAAAGACAAATTTTCCATCTCGCAAACTCTCATTTACCGTTCCATAAAGTATCGATAAACTAATCAGACAAAGAAAAATTACTGCTCCTAGTCCCAAGGCTAAATAATTTGCAGGGTTTGCATCAGCATATCTTTTAGGATCAATTTTTGTGATATTCGAAAAAATAAAAAAAACAAACAAACTGGTTAATCCCATGATAGCCGGACTCAAAAAAATACTTTCAGAAGAACCCCAGCCATCCGCTTCTCCTTTGATATTAAAATGAATTGGAATGCGAGCTGGCAAAGAAGGATACAAATACAAAGCATACCCGAATGTCAATGCAATCAAACCCAATACAAAAAACCAATAAAAACTTTTTTTCATGATGAAAATCATATTTTATTCAAAGCACTCACAAAGATATACAACTAAGTTATTCGGTTTTTTATATCAAAGAATCTGAAGTAATTTCAATACATAAATTCATGAATAATGAAAACGATTCTTGTCTTTGGTATGGGGAAAGTAGGTTCCCTCGTGGGCATCTTACTCAATAAGAAATTCAACGTGACCGGATTTGATAAAAATAATCCAGCTGTCGATCCAGGATTTAAAATTATAAATGGCGATATAAAAGACGAAAAACTATTACAGGAAATCATTCCGCAATTTGATGCTGTTGTTTCCTGCATGCCCTATAACCTGAACTTATCGATTGCAAAGATTGCACATGCCAATGGCAAACATTATTTTGATCTGACTGAAGACGTACCTACTACCAATGCCATCCTTGAGATGTCTGCTACAGCAAAAGGTGCTATGGCGCCACAATGTGGATTGGCGCCTGGTTTAATCGGTATAATTGGTTCAGATCTTGCAAAGAGATTTACCAAGTTGCGCGACATAGAATTACGTGTTGGTGCTTTACCCATGTATCCGAATGGATTAATGGGATATTCATTTACTTGGTCACCTGCCGGTGTAATCAATGAATACATTAACGATGCAGAAGTCATTCACAATGGAGTAAGAAAAATGGTTCCTTCTTTAGATGGATTAGAACACATCAATATTGAAGGACGAGATTATGAGGCATTCAGTACTTCTGGAGGCTTGGGCACCATGTGTGAAACCTATGAAGGCAAAGTAGATACGCTCAACTACAAAACCATTCGCTATCCTGGTCATGCTAAGCTGATGCGCTTTCTTTTGTATGAATTGATTTTAAAAGAAAAAAGAGAGCTGGTAGAAGAAATTCTTACTGAAGCCAAGCCACCAGTAGCCGAAGATGTTGTTATCGTTTATGCAGTAGTTGAAGGCTGGAAGAAAGAAGGACTTGCCAGAGAAGAATATTATCGCTCCTTTCACCCTATTGAATTGGATGGGAAAAAATGGAGAGCAATTTCATGGACGACTGCTGCATCACTTGCTGCAGTAGTTGAAATGGTTGCAGATGGCAAACTACCACAACAAGGTTTCATCAAACAGGAAGACATCGATTTTAACGCGTTTCTGGAAACAACAAACGGTAGTTATTTCAAATCATGATATTGTATCTACACATATCCAAATTCACCAATTATGAATTTTTCTCTTGAAGCATTAGGTTTAGCATCAACCAACAGTGGCGTATTTACTGGATTACAGCATTGGAAAGGAAACGGATCATCATTAGATTCAGTTTCACCCGTTGATGGTAAAGTAATTGCGTCTACACATTATGCAACAGCTGATGATTATGATAAAGTAGTTTCGACTGCCGAAGCTGCATTCACATCGTGGAGTAAAATGCCTGCGCCAAAACGAGGAGAGATAGTGAGATTGATTGGAGAAGAATTACGCAAACACAAAGATGATCTTGGTCGACTGGTAAGCTATGAAATGGGAAAGAGTTTACAGGAAGGATGGGGCGAAGTACAAGAGATGATAGATATCTGTGATTTTGCTGTTGGGTTATCCAGACAACTATACGGACTCACCATGCATTCAGAAAGACCATCACACAGGATGTATGAGCAATACCATCCTTTGGGTGTTGTTGGCATCATTTCCGCCTTTAATTTTCCTGTAGCAGTCTGGTCGTGGAACGCCATGATAGCCTGGGTTTGCGGCAATACCTGTATTTGGAAGCCATCTGAAAAAGCACCGTTATCTGCTATTGCTTGTCAGCTTATCGTAAATAAAGTATTTGCTGCACATCAAATTCCTGAAGGTGTTTCTTCAATCATCATTGGTGATGCTGAAATTGGAAAACTAATGTCGTCCGACAAAAGAATGCCTTTGCTTTCCGCGACAGGCTCAACCAGAATGGGTGTGGCGGTAGGGACAGCAGTCGCCCAACGCCTAGGCAGAAGTTTATTAGAGCTAGGAGGAAATAACGCCATCATTGTTACAAAAGAAGCAGATTTAAATCTTGTTATTCCTGCAGTCGTTTTTGGTGCTGTGGGCACAGGTGGTCAACGTTGCACTACCACAAGAAGATTGATTGTGCACGCAGATTGTTATGAAGTAGTCAAAACAAAATTGATCAAAGCATACAGTCAACTTAAAATCGGAAATCCATTACTCACTGAAAATCATGTGGGTCCGCTTATTGATACGCATGCTGTTCACGCATTTACAAATGCCATCTCTCAAGCACAAACTGAAGGTGGAATTCTCTTGACGGGTGGTGATGTGTTGGGTGGGACTGGCTATGAATCAGGTTGTTATGTAAAGCCAGCCATTGTTGAAATGAAGTCTCAAACGCATATCGTAAAAGAAGAAACTTTTGCACCTATTCTCTATCTACTAAAATACGAAACTCTTGATCAGGCTATCGCTCTGCAAAATGATGTACCACAGGGACTCTCTTCTGCCATCTTCACGCTTAACCTGAGAGAAGCAGAACAATTTTTATCAGTCGCGGGTTCTGATTGTGGAATCGCCAATGTAAATATCGGGACATCAGGTGCAGAGATAGGAGGAGCATTTGGTGGTGAAAAAGCGACAGGTGGAGGTAGAGAAAGTGGCTCCGACAGCTGGAAAGCTTACATGCGGAGACAAACCAATACCATCAACTATGGAACCGCAATGCCGTTGGCACAGGGAATCAAATTTGACATCTAATTTATTTTTTAAATTATTTTTCAGTTAGTCTGCTAACTGTCAATGACTTGCGCTTGCTTGCTTTCAAACTTAGGCAGAATATCTCTCTCTCATATTGGAATTGGCAAGAAAAAAAATTAATTTTATGTCGATCCCAAAACTAACCCCCTCCCTCTTAAATGAAAAGGCTTTCGCTCTTTACCATTACCATTCTATTTATTTCCCTGCAAACCTTTGCTCAACAAAATAACTTCTGGACAGAACATGGTGTAGGTATTTTGAATGTTGGAAAGGCTGCCACCAGAACCAACTTCCCTGCCAATTACAAGTTATTCGATGCAAACTTGACTGCAATGCAGGAGTACTTAACTACTTCTTTAAGAAATAACCCTGCTAGAATAATACTTTCGCTCCCTAATGCGGATGGCCTGATTGAAGAATTTGAACTTACTGAAGCATCTAACTTTGAACCCGCTCTTCAAGCACAATTCACTGAAATACGCTCTTTCTCAGGAAAAGGAATCACAGATAAAAACGCTTTCTTAAAACTGAGCATATCTCCTCAAGGTGTTCAAACCATGCTTATCAGAGATGGAAAAGAAGAAGAATATATTGAGCCTTATACTGATGATAAACTCACTTATGCTGTTTTTAAATCGCAACGGGCACAAGGACAACTTCCATGGAATTGTTATACGCAAGACCAACAGTTGAGCTCTGCTTTGAATCAAATCGTTGCAGACCAACCCATTAGTATTGCTCGCTCAGGCGGAAATCTAAAAATATTAAGACTAGCGCTTTCGTGTAATGGAGAGTATGCCAATTATTTTGGTGCTACCCCCACTGCTACTGATAGAGTAGCTAGAGTTATGGCTGCATACAACGCAACACTTACTCGCTGCAATGGTATTTTTGAAAAAGACTTAGCTATCCACCTGCGTTTGATTCCAACAACGACAAGTGTTATTTATTATGATCCAGCAACAGACCCCTACTCTACTACTTTATCTCTTTGGAACAGTCAGCTTCAAACAACATTAACCAATATTATAGGCGATGCTAACTACGACATCGGGCATATGTTTGGTAGTACAGGTGGTGGTGGCAATGCAGGTTGCATAGGTTGTGTTTGTAATGCTGGAAAAGGCAGCGGTATAACATCACCTGCCGATGGTATACCTCAAGGCGATAATTTTGATATTGACTATGTAGCACATGAGATCGGACACCAACTCGGGGCTAACCATACTTTTTCAATGAACACAGAAAACAACACTGGAGTAAACAAAGAAGTTGGTTCTGGTATCACTATCATGAGCTATGCAGGTATCACAGCTCAAGATGTTGCCCCTCATTCAATTGATATTTTTCACCAAGCCTCCATTGCTCAAATTGAAGCCAATATTGCAACAAAGACTTGTGGACCTGGATCTACATTAAATATCTTAGTTAATAATACCGCGCCAGTCATTGCTCCATTAACAAACTACACCATCCCCAGAAGTACCCCATTTGCATTAACTGGAGTAGCAACAGATGCTCAAGGAGATTTACTCACTTACTGCTGGGAACAAAATGACCAAACTACTACAATCGGAACACAAAGTGTTGCCAGTGCTACAAAAGCAACTGGTCCCAACTGGCTCAGTTTCAGACCGACCACTTCACCAACAAGGTATTTCCCTCAACTAGCTACAATCCTGGCCGGAGCAACTATAACCGGACCACTTCCTGGTGGAGATCCAGGTGCGAATATTGAAGCCTTAAGTTCGGTTGCCAGAACCTTGAATTTTAGATTAACAGTTAGAGACAATGCTCCTTTTAGCTCTGATCCTCTTTCGCCAGAAGTAGGACAAACATCTTTTGCTGATATGGTTGTAACAGTAGCTAATGTTGCGCCATTAGCAGTAACTGCACCAAACACCAATATTGCCTGGGCAGGTGGATCAACACAAACAATCACATGGGCAGTAGGCGGTAGCAACGCAGCTCCTGTAAACTGCGTCAATGTAAAAATATTGCTAAGCACTGATGGCGGACAAACATTCCCTATCGTTCTAGCAGAAAGTACACCAAATGATGGAAGTGAAGCATTAGTAATACCCAACAACTTAACAACAACTGCCAGAATTAAAATTGAAGCTATAGGAAATATTTTCTTTGATATCAGCAATGCAAATTTCAGCATTACTACACCACCTTTATGCGGAACTCCAACTGGATTGGCAACAGCAGCTATCACTGCTAATTCTGCTAATATAAGCTGGACAGCTGTTCCTAATGCTACAAGCTATGCAGTCTCTTATAAACTGAATACTTCAACTACCTGGACTGTACTCAATGCAGCTCAAACAACTACTACAGCAAGCCTGACAGGTTTAACGCCTGGCACAGCCTATAATTGGAGTGTGGCCGCTACTTGTGCTGCTGGTGCAGGAAATACAGTTACTGCCAACTTCTCAACGACTGCTGCTTGTGGAAATCCAACGGGACTGACAACATCAGGCATTACAACCAACTCTGCTAATGTTTCTTGGACAGCAGTAACCAATGCAACAAGTTATGCAGTTGAATACAAATTAAGTAGTGCCACAACATGGACAGTGTTCATTGCATCTCAGACAACCACATCCGCAAGTCTAACAGGTCTAGTTTCTAATATTGCTTATAATTGGAGGGTTCGGGCTGCCTGTGCTGCTGGACCAGGAGCTTATGTTCAAGCTAACTTTACAACTTTATCTGCACTAGTCACCTCTTGTCAGAACCCACTCGACAATGAAACTAATGGTACAACTACTGGTGCGGCTGTCATTCCATTCAATACCAATGTAACAGGGTTAATCAGTCCTGCAAGTGATATAGATTACTATAGATTTGCTATAACAAGAGCTGGTAGGATTACAATATCTCTAACAACTCTTCCTGCCGACTATAATATCAGGTTGCGTAATGCAGCAGGCACTCAAGTTGCTATTGCACAACGTACAGGAACAAGAAGTGAATCGTTTAACTATACCGCAGCTGTAGGTACTTATTATGTGGAAGTTTATGGTGCTAACGCTGCAGCAAATAATGCTACAAGTTGCTATACGCTAAGAGTTGCACTTGGTACAGCAGCAAGAAATAATGCGCCAGCCAGACCAAATGGTGACCTAGCTGTTGAAGCAGGAGAAGCTACTATGGAAAGTGATGCAGCCCAATCTGTAGAATTATTTCCTAATCCAGTTTCCAATGAATTACAAGTGAAATTAATTGCAATT
>JBKCGF010000222.1:0-1552 GCA_046303455.1 Chitinophagaceae bacterium | reverse complement strand
ATTCCTGCAGTATTTTATGTTTTGTTTATTCCTCTTGCGAATTATTTCACCAACTGGATTTTATTTCTCTTTCCGCTACCACTTTTTTTACAAATTTTTGTTGGAGTACTTGATACAAAGGAGAATAAAAATGAAGATTTTGTTCTTTGATTTTTATTGTTTACTCTCCTGCATGTGTAGCAATTGTACGGGACCAATTAGTCCTGCTGATTCAAGTGGCGAATCTGCTTTAAAAAGTGGCATGGTGATGAAACCAATCTTTTTAGCGCCTGGCTGCATATCACCTACTAATCGGTTTACCCAGGAATTAATCACTTTAATTTCTAAAGTATTCTTTCCAACTTTTAGATAAGAAGAAATATCGATTTGATAAGGTAGCTTCCAAACGATGCCCGCATTTTTCCCATTGACAAAAACTTCAGCCAAATTCTTGACATCACCCAAGTCGAGCACAATTTTTTCTTTGTTGTTCAAGTTGTTGATCTCAAAGCTATTTACATAAGTGGCAGTCCCGGAGAAATATTTGATAGTACTGTCTGTTGAATTGGAAAATGATATAAGCTGTTCAAAATTCACCGGTGTTTCAGGAGCACCTCTGTCTTTTTGGAAATGTACATGCCATGGTCCGTTGATGGTAGTAGAAGCAACAGCTTTCCAAGTTGGTACTTGGAGACTTTGTTCTGTTGCTGTTCCTTCAAATACAATAAAGTAAGCATCCCAGGGACTAAAATTTAAGTTCAGTTCCGTCCTTCCATTCTTCATGGTATATCCTACTGCGCTTACTTCACCAGTGATTGGGTTGAGCATCATTGGCTTTTTGCCATTCACTCTGAATGAAATTGTTGCATTGTTGTTTTCAGCAGAACGGTTGTTTAGCCAATAAATTTCTTTGTTGGAACTTGTTCTGTGTACATACAAAATTTCAGCTTTTTGGTTGTTGATGATAAGATCTTCAACAGTGCCCAGGCTCTTTAGTGCAGTCTTATATTCGGCACCAAACTTAACCGAAGGTTGCGCCAGCAAGGTTTTGAGAGCAGCTTGGTATTGGGTTAGGTTATCGCTCAAACTTGGAGAATGAAGTGGTTGTTGTCCGGTTATGGTAATACCTGCTTTAGCAAATTCAACCAATTTATTGAGCACCCTGAGTGTCATCATCCTTGCGGATGTATCTAACACCAACATGGAATATTTCATACCGGTTGTTGTTATAAGTTTTTTGTTGACAGGCTTTACGGCATCAACCAACACATTTGCGTTAGCAAAATCATATTCATATCCGAAGGGCACATTTGGAAGTGATTTATCGAATTGCGATGTAATGTTGGTGTTTTCGCCATAGTAGTAAAGTACATCTGCAACAAATTTTCCTTCTTGTAAGAGATAGCAACTGCGAGCAAGATAGTTGGTCCATGCTTTTGCTTGTTCTGCCCAGGTTTCCTGACGGGTAAACCATTGTCCGAATGGTCCTAATGAAAATCCTGGGAACAAACTATCCAGTGGTTGGTGAACGGAAGTATGCACCACAAAACGGTTTAAGCCAGAAGCCATTTCC
>JBKCGF010000221.1:0-7282 GCA_046303455.1 Chitinophagaceae bacterium | reverse complement strand
TACAATCTTGAGCAGAGTCGTTTGAATTACCTTACATTGGGAACAGGTGTTTTCAATTTTGACCAGGTGAATACATTGCGACTACCAGCATTCCATTCGGGTGATATTCGTATTGATAAGAAGTGGAACTATAGAAAGCTTACACTTGATTTGTTCTTAGACATAACCAATTTCTATTCATCTAAGAGTGCAGGTATTCCTAACTATACATTCAAAAGAACTGCAGATAATACATCGTTTGAGTCGACTGACGGGCAGCCTGTTAGAATGGATGGAAGCAATGCAACACCTGTCTTGCTTCAAAATCTAGATGGAACACTACTTCCTACGATTGGGTTTATTGTGGAGTTTTAATTAAAGAAAACATTTTCTTATTTACCGATAGAAGTGACAAAGTATTTTTCGATGACTTTTGCTTTGTCGCTTTCTATTTTCTTTACAAAAGATTTAGCAACTGGCGATAAATTTTTATTTTTTAGCCAAACAATATTCCATGTAGATTTTAACGGCAATCCATTTACTGGAATAATGTGAAGTTGTTTGTTCTTTAATTCATTTTTAATTCCAATCAAGGGCATAATGGAATAACCAATACCGGCAATGATTGCTTGTTTCACAGCTTCATTGGAGGTTAGCTGTATTTTCTTTCTGACTTTAATTTTATTTTTCTCTATGAATTTTTCCATCGCATTTCTGGTGGCAGAACCTTCTTCTCGGTAGATAAGTGGTAGCGATTCTAATATCAATTTATTGGCTGATGTATGTTCTTTAAACCCCTCAGTATTACCCACCAGGAACAAAAGATTCGGCATCAGTTCAATTTTATTGAGTTGTAAATGGTCTGGTAATACTGAGACCAATGCAAAATCTGTTTCATTTTTTTCTAAAGCTTCAATGACTTTTGTTTTGTTTGATACATCAAGCCTCAACTCAATATTTTCATGTTTTTTTAAAAAGTCTGATAGAAAATAGGGAATGACATATTTCCCTGTAGATACTGAAGCAAATTTAATGGTGCCAGTCAGTAGCCCTTTGTATTTGTGTAGTCTTTGATCGATTGTACTTAATTCGTTTAAGATAGTTCTTGCCGACTCAGCAATTTCGAGTCCAAACTCTGTTATGTATACCTTTTTGTTAATGATTTCTACGAGTGGTATATAAAACTGTTCTTGAAAATTTTTCAGTTGAATCGACACAGCAGGTTGGGAAAGATGTAAGGCTTCAGCAGTCTTGGTTATGCTCTGTGTTTCTACCACTTTCAAGAATATTGTTAATTGATGTAGTGTATAGTTCATAAAAAATATAAATGATTATAATTATAAATATAAATAAAAATATATGGTAAAATCAATACAATTTTGCGGTCATGATTTATGATCAGCTCATAAGTGGACTTTTTGTCATTGGCTTACTGTTGTTGGTTAAACGTTTAAATAAATCAAGTTGATGTTTGAGGGAAGAAAAATAGTGATTGCGACCAAACATAAAAAAGAGCAAGTGATTACACCTGTATTGAAAAAAGAACTGGGATTGAATGTATTTGTAACCGAAGATTTAGATACTGATGTTTTTGGCACATTTACAGGTGAGGTAGAAAGGAAAGATGGTCCACTTGAGACGCTGCGCAGAAAAGCTGAAATGGGTATGGAGCATACTGGACTTGATTTAGCTATAGCAAGTGAAGGATCATTTGGTCCACATCCAACATTATTTTTTGTTCCAGCTGCAGATGAAATTTTGATGTTTAAGGACAAGAAGAACGATCTAGAGATTGTGGCTCGAGAAATTACTACTGATACGAATTTTGGTTCAGCTGAAGTTCGATCACAAGAAGAGCTTTTGGCATTTGCAGAGAAATCTTTATTTCCATCACATGCCCTGATCCTTTCTCCTGTTGGTGTTCAAGCACCGGCATTTGTGAAAGGGATAGTTTCAAAAGATGAATTATTAAGTGTGTTTCAGGAATTAACATACAAAGCTAAAACGGTACTTGTCCAAACCGATATGCGTGCCCTGTATAATCCAACACGTATTAAGACTATTGAGAAAGCTTGCCATAAGCTTATGAAAAACATCAAGTCTACATGTCCGGGCTGTGTTACTCCTGGTTATAACGTGTCTGATGTGCTGGCTGGGTTACCTTGTTCGTTGTGCAGTCAACCAACAAAATCCACGCTGGCGCATCAATACGTATGTAAAAAATGCGGGTATAAAGAGCTTCGGTATTATCCAAACCTTAAACTACAGGAAGATCCTACATTTTGTGATTATTGTAACCCATGATGATGAAACACAAACTTATTAAGAATATCAGGATAGTTGATGATGGAAAAGAATTTATATCTGATGTTTATATAAAAGGAGAACGGATTGAGAAGATAGCTTCAAATATTTCCCTTTCTCCAACACTGGCATTTGATGAAATTAATGGGGAAGAACTGTTACTGATGCCAGGAATGATTGATGCACATGTTCATTTTAGGGAGCCTGGACTGACTTACAAAGGTAATATGAGTTCCGAATCAGCAGCTGCAGTTGCTGGAGGCATTACTTCTATAATGGATATGCCCAATACAGTGCCTAGTGTACTGTCGGTTGATGTTTTAGAACAGAAATATGAAATTGCTTCAAACAGTAGCTTGGCTAATTATTCATTTTTTATGGGATTGTCGAAAGACAATTTAGATGAAGCTTTAAAAGTGAGTACAGAAGATGTTTGTGGATTGACTGATGATGGATTGTATTTTGATGAAGCCCATCCAACACTTTGTAATTCACTTGACTATCTGGAAAAAATATTTTCTTCTTCTGAACATCTGATTGCATTGCATTCAGAGAATGATTATCTCATTAAGAAAAACTATGATAACGCTAGAAATAAATTTAAAGAGTTCATTCCTCCATATTACCACAGTATCATTAGGTCTTCAGAAGTATGTTATACTTCAACGAAAGAAATTGTCGACTTAGCTAAAAAGCACAATACCAGGTTTCATCTTTTACATGTGTCCACAGGTGCAGAAGCTAAACTGTTTCATAATTATCAACCATTAAGATCAAAGCGCCTCACTGCTGAAACCACGATACATCATTTATTTTTTAATACGCATGATTACGAGCATTTGGGTAATCTGATTAAATGGAACCCTTCGGTTAAATCACTCTCTGATAATAAAGCCTTATTGCAAGCTTTAAAAGAAAATCGAATTGATATAGTTGCTACAGATCATGCTCCGCATACGATTGGTGAAAAAATTGGATTATATGATACGGTAAAACCAGGTGGTCCCATGGTGCAACATGCTTTGCTGGCTTTGCTGGAATTTTATTTCAGGGGAGAGCTCAGCTTGTTAGATGTAGTGAAGAAATCGAGTAATGGTGTAGCTGATTTATACCGAATCAAAGAAAGGGGATATATCAGAGAAGGGTACTTTGCTGATTTAGTATTGGTGGACCTAAATAAAAAGTATAGGGTAACTGAAGAAAATATTAAATATAAATGTAGTTGGTCGCCTTTCCTTGATTACACCTTCCATGCATCAATTAACAGTGTATTTGTAAATGGTCAAATAGTTTTTAATGATGATGTGGTAATTGCCAGTCAATGTGGTAAGCGATTAAAATTTGAGAAAATAAGATAGAACTATGGACGCTGCTCAGAACTTTCAAGTGTTGTTATCAAATATCACCAATCCAACTTTATTGTTTTTTGTTTTAGGCATTGTAGCATTTCTAATAAAGAGTGATTTAGAAATACCGGCACCATCCATCAAATTCATTTCTTTATACCTGTTATTTTCTATTGGGTTTAAAGGTGGACAAGAATTACAGCACAGTGAGCTGACTTCTGAAATTTGGTATTCTTTAATTTTTGGTGCTTTGTTGGCAACAGTGATTCCTCTCTATACTTTCTTTATTCTTAAGCTGAAAGTAGGTGTTAGTAATGCAGGAGCTATTGCTGCTTCTTATGGATCAGTCAGCGCAGTTACATTTGTTTCCGCTGCCACATTTTTAGAAATGCAATCTGTTCATTTTGGAGGGCACATGATTGCGGTAATGGCATTGATGGAATTTCCTGCAATCATCATGGGTTTTGTCTTGATCAAGAAATTTGAAAAGGAGTATGGTACTGAGGTTAGTTTTAAGAGCATCATTACGCATGCAATATCCAATGGAAGTGTATTGATGATTATGGGTAGTTTATTGATTGGTATTATTTCAGATTCCCGACAAGCAGAGGGCATCAAACCTTTTACAAATGATATTTTTAAAGGGTTTCTTGCTATCTTTTTGTTGGAAATGGGAATGATTACTGCAAAGCGATTTTCTACATTTAGGCAGCACGGATTATTTGTATTTCTCTTTGCAATTTTTATTCCATTGCTAAACGGATGTGTGGTTGCTTTATTGAGTGAAAACATTACGGCTGATGTAGGTAATCGATTTATATTTTCGATCTTGGCTGCAAGTGCTTCTTATATTGCTGTGCCAGCTGCTATGCGGTTGGCTGCACCTAAATCCGATCCAGGTTTGTATATACCGATGGCGCTTGGGGTTACCTTCCCATTTAATATTACAATTGGAATGCCCTTGTATTATTTAATTATTCATTCTTGATGTATTCCCTAGATAGTGTCTTTGTGAAAAGGGCATTTGCTTTTTTGTGGTGAAGTTGTCCATGCATTATGGTTATAATAAAAATTGGGACTGATTACTTCATTGTCGTATTCATGGTGAAATACTTTAAGTGTTGAACCTGATAGTGGCGGCACGATCCACGCCCAATCTGCTTTAACCGATCTGCCTTCCCCTTCCTCATTTCTAATAAACTTCATGAATTGTTCAGATGCTGCATGGTGATCAGCAAGTGTAACACCTGCTTTTTGAAAAGAGAAATGAACAGCTTCGTTTAGTACCACCAATGCTTTGTCTTTCCAGAATGGATTTGATTTGTCGGTGTTCAACCCTAATTTATTTGCAATGATTGGCAATTGGTTATATCGTTTTTCGTCGCCGAGATTTCTCGAACCAATTTCAGTCACCATGTACCATCCATTGAAAGGTGCTGCAGGATAAAGTATGCCACCAACTTCAAGTACCATATCAGATATAAGTGGAACAGCATGCCATTTGAGTTGTAAATCCGCAAACCATTGATGATCGGGATGTTCTATTTCTACTTCCAGAATAAGTTCTGGTTTAAGAGGATGCCAATCAGGTTGTTTTCCATTTTCTTGTACAACGATGGGCAGTAAGTCGAAAGCAGAATTGTTTCCCTTCCATCCCCATCTTTTACAAAGTTTTGTAAATGCAAGTTGATCAGGATCACCTATTAGTGATCCATCAGCTTGTTCATGAGCAGCATACCTGATCAGGTTTTTGTTCCAGATTCGAAATGGAGTATTGCCATCAGCATGTTGTGGAGGGAACACTGTAATGAGGGGTAGAATTTTTCCGTTGTTTGTCGCTTTGCTCAAATGTTCTTCAAGTGCATCAAAAACTTCAGCTGTAGTAGAAATATTTCTTTTGTCATTCAACACCAAGGATTTCCAGTAGAGACGTCCTATGCAACGATTGCTATTTCTCCATGCCATTCGAGCACCATGTTCTAGCTCTTCGAAGGTATGTGTATAGGTTCCTGTCGATTCAATTTCTTGCTCTACATCCGCTAATCTTTGTTCCAATGCAGGCAGATCAAGTTCATTGTATACCTGTTCAAGAAAAGAGGAAGCCTTTTGGAAAAGTTCAGCGTTTGCTTTCATGCGGGTGCAAAGTTAACAAACCATAACAGATTCTTTGTTCATAAGTTCAATTGAATTCCAATTTCTCCATATGCATGTGACATTGCAGTATTGAATTCGGGTGTATTGTAGTGTTGAATCAATGAAATTAAAAACTTTTTCATCTGAAAGCTGATGCCAACACTTGAATGATAAATGAGTTTATTGATATTTCGAGGAGAAACGCCAGATGGTTTTGGGTTGCTTTGTAATAGTCGGTTATCTATAACAAATTCTAATTTAGGTTTAGCCCAAATGCTAATATGTGGTTTTGTGTATGTATTTATCTTTTTACTAAAGAATTCGATAAACAAATCTTTACTTCGATCGATTTTAAATTCCATTGCTAAACTGAAGTTGTTAAAAGTATTACCAATTTCCATGGCGGCATTCGTATTCACATTTAGCCAATTTGTATTTAGAAGTGAATGGAGGTGTTCAATCTGGGTTTGAGCAATATTCCCCAGTTGTAATTGAGACGACCATCCCATCGGCTCACGGTCGCCAATAATCTTATGCAGCTCTCGTTGTAAAAGACTTGCTCCTGATAAAGAACCATTGTTGCCCCAAGAGAATGTTCCTTTGGTGTATGATGTATTGTTAACATTAAAAACCAGATATCCTATGCTTAGATAGGTAATTCCAGCATAGGGGTAATCTGATGGGCTCAATTCTTCAGGTAGTAATCTAATATTACTCGGTGTATATGTTTTCTGTACAAGAGCAATAGTAAAGTAATGAGTTTGTTTATCTTTCAATTGAATCATTCCCCCACATGAAATTCCACCAGTAAAATATTTATCTGTACCATGCCCCTTGTAGTTCAGAAAATCATTTTGTGCATCCAAGTAGAAAACATCTTGGCCGGTTGTTCTTACAGTGCAACCCAGCAAAAAATATGCAGACAGTAAATAAAATATTTTTATGCTGAGAATTCCACCATTGAGCATTTGGTGAAATTCTGCGAGCTGCTATAGTCTACCAATGATAAGGTGTGTTATTTATATCGATTATTATTTAAAAATAGAACTTTTAGTTCTTCAGCAATTAGTAACCTTCAGGCATTTTTGTTTCATTGCCATTGGTGCATAGTTTGAGGATGATGTCTTTTTGGTTAGGAAATTTTTCAATTAGGTATGCTGCAGTTGCCGCTTCAAAGCAGCTTGAGGTGAAACCTGGCGAAAGCGTACAACCAAAAACCGAGAATTGTCCACCTTCTTTTGTGCATCCGGCCTGCCAAACACCAGCAGGGACTGTAAACTGTATCAGTTCACCTTTTTCGAAATTTGAACCCATGGTGATTTCTTCAAATGTTCCGTTTTCATGCAATAGATAAATTGTAAGCGGGTCGCCAAAATAAAAATGCCAGGTTTCGTCCTGGGTTAATTTATGAAAGCTGGAAAAACTCAAAGGTGAATTACAGTACATCCCAATCATTGCCGTACCAAGTGGCGCACCTTCTTCATTCAAGATAGAAGAGCGATAGGTCTGTTTAAAGAAGG
>JBKCGF010000220.1:0-4635 GCA_046303455.1 Chitinophagaceae bacterium | reverse complement strand
CAAATCAGGAACATGAATCATCCCGTTTGAATCTGGAAGTATTTTTTCTTTGGTTATATCCAGCGCCAGTTGTTGTGATTCAACCGGATATTCACAAATAAGATCATCTTTTATACCAGCATAAGGTTGAAGCGATGCACTTAGCGCCAGGTGTGAGGTAAAGGTATGATTGATAAATGTCACCCCTTTTGCCTTGGCAAGATCGGCAACCCGTTTTGCAGCTGTAATACCACCAATGCGCCCTGTATCAATTTGAATGAAGCGCAGGCCAGCATATTCAATCATTGCAGCTGCCTGTGCATAATTGTGGCAACCTTCACCGGCTGCCAGTGGGCAGAGAGGTGAAGCTGTAGAAAGTTGTTTGTATGCTGCTAATTCTCCATTTATAAAAGGTTCTTCAAGACAATATGCATTTATTTCTTTAAGCGCATTTAGTCTTTTGCTGGCATCGTTGTTATTATCAATCCAAACAGTTCCTGCATCAATCATTAAATGAATATCCTTACCCAGACCTTCACGGGCTGCTCTTAATTGTGCCACATCTTCCTCAAGTGTTCCCTTGCCAAATGGACCCCAGCCAAACTTTACAGCTTTGAAACCCATGTCAAATGATTTCTTGGCTTTTAAAAATGTTTCTTCAGGTGTATTTCCAAAAAGCTGGGAGGCATAGGGTAATTTGGGATATGCCTTTTTGTATCCCAATAAGGAATAAACTGGTGCTTGCTTTATTTTGCCCAGCAAATCCCAAAGCGCGATATCAATGCCTGAGAGCATATGATCGGCCTGTAACAAATCGAATGAATTTTCATAGACCAGTTTAGATATAGTGTAGATATCGGCTATGTCATTTATGTTTTTGCCTTCAACTGAATATTTAACCGGTTTGCAGGCACTGTGTGACATGGGTGCTACAAAACTTGCAATGGATGTCAACGGGGAAGCTTCGCACTCACCCCAGCCTTCATAGTCTCCTGCCCGGATCCTGACTAACAAAGCATCCTGGCTGCCATCACCGATATCCAAAACTTCAGGCATCGACAAGTAGAATAAATCAACTGCTTCAATTTTCATAGTCTGATCAAGGTTTAAAATGTAATTGTCAATCCACCATCAACAACAATGATTTGGCCGGTTATATAGGATGCATCTTTTCCAGCTAAAAAAAATGCAACTCCGGCTATTTCTTCAGGTTCAGCCGCTCTTCGCATGGGCATCAGATCTCCAATGACATATTTCTGGTGAAACAAAGGGGTATCATTTTCATTTACTCCGTTTACAATAGCCATGGGAGTATTAATATATCCTGGAGCTATGCCATTTACCCTAATCTTATTATGTGCAAGCTCCAGAGCTGCTGACCTACAATACTGATTGATGGCTGCTTTTGCTGTAGCATAGCTGCTTGCTCCTAATTCAACATGGGTGCCATGTATAGAGGTAATATGAACAATGCTTCCTCCAGCCGACATGAATTTCGCAGACAGTCTTGTTGTAAGTATGGCTCCGTTTACCATGATGTCAAATATTTTATGCCATTCGTCAAGTGTTGAATCCACCAAATGTACTTGCTCGAATAATCCTGCACAGTTAACCAAAACATCAAGGGAACCCCACTCGTCCTGGATCAATTTTTCGGCTTTTGCAATCACAGCTTCATCGGCATAATTACCTGCAAGCATCAGATGATTGCCTTCGCTAAGCTGACTAAATACTGCATTTAGTCCCTCTTCCTTCTGGTCATTCAGAAAAACATCATAGCCCTCTGATACAAACCTTAAGGCCGTTGCTTTGCCGATACCTGATGCTGCACCTGTTATCAATGCTTTTTTCCGTTCCATTTTAATTCTTATATGATTTTTGATTCAAGCTTCCTGCATAAAGAGAAACCCTTGTTTTTATCATTTCTCCTGGCAGAAGTACTGAACATTGTTTTAAATCGATAGCATCGTTGACCGATATCGGCATTGTTGTAGCAGGTTCGAGCACTGCAGTGTAGTGATCTAAAAAACCACCATATGAAGCAAAATACCAGAGATATGGAAATACTTCGGTATCAAAAATAATGGTGAATTTCGAATCCTCTTTTTCGCTGATTAAACTCATCTCTCCTTTCTGAATTTCATAGAGATAAAAAAAGTCCATCGTTCCGTTTTTTGCTGGTACTATTGAAGCATCTGCGCCTTCAATGATTGGCCATGTAAAAGGTTCCAAAGAATTAAACCGAGAATATGCTAAATCAGCAACTTCACCTTTACCAACAAAACAATCCAACTGATCGCCTTCCTGTATATTAACTGCTGCATGCAATTTCCAAAGGAAATTCCTAACAGAGGGAGCATCATTTCTGATGTTGTAATCGGTATGAATTAACGGTTCAGACTCATCGATGGTAATTATTTTTTCATAGTACAATTCACTTAATGGAAGCTTTTTGAATAACCTCAGTTCATTACCATTTGTATCATAATTCAAATCAAGGGTCCAAAGCTCTCCATGATCAGGATAATCAATACCTTGAATCTTTTCAGGCAAATCACAGGGGAGTAATTCATCAAATCCGCCGAAGAAAAAAGGGTCAAAAGATGTACCAACTGGATAGGACTGCAGTTCTAATGCATCGTTTGTCCACAGGAATTCTTTGGAGAGGGATTTGGAATAAATACTGATTATTTTTCCTCCAACAGCAGGTGCAACATCAACTCGTAAAGTCGAATTTTCGAGTCGGATGATTTCATACTTACCAGATAAAAACTTTGAAATACTCATAACGTTTACCAAAAAATGATATAAATGGTTAAATAGGCAAGTACCATAATGCTACCCCAAAATGCAATTGATTTGTACCATGGCATTTGAATTTCTGCTGTGTCTTTGACATATATCCCGATTGCATCCTCATTTTTAGAAACAGGTTCTGGATTAAAGAGAAACATGTATAAAATAGCAAATACTATAAGGCAGGCCCATACTAATCCAGCCACGTTGTAAATATTCATGGTTATCCCGATTTCCTTTACTGCATAAGGAGCTAAAAACATGGGGAAGGTGAGCATCAAAAGTATGAATGCAAGTTTTGAATTAATTCTTTTGGTGATCATGCTTAGTAAAAAAGTAATTGATATCGGGGCCGCAACAAATACCCAACATTGCTGAAAAAAGTCGAATATATGTGAAAAGCTGCCTACAATCGGAGCATAAAATGCACCAATGATCAGTACTGCAGCTGCAAAGAACCTACCTGTTTTTATTAAGTTCTGTTCAGTCGCATGCTTATTGATCAATTCCTTGTATATGTTAAAAATAAATATAGAGGATACTGCGTTAATTCCTGATTGGATGGATGAAACGACAGAAAAAATCAAGACTCCATATATTATACCTGCCCCGCCAGCAGGTATAAGCCTGTCTACTACATAGATAAAAGCACCATCTGGTGATGGAAGATTAGGTTCCAAAGCATAGGCTATTAATCCGGGGAAAACATCTGCGAATGGAATGATTATCCAAAGCAATCCGGCGAAAATAATTCCCATTTTTGCATGCCATGCATTTTTTGCACCTAAAGTTGTTTGATTGATATGCTGATTGGTGCAATAATACCAGATATTGGTTGAGAACATTAAAACAAGAATGGCAGTCCAGGGAACATCCGGATCATCAACAGGTTTGATCAAATTTGCCCGTGGGCCGCTTCCGATGATGGTTTCCCAACCTCCGGGAACTGTAAATAGTCCAATGATAAAGATGGTGATCCCGCTTCCGATAAGCATAAGCGCCTGCATTACATTTGTCCATGCAATTGAAGCCATACCGCCATAAATGACAAAAAATCCGACAATTGATATAATGAGTCCGATACACAAATACATATTAATACCCAAGATTCCGCTCATGGCATATGCTCCCGTATACAAGACCCCGGCAAGATTGATGAAAACATATATGAGGATTGAAATGAAAGCAAAAAGCAGTTTGACTTTTGTATTGAAACGTTTCTCTAGAAATTCAGGAATAGTTACAATTTTATTTTTCAGATAATAGGGTATGAAAAAAACTACCATTACCATAATAGGAATTGCATTTCCCCATTCCCAATTGGCTATAACCATACCCCGGCTATATACAGAACCGACTGTTCCAATAAACTGCTCACTGCTTGCCCCTGCTGCTATATAGGAAAATCCAATAAGGTACCAGGGCAATTTGTTTTGCTGAATAAAGAAATCAGCTGCGTTGTTTTTGCGTTTTCTTCCAGCAACCAATCCGATAATGGAAAACAAAAGGAAGTAAATAATAAAAGTGAGTATATCAATATTTTTCAATTAATTCATTTTGCTTATAAATTAATGCAATTTTCCGACAAGCATTTAAATTATTAAACGAATCATAGGGTAATCCAATGTTTAAGAATTTAATGACCTATACACCAATATAACCCTTCCAGCTAAGGAGATTAAATTGAATACCAAAAAATGATTTGATTCTGGTAATAAATGAAAAAAAGGAAAGTGACTAATAACCAAATCAAGAGATTTAAAATGCTGATGAATGCTTTACAGGAAGCAAAGTGGATAAATTTTAACTGGGTTAACTCAATATATATTTATATTCATTTATAAACATACATTATGGAAC